>JAJFHF010000001.1 GCA_021775775.1 Hyphomicrobiaceae bacterium
AAAACAACTTCTTTTTAAGAACAGAATTAAAATGCCAAAGATTAGAGGAATGTAAACTTATTCCCTACAATAGTATTCACTATACAATAGGCTCGGTTTCATAATCCCTCTTTGGAAAACGAATAGTCATGACTATGGACGTAGAAAACACACAATCAAATCTCAAGGCAGAAAACCAATCGTTAAAAAAGATGATTGAGAAGTTGCGCCAGCAAGAGGCTGCCCAACAAGAGCTCTTAGCCTTTGTAAGTCATGAAATTAAAACGCCCATTGGTGCAATTAGCGCAATGGCTGAGCTGTTAAAAAGTACCAGCTTAGATGAGACGCAAACTCATTATGTAAACACCTTATTTTTCGCGGCAGATAATCTTACACTCGCGACCCAAGATATGTTGAACTTTGCCAGCCTCGATGCTGGTCATTTAAACTTTAAACCTCAAACCGTCGAATTTGGTAAATTTTTATCAACATTGGCTCTCTCCATTGCGCCCCAAGCTGAGGCGAAGGGATTGAGTTTTACAGCGCAGATGGCAAGTAATGTGCCCCAAACCATCACCGTAGATCCAAATAGATTAAGCCAAGTTATAAATAACCTGGCCAATAACGCATTGAAATATACGCATCAAGGTTCAATCTCATTAAATGTTTGGTCAAACCCCTTAGACACCGGTGAGGATGAAATCTACGTTCAGGTCAATGACACAGGCATAGGGATTAGCCAAGAAGAGCAAGAAAAGATTTTCAAACCATTTGTTCAAGCTAGCAATGCAATTGACAAATCCATAATGGGAAGCGGCCTTGGCCTTTGGATAGCGCGTAAGATCGTAGCTGGGCTAAACGGCAACCTTACTTGTACCAGTCAAGAAAACGAAGGCAGCTCATTCACACTTAGCTTTAAATGCAAACAGCAAGGCGCCATCGTACAAAAACCAACCTTACCAAACAAAACCGTAGAAGATACAACTTCAGAAAATACAGTCTTGCAAGACCAAGAGATAAAAGTGCCTGATCAAGAACAGCAGATCATTCATCAAACCAGGGAGCCGATAAATAAAGAAGAGCCCCAAAATCAGCTTGTAACGAACGATCAGCAGGGCCAGAAATTTCCGTTATTAGAGGGGCGTGTTCTCGTGGTTGAGGATAATCATCTCAATCAAATGCTTGTCGAAGTGTATCTAGAAAAGTTCGGGCTCTCTTTTCAGTGTGTAGATAATGGACTATCCGCAATAAGCATTATTGAGAAAGAGGCGTTTGATCTAATTTTAATGGATATGATGATGCCGATCTTAGATGGACCCGAAACAAGCATAGAGATGCATCGGACTTGGGAAGAAAGAAACGAAAAGAAAATCCCCATTATAGCTTTTTCAGCCATTACGAATTTAGAAAACAAAACATCTTACCTAGAAGCCGGTATGGATGGGTTTGTGGCAAAACCCATTGACAGTGAGATTTTTTATAATGTTCTAAATCAACATTTGCCTCAAAGAGAAAAACACTCAACTGTCGTTCGTCAAGCAGCCACCGCCTAACACTGGCCGCAATTGAGTCTCATTGATAATCAATCGCTAGAGGTTTAAAACAACAGTGAGTTCATACAAATGAGCACAGCTATACACTCTTCTCTCGTCTCAAATCTTACCAAAAAAGTCCTCCCACAAAGGCACCGGCGTGATGCGTGGGCGAACGGTTTTTTTACCAAGGCTCAAACCTTCAAGGCCATTGTCTTTGTTGTTTGCTTTGCTCTTTTATCAAACCTTAATCCCAATCACCTTCAAGCCGAACCTCCAGCCCAAGCCGACCAAGCAAACGTAGATATAAAAGAAACCTTTTATCAAAAGCTCGTAAAAGCGGCCCATGCGCGCACAAAACATGTGGTTATCTATAACCCAAAATATTTTGCCATTCCCTATCCTGGCGGGGATGTCCCAGCTCATTTCGGCGTTTGCACCGATGTTATCATTCGTGCCTATCGTGATGTCGGCATTGATTTGCAAAAACAAGTCCATCGTACAATGGGCGGTGACAAGAACATTGCCCACCGCCGCGTAAGGGTGATGCGAAAATTCTTTACCAAAAAAGGAGCCTCGCTCAAAGTCAGTCAAACCCCCCAAGATTACAAGCCCGGTGATCTGGTTAGCTATCACATACCAAACGCAGTCTTCTCACAAGATCACATCGCCATTGTTTCTGATAAAAGGGGCATATCTGGAAATCTCATGATTGTTCACAATATTGGCCTTGGCCCCAAATTAGATGATGATTTGATGTCATATAAAATCACTGGCCATTATCGCTATGGGGGCTAACCGCCAAATGTTCTTATTTTGTTCTTGATGAGCGTTGTCTTTCCTGTTAGCTTGTAACAAGCGGTACACTTATGAATGACCATCTGAAACGAGAGCAAAGGTGAAAAGCAATATGTACGCACAAGTGAAAACAGTCGCTTTTATTGGCATAGAAGCCAAAGAGGTCACCGTGCAAGTTCAGGTGGCTTCAGGATTGCCCAGCTTTACAATTGTCGGTCTGCCAGACAAGGCAGTGGCTGAAAGCCGAGAGCGGGTGCGCGCCGCCCTCAATGCGCTGGGTCTCGGTTTGCCGCCCAAAAGGATCACCATCAATTTAGCACCAGCTGATTTACCCAAAATCGGTAGCCATTATGACTTGCCCATCGCTTTGGGCTTGATGGCAGCAACCGGGGCGATCGCCTCAGATATGCTAAGCGCCTATCTTGCCATTGGGGAATTAGCACTGGATGCCAGCATCAGTCCTGTGGTTGGTGCGTTGCCAGCAGCCATTGCCGCCAACCGCCAAGGGCTTGGTCTTATTTGCCCAAAGACATGTGGGCCAGAAGCGGCCTGGGCTGATCAAGAGATGGACATCTTAAGCCCCGCTCATTTGCTAGAACTAATCAATCATTTCAAAGGCACTCAAGTCTTAAGCCCTCCGCAACCTGGCACAAACAACCACAAATCTGGCAGTGAAACGCAATTAGACATTGCAGATATTAAGGGCCAAGAAGGTGCCAAACGAGCTTTAGAAATAGCAGCGGCAGGCGGCCATAATCTAATCATGGTTGGTCCCCCAGGGGCTGGTAAAACCATGCTAGCTGCGCGCTTGCCAACAATTTTGCCCCCCTTATCGCCCCAAGAAATGCTTGAAGTTGCCATGATACAAAGTCTGGCAGGCGAGTTAATGGGCGGCCAATTAAGCCAGGCGCGCCCGTTCAGATCACCCCACCACTCAGCCACCATGGCAGCCCTCGTGGGCGGTGGTTCAAAACCGCGCCCTGGTGAAGTGGCGCTTGCTCATCACGGCGTCCTATTTCTCGATGAGTTACCAGAATTTTCAGGCCAAGTTTTGGATAGCCTGCGCCAGCCCCTTGAATCGGGAGAAACTTCGATCGCACGGGCCAACCATCGCATCACTTACCCTTCTAAAATTCAATTAATCGCAGCTATGAATCCATGCCGGTGTGGTAAAGCCTTTGAACCAGGTTTTGCCTGTGCAAAGGGGGCCAATTGTGCCAGTCGTTATCAAGCACGCATTTCAGGCCCCTTATTAGATCGTATTGACCTGCAAATTGAGGTGCCCGCCGTAACAGCCCTGGATTTGCTTGACGAACGACCAGTAGAAACCAGCGCTCAGATCGCGCAAAGGGTCATTGCAGCCCGTGCCATCCAAGTGAAGCGATTTGAAAAATTAACGAATGACCCATCTGTCTTAAACGCAACCTGTTCAGCCAGTATTTTAAGTGAGATAACCGCGCCAGATGAGGCAGGCAAGGCACTCTTAAAAGAAGCGGCAATTAAGCTAAATCTGACAGCGCGCGGGTTTCACAAAGCCCTGCGGGTCGCGCGCACCTTGGCTGATTTAGAAGGAAGCCCATCTGTTGAACGCGCTCACTTGGCTGAAGCTCTCTCTTATCGAGCACAATCTGGGCATCAGGTCTCTCAAAATACTGTTCAAAACCCAAAATCAGACCAAAATGTTTCTTTTTGAGAGATCGGACCATCTTTTAAAACGAAATTTTTTATAAAAAGTAAGCCTTTGTAAAAAGAACGGCAGGTATATTCAAAAAAGATATAAAACCACCAAAAATACAGAGATAAACGTGCGCAGCGACCCCAACCATAATCCTTCTAATCAAGGTAATCAGCATAGCCAAATGCATTTGGTCCAGCGTGCGCGCACATGTTTAAAGGACCATCAAAAAACCCAAGAAGATCTCACCTCAATCAATGAATGGCTCTACACAGCAAGTCTCAGCGCTCTATTAATGGGCGGAATCCTAGCGCTGGTTTCCTTAGTGGGATTAGGCCTATCTTTTTCAATTGAGTGGGCGCTTGTTTTGCTGGCAGCCAGTGGGCTCACACTAGGGAGCAGCTATATGTTAAATAGGACGCATATAGCCAAAATAGAAACACGAGAAGCCAGTGATCTATTATCCCAGTTAAGTCAAAGAGTGGAACAGGTCTCCGACGTCCAGTGGGAGTTAAACGACAGTCAAACGCGCTACCGCGATTTATTAGATAGCCAAAATGATATCATCATCCGCAGAGATCAAGAGGGCATTTTAACCTATGCCAACAAACCATTCGCGCACATCTTTGGGAGTGGGCCTGAGGCTAAAATTGGCAATGTTTTTACCCCCGCCATCATAGGCGGCGAACGCTCCCCCGCGCTAAATTTCAAACCAGATGACGAACAGCGCAGCTACACACAGCAGCTCAAAACTCAAAACGGAAATCGTTGGTATATATGGGAAGAATTTGCCGTTACTGACGAAAATTTAAACATCACAGAAATTCAATCCATCGGCCGTGATATAACGGAGCAAATCCGCGCTGAAGGCGAACTGCAAGATGCCCGTGAGCAAGCAGAGAGTGCCAACAAAGCCAAAGGACAGTTTCTAGCAACCATCAGCCATGAAATTCGCACGCCGATGAACGGCATTCTTGGTATGACTGGGTTGATGATGGACACCAATCTAACGGCAAATCAAAAAAACTATTGTCGCACCATCAATTCTTCTGCCAAGAGTTTATTATCTCTAATTGATCAAATTCTAGATTTCTCTAAAATCGAAGCCGGCAAATTAGAGCTAGACAATCAACCCTTTGATCTGCACGAAACCGTTCAATCAGGAATCGAACTTCTGGCACCCCGCGCTCATGATAAGGGCCTTGAGATTGCCTGGTTCATTACCCCGGATTTACCACAAATTTTTATGGGAGATGAGGTGCGCCTTCGTCAAATCCTGACCAATCTTATTGGCAACGCCATTAAATTCACCGACAAGGGCGGCATTACAATTGAGATCGTAGACCCAACAAGGCGCAAAAGCGAAAAAGACTATTTCGAAAAACCAAAGTTAAATGAAAAACACACCCTTCAAATCACCGTCAGTGATACAGGTATCGGTCTTTCTAAAAGGGCCCAAAAAATCATCTTTGAAGATTTTGAACAAGTTGATAATTCCCATGCAAGAAAATTTGAAGGCACAGGCCTGGGCTTAGCCATTACCCAAAAAATAGTTAAAAAAATGAACGGTGAAATCACCGTCGATTCGACATTAGGAAAAGGGTCAACCTTCCAGGTTACTTTTGATCTGGAAAGCAAAAACAACGCACCTCAGATTTACTGCGCATCACAGCTCCCTAATTTTGCGCACAATATCCTCATTACTGGTTCGTTAGAGATTGAAATGAACACGATGGTGGCGACTTTAAATCATGTTGGCATGAACGCAATTTACAGCCCTCCCGAGCAAGCTCTTGAGGCTTTGATGAAAGCGGGCAAAAATGGCGCGCCATTTGATACCTTAATTGTCGATGCACAAACGGCCCATGCCCGCATTAAAAAACTACAAAAAGAGTTAGAAAACCAACTAGATTTAAACAACAACCCAACACAACCAATCCAAGTCGTTCTACTTGATATAAGCGAGCGATCAGATTTCCCCTCAATGCAAGAACTTGGCCTTGATGCCTATCTGACGAGGCCCGTGCGCGCACTGTCCCTCTTTTCTGTATTGAACAAAGATTATAGCAACCCTCAGGCAAGCCCCCTAGACGATCACTTTCACCAAGATGATGAGGATGTAAAGCCAGATGAGAGCGGCAACCAGAGCCCAACAATTTTGCTGGTCGAAGACAATGAAATCAATGCATTGTTGGCGCGCACTTTATTAAAAAAATTAGGGGCAAATGTCACCCACGTAACCAATGGAAAAGCGGCCGTTAACAAAGTAAAACAAATGAATGAAAAGGGGCAGACCCTTGAGTATATTTTAATGGACATTCACATGCCTGAAATGGATGGATTCGCCGCCACACAAAATATTAGAAACTATCTTAGCGCCCATCAATTAAGTATCTCAAAACACATTCCAATCATTGCCATGACCGCAAATGCATTCTCGGAAGATAAAGAAAAATGCAAAAAATCTGGCATGGATGACCATTTAGCAAAACCATTTGAGAGCTATGAACTAGAAGAGGTTTTACTAAAATGGAGCCCGCGCCGCCAAGAAGAATTGCAACAACAAAA
>JAJFHF010000002.1 GCA_021775775.1 Hyphomicrobiaceae bacterium
CGCACCACATGGCCACAAGCCATCAACCCAATTTGGATCAAAGCAGAACAATCCAACCCAAGCGTCGTGCGCCCCCCCCAAAGATAAGGCGTACCGATCATTCGTTCACAAACAGCAACAAAATCACTGTTAGAATCAGAAAGGCCCATAGGCACACAATGGCGCTTAACCACATACCCACCCGTTTTAAGGTGAAAGAATTCATCTGTTTCCCCGCAGATAGAAAATTGACTCATCATCGAAATCAATTCAAGCGGTGCGGATTTAATATTTGGCTTTGAATAAACAAAGGTGCGCAGCGCACTGACCCGATGGGTAGGCGGTAAAAAGCCCGGCGATAACGCATCAAGGGGCATATAGCCCACATAATCATCAATCATCAACTGGCCCCAAGCCCAGCCATCCCTAATCTCAAAAATTCGCACCCCTTCACCATACAAGGCCTCTGTCATGAGCTCGGCATCAAAACTCGGCTCCCCCAAAACCGGCAACCGATCCAAATGCACATGCGCTTCATCACCAGGAATATAGCGAGCAGCTTCAACCACCCCCTTTAAACGCTCATCAGCTAAATCATCACGAAACGCATGGGTTCGCGGGTCTATTTTTAAAGTTTTATCCATAAGTCTTCTTCAAATAATCAAATACAGCCCGGGCCGTTTGTGGCTCCCCGCCATACGGTTTGCCCGGCAAGGTCTCAGGCGTCCATCCATAAATATCAAAATGAGCAAAAACATTTGCCCGCTCCACAAACCGACGCAAAAACAACGCCGCTGTAATTGAGCCAGCAAAGCCCCCATTAGAGATATGATTAACATCAGCAATTTTAGAGCTCAACCATTGATTATAACGTTCCCAAAAAGGCAATCGCCACATCATATCACCACAAGCCTTACCACACGCCTCAAGTTCATCTGCCAACACATCATCATCGCTATAAAATGGTGGCAAATCTGGCCCCAGCGCCACACGTGCTGCCCCTGTGAGTGTGGCAAAACAAAGTAGCAAATCAACGGGCTGTTCGTCTGCCAATGCCAACGCATCCGCCAAAACCAAGCGCCCTTCCGCGTCCGTATTCCCAATCTCAACACGAAGCCCTTTACGGCTTGATAAAACATCACCGGGGCGAAAAGCATTTCCAGAAATATTATTCTCAGCAATCGGCAATAAAACGCGCAAACAAATCGGTAACTTTGCTCCCATAACCATTGAAGCAATAGTAAGAGCGGTAGCTGAGCCCCCCATATCCTTCTTCATCAAATTCATGGAATTACCAGGCTTCAAATTAAGACCGCCCGTGTCAAAGCAAATTCCCTTGCCAACCAACGTCACTTTAGGGTCACTCTTTTTGCCCCAATTCAATTCAATCAACCGCGGTTCTTGGGTTGCAGCTCTCCCAACAGCGTGAATCATCGGAAAGTTTTGAGACAATAGCGCCTCTCCCTTAACCACACGGCATTTAGCTTTAAACCCAGTGGCAAACTTCTTGATCACGGTTTCATAATAATCGGGACCTAAATCATTTGCCGGTGTATTAATTAAATCACGGCCAAAATAAACCGAGCCGACACGATTATAAAGAGCCTGTGTATCAATTTTTTTACCCAATTTTAACAAGACAGACCGCTCAACAGCCTCAGTTTTATAGGCATTAAATTGATAGGCCCCAAGCCCCCACAAAACAGCCAGCTCAAAGTCAGCAGCTAAACTTCCCTCAAACTCATAGGCCCCATCTGGTAATTTAGCCGGTAATCCACCAACAAGATGAGCGCAATTCTCCTCACTCGCGTCCCCCACACCAAACAAAACTTCATGCAACTGTCCCTCTTCTCCAGGCACCAGAGCCACTTGTCCAGCATTGGCTTTAAACCCATTACCCACGATCCATTTTTTTTGAGCTTTCGTAACAGAGGATAAAATTTCGCCTAAGCAAGAAGCAGGAACACATCTAATCAGCACTGTTTTCTTCTTTAGACGATGCTCAATATAGATTTTAGTAGGTTGAAATTCCTGCATAAAAACACCTTTCAAAGTTATCTTAACAAATCGTTACTACGAATAGTTAAGAAGAGTTAATAATGATTCAAACTCACAAGAATAATAGATATTTTTTCTAGTTAATCATTTGTTGAGAGCTGTGCCGTAAAGTAACACTTTAAGAGTTAATGGCATTAGTTAAGTGGAAGTACAGATGAATAATTCAAAGCGATTTCAAACAAAAAGCAAATCGAGCCAAATTTTTAAACTTGGCTGTTTAATAATAGCAACCGCCACTCTAGCAGGTTGTGCAGCCAGTCTAAAAGACAACGATCCTCGCTATACACATTCAATTAAAAATGACAAAGCACTTGATCATTGGCAAAAAAAATTCTCCTCGAATAAAAATGATAGCGCAAATGTAATTGGTTATGCAAAAGCCTTAATGAAAAGCCGCCAAGAAGGTCGTGCGCTAACCATCTTAGAGGAAGCTCATCTAAAAAATCCACAAGATCAAAAGCTAACCAGTGAATTTGGCCGCATAGCTGTCAATGCTGGGCAAAACGGACTTGCTAAACAACTTTTAACCCAAGCTAGCAAAAACAAAAAAGCAGATTGGAAAATTCTAACCGCCCAAGGCGTTTTAGCTGCAAGGTCTGGCAAAAATCCAACAGCCATCAAATTATTTAAACAAGCTGCAAAATTAAATTCAAGCCAAGCTTCGATTCAAAACAATCTTGGTCTCGCATATGCAATGACAGGCAAATATAAACTAGCAGAAAAACATTTAAAACAAGCCCTTTGGGATGCACGCTACACCCGCCAGGTACGGCAAAACCTAGCCATGGTCTATGCCATGCAAGGAAAAGTAAGAGAAGCTGAAACCATCGCTCTGGAGCCATTACCAAAAAAATATGCCAAAGCCAATACCCGCGCAAAAACACCTGTTAAGGCACCGGATAATATAAAGTTCAATACCAAAGTTGAACGCAACAAAAAGTAAAATTCATCTATTTCAAAATAAAAAACCATTTTCAAAGATATCATTTTGAAAATGGTTTTTTTTTATTTTTCCAACAAAGCTTTTTCAAAAAACTGGGGCCGAATACGCCGGATCATACCAACTTCCTTCCACCCATCGCGTTGCACACGATCTTTACTAGAAGCAATCATTCTTTTTGGTGATAACGCCATATGCGCATGGCTCATGGCTTCTGACCAAATCTGAGTGGGCAACCCACCACCTGTCACCCGTTTCATAGGCCGACCATTATCATTACCAACCCAAACCCCAGCTATATAATAAGAACTATAGCCAACAAACCACCCATCTTTAAAGTTTTGCGTGGTACCCGTTTTACCAGCAAAATCATGGCGGCCCCTGGCTGAAATAATGCGCGCTTGTTTGCCCGTACCTGTGCGAACAACGCGGCGCAACATGCCGTTCATATCATTCACATGTCGCGCGGCCATAACCTGCCCCAAATCCAAATTACGAGCGCGATATAAAACGGTACCCTTCACCGTGGAAATTTTAGTAATTACATATGGCACAACCCCGCGCCCACCATTAGCAAACGGGATATAAGCCGCTGTCATATCCATCAAAGATTGCTCCGTTGTGCCCAAAGCCAAAGAAAGGTCTTTGCTAAAATCACCGCCCAAGCCCAAACGTTTCGCAGTTTCGATGGTTTTGTTTACCCCAACTGAGCCCATCAATTTCACGGCCACAACATTGCTTGAAACAGAAAGCGCCGTCTCCAAATCAATTTGCCCTCTATATTTATTTTTATAGTTTTTGGGCCTCCATTTATTAAACCGAGTTGGGCGATCATTCACAACGCTAGCACGCTTATAACCAGCCTCAAGTGCTGCCAGATAGACAATGGGTTTAAACACCGAGCCTGTTTGCCGTTTGCTATGAACCGCGCGGTTAAATTGGCTTTTTTGATAATCACGCCCACCAACCATTGCCCGAACGCCGCCATCAGGAGACATCATCACAATCGCCGCTTGGGAAACCCTTCGCTTGCGCCCCACCCGCTTTAAATGGGAGACCACAGCTTTATTCGCACTGCGCTGCAAGATAGGATCAATGCTGGTCTTAACAACAATATCAGAACTCAAATCTGAAACATATTCAGGCACCAACTCGGCAATCCAATCAGCAATATAATTTGAATTAATCGGCAAGTAACGCTGGCGCAGTTTCGCTGGCATGACACTCGCGGTTTTAGCACTTAGCGGCGTGATAAATCCTTCCTCACGCATTGCCCCTAGCACCAAGTCTGCACGCACTTTAGCCAATTTATAATTGCGTTTAGGATTGAGTTTGGAAGGCGCTTTCAACAAACCAGCTAACATAGCAGCTTCAGCCAACCCTAAATCTTTCGCCTGCTTGCCAAAATAAGTCCGTGCCGCTTGATCGATTCCATAAGCTTGATGACCAAAATAAACCCGGTTCAAATAAAGTTCTAAAATTTCATCCTTGGAGAATTTCGTCTCCAGCCACAGCGCCAAGCCCATTTCTTGTAGTTTTCGGCTTAGCGTGCGCTCAGAACTTAAAAACAAATTCTTGGCCAACTGTTGGGTAATCGTTGAGCCCCCTTGGACAAAACGCCCCGCGCGCACATTCACAATCATAGCCCGGGTGAATCCCAACGGGTCAAACCCAAAATGAGAGTAAAAACGCCGGTCTTCAATTGCGATAACACCTTGCCCAACCAACTTTGGTAATTTAGAAATCCCAACATAATTCTTAGCCAAACCACGTTCAGCAATTAATGAACCATCATTTGCCAGCACCCGAATTGCCTGCCCGCGATTTTTTAGGCCAGCCAATAACGGATCAGGCAAAGTGACGCTATAAAAAACAATCAATCCCCCAAAAGCGATAGCCAACCAAACACCAACCACACACCCCCAATAAACAACAGGGCGCATCCAACCAAAACTCATGGGCGTCTTTTTTGTGCGTTTATTAGAACGTGCCCGTCTACCAGGTTGAGACCGTTTTTTTGAAGACCCAGAAAGCCAACCAAAAGGAAAAAAATTCACCCGAACTAAGTCAACCCCAGCCGATCTTGAGTGCCGGCCCCCAGTGGTTGCCCGTCTTTTAACACCGCTCATAGATTTGCGGCCAGTCGATCGTTGACTGGTTTGCCCTCTTACAGTTTTTCCTGAAGTTTTTGTGCCAGACATCGTCTTAGCTGACCTTGTCTTAGCCGTCCTTGCCTTAGCTGAACGCGGCTTTGCAGCACCAGCACGCGAACTCGAACGACGCTTTTGCGGCGCGCGGCGCGGTTTATCCCTCGACCACCAACTCATAAACTATACCACCCTACACAATACCAAAAGGCGGCCCTCGCACAAACACCAGTACTTAGCTGGCAAAACCATACAAAGGCAATAAAAGGCTTATTTTCTACGAAAAACTTAAGCGCTTGATAAAGAATCCAGATCATACCCGAGATCTAGCCCCTTATCGTCACTATAGGAGAGGATAATTAAAACCAAGTTAACTAAGCAAAGCCCTTAAAATCATCAAGAACCTCAAAATCGAGGTCGATAAACTTGAGATCTGAACAAAAGAAAAGGTAAAGCTGTAACTTTAGCTCTTGAGACCAAGCAAAGAAGACACCAGCCACATAAACAGTGACACAACAATCCGCGCTAAAATCACAAAGAACATAAAAACCAACTGCGTTTCTCCAATTAAAAATCGCACAAGATTCTTAATCTGCAATCCATCATTAGAAGCAGGGAACAAAGTAATCAACTTAGCTCGAATAATTTCTGCATAATTTAACACCTGATCAAAATAATCAGGAAATTGGATAAACGTAATAGCCAGCGCCACGGACCCCAAGAAAAAGGCAAATACTAGATTGCCAATACTCATAAAAAAACGTGTCAAAACAGTCTCCCTTTATCCCAAAGCATTTTATAAACAAGATCTATAGACTAAAACAATCATAGCAAGGGCACAAGCTTCATATTCTCATTGAATAAAAAGACATAAACCATTGAAAATTATTTTTATATTTATTTCTTCACACTATAAAATGCGCGTCCATCAGATCTTCGTTTTTGCAGAATTAGAAAACTGCGCTGATGGGCCGGTTTTGAAAGCCCAATAAGCTCTTTAATATCATTCAATATATTAGCAGCTTCAACAAAATAGGAATGGCGCAATAAACTAGCATCCACACCCGTCGCATCAATGCTATCAATCCCATCAAGAATAATCAGATTATCCCCGGCGTCTCCAGCTCTAGGAAACCCGCCATGCACCTCGCGCGATGTTTTAAGCGCCCGATCATCGGAAGCCGCATAAAGCGTTGTATTGAGGGAGGCTTCAACCAATTTAGGGGCCAGATCATTAATAAACACGCCCGCATCGATATCAGGCGCTGCCAAAATAATCTCTTTAAAACGTTTTTTTAAATCAGGTCTCTCACTCATCACGCTCGCCACCGCATTTGAAAGCACCCGTGTTCCCATAGAATGAGCCACCAAATAAATATTATCTGCCTTCGTATCCGTGGCCACTTTAATCAAGAAATCTTTCAGATACGAGTAGGACCATTTCGCATTGGTTTCATCATGGGTATAAGAAGTAAGCGTTATCTCACCACGTGAGGGCCAACTAAAGAAAATTGGGGCACCGTCAAATTTCAAATCATGATGAATTTGCGCCGTGCGCCGTGCAGCATCTTTAAACGCAACATTATAACCATGCACAAACACAAACGCATTTCGCCCAGAGCTTTGCGCCAACGTTTGATTCACTTGAGCAGCAAGTGCGCTCCACTCAACAGACTTAACATCTTGCAAAACCACATGCTTTTGAGGATCTTCATTAAACTCAAGCTTCCACCACTTGGGCGCCTCAAGCACACCAGCTTTATGAGAAAGCGGTATGGCCACCTCACAAATTCCATAACTGATCCCCCCGCGAGAGGCTCCATAAAATTCATTCGCCTCAAGGTTGCCGGTCCTGTTCCGGTTAGTGCCGTAAAAAACCTTAACTTTGTGAAAGCCATCTTTTTCAGCCTTTGAAAGTTCAAACTTCCTCAATTTAGGTTTAGTAGAAGGTTTGTGAGCAACAACTGGAGGAAGATTAAGTTCCTCAACTGAGGCGCTCTCATCGTCACCCTCACCAGCACTTTCAGTCATAATGTCCGGTGCCTGAGACGTGGTCTCACCCCCAGGGCTACAAGCGCCAACGGCCATCAAACACATCAAGAATACTACAATCAATCGCCCCAACCGCATCAGACAAACTCCCTTAAAATCAATTCCATCTTAGGCACAGACCAAAACAGGCCATCTATTGATTAGATGTCCCATTTATATGGCATAGTGAACAAGGAAAAAGTGATTTTTATTTGTCGCCAGCAAGATTTGCCATTCAAACGAAATTTGAAACAGACCAAATCAAAAAGCCAGACTTAAACAAATTTATGAACAAACAGAACCAAAGCATCTGTTATAAAACCATAAACGAAAAGCAACAATCCAGAGTTTAACGCCTGTGACCTGCTGATAAAGCAGCAAGGACCACAAAAGAAAAAAACCTCTTTATAATTTAGTTGCCCCAACGATAGGACCAGTAAGCCCAACTTGAAGCAAAAACACATGATGTTCATCACTTTTCAGCGCTTTAGGCTGTTTAATCTTAATGCTCTCTTTTGTTAAATCAACAGTCGCCACCTTTTGCGCGCCCAAAACAATATTATGATAAGTAAGATCCCGGCCATAATTTTCGCCGCGCTTAACTTTCACAGTAGCTACATCCTTCACCCGTAACATCCATAAAACAAATGGCTTGCCACTAGGTTTTGATTTTCCCTTAAAAGCCACACGAATGGCTTGGCGCTCTTTAGTCGCAGAAAGCTGGATCGATTGCTTGTCCAACAAACCATCGGTTCTTTTAATTTCTTTTTCAATCAAAGCTTTATGAGCACCATTCATATGCGACACACCGTTCACAACAGCTTGTGGTGTATACACAGCCATATCCCCGCGGCTCTTTGCATAATCTCGTTGGCGCTTACTATTCTCAGCCTTGCCAAACGTATCCTTCCATCCAAGATAATCCCAATAGTCCACAGAATAAGATAGCGTAATGATACCAGGTCGGTTCACAAAACTCTTCAAAACCAAATCAGCTGCCGGACAAGACGAGCACCCTTGGCTTGTAAACAGCTCCACTACATTTTGATGAGACACCCCTTGTTGTTCATTTTCAGCCCTCGCTTCAAATCCTAAAAACAAAGCATTGAGCATAACAACAACCATAAACCCAGCTTTGGCCATATATCTTGTCCACATTCATCAGATCTCCAAATTTGTTACCAAACATCTCAATTATACCCGTAATGAAATAAAGTGCATTTCAATTAGCCTCACTTTTTCTTTACCAGCCAAAAACAAAAAACCAGCGAGCCGAATGAACGGCTCGCTGGTTTCTAAATTTTCAAGTTTGACCTAAAAGTAAACTCAAGAAATTAAGCCGCAAGATTTCTCAAGACATACTGTAAAATACCGCCATTACGATAATAAGACAGCTCATCTTCGGTATCGATCCGGCAGAGCAAACCCACCTCTTGAACAGGCCCATCAGCCGATTGAATATGAGCAATCAACGTACAGCGCGGCGATAAATCATCAAGCCCTTGGATGCTAACCAGCTCAGAACCACTCAGCCCTAACTTTTTCCAACCTTCATCTGGGCTCTCAAATTGTAACGGCAAAACGCCCATTCCAATTAAATTAGACCGGTGAATACGCTCAAAACTAGAAGCAATCACAGCCCGAACACCAAGCAAAGTCGTCCCCTTAGCCGCCCAATCCCGGCTAGAACCCGTGCCATATTCTTGGCCAGCAAAAACAACAAGCGGCACATTTTCAGCCCGGTACCGCATTGCCGCCTCATAAATAGACAACTCATCACCAGATGGATAGTGAACCGTCACCCCCCCTTCAGTGCCAGGCACCATTTGGTTTTTAATGCGAATATTAGCAAACGTCCCCCGCATCATAACTTCATGATTGCCGCGCCTGGAGCCATAAGAGTTAAACTCTTGCACCGGCACCTGGTGTTCACTTAAATAATCTCCAGCTGGACCGTTTGATTTAATAACGCCAGCTGGTGAAATATGATCTGTTGTAATAGAATCTTCAAACAAGCCCAAAATGCGCGCCTCTTCAATATCATTCACATCACCTGGCTGCATTGAAAGCCCCTCAAAATATGGCGGGTTTTGGACATAGGTAGAGGTCTGATCCCAAGTATAAGTTAGGTCTTTGGAACCACCAATCGCTTGCCACTTTTCATCACCTTTAAAGACATCGCCATACCGACTAGCAAACATTTCAGCCGTCACATTAGCGCGCACAAGTTCAGCTATCTCACGATTGCTTGGCCAAATATCAGCCAAATAAACAGGTTTGTCGTCCCCATCCACACCCAAAGGCTCTTTCGTCAGGTCAATTTGCAATGACCCAGCCAATGCATAAGCCACAACCAAAGGCGGTGAAGCCAAAAAGTTAGCTTTAATATCAGGCCCAATCCGACCCTCAAAATTACGATTACCTGATAAAACAGAACATGAAACCAGATCATTGCTATGAATCGCATCAGCTAATTCTTTTGGTAAAGGGCCTGAATTACCAATGCAAGTGGTGCACCCATACCCAACCAAAGTAAAGCCCAAGGCATCCAGATCATCTTGCAAACCGGCTTTTTCTAAGTAATCCGTTACCACCTGGCTACCAGGGGCTAGTGAAGTCTTGACCCAAGGCTTGACCTGCAAACCCTTCTCACGCGCTTTCTTAGCCAAAAGCCCAGCGGCTATTAACACAGATGGGTTCGACGTGTTGGTACAAGAGGTAATGGCCGCAATCATCACATCACCATGTCCAAGGTCATGATCGCGCCCCTCAACTGGAAACCGCGTTTCAAGCTCATCCAACTTATTATATTCAGTGCCCATAACCGTCTCAAAAGTGGCTTTGGCTTCACGCAGATTGATCCGGTCTTGCGGCCGTTTAGGCCCAGAGATCGCTGGTTCAACAGCGCAGACATCCAGTTCCAAAACATCACTAAACACCGGGTCAGCGCTTTCACTCGTACGGAACATACCTTGCGCTTTTGAATAAGCGCTAACCAAAGCAATCCGGTCAGGCTGGCGGCCAGTGGCCGTTAAATAATTCAGCGTGTCATCATCGACAGGAAAGAAGCCGCAAGTCGCCCCATATTCAGGCGCCATATTGGCAATCGTGGCTTGATCTTCCAAAGACAGGTGATCAAGGCCCGGTCCATAAAATTCAACAAATTTACCCACCACACCTTTCTGGCGCAGCATTTCAACAACCCGCAACACAAGGTCAGTGGCAGTAATCCCTTCCGCCATCTGTCCATCAAGTTTGAAACCAATAACCTCAGGGATCAACATTGAGATCGGCTGGCCAAGCATAGCTGCTTCGGCTTCAATACCGCCAACACCCCAGCCAAGTACAGACAAACCATTGACCATAGTTGTATGACTATCAGTACCAACCAACGTATCTGGAAAAGCCTGTGTGACCCCATCAATCTCTTTGGTCCACACGGTTTGCGCTAAATATTCAAGATTGACCTGATGGCAAATCCCCGTACCAGGCGGCACCACACGGAAATTATCAAAGGCCTGTGATCCCCACCGCAAAAATTCATAACGCTCTTTATTGCGTTCATATTCGCGCTCCACATTGCGCTCAAAACTATCGAACTGCCCAAAATAATCCACCATCACGGAGTGATCAATCACAAGGTCAACAGGAACAAGAGGATTAATTTTTGTAGGGTCACCGCCAATATTAGACATTGCTTCACGCATAGCTGCCAAATCAACAACCGCTGGCACACCCGTAAAATCTTGCATTAAGACCCGCGCCGGACGGTAAGCAATCTCAACATCAGATCGGCGATCTTTAGCCCATTGCGCAAGAGCACGAATATCATCAGCCGTTACCGAGCGCCCATCTTCATTGCGCAACAAATTTTCCGCTAAAACCTTCAGTGAAAAGGGCAACAAAGACAGACCCTCCAAACCATTCGCTTCAGCTTCGGGCAGTGAGAAATATTCATATGTCTTACCATTGACATCTAATGTCGTACGACACTTAAAACTATCAAGGGATTTCTGAGATTGAGACGTCAATTTTGCTCTCCTTATGCAAGGCCCTTAACTTTCATAATCACAATGGAACCATAAAAGTTGTCTTAGGAAACAGCACAGTTAAGTGGCCAAACTCTTCGTTGATGCTGCATAACCTGAATATGCTTAAATTTCTATAGCCAATTTGGTAAAATTTTTAAGCTTTAAAAAAAATTACAGCGCCATAAACAAAAAAATGCATATTAAATGAAGTTTATGACTATCGAAAAAACAAAATTCCCCTTAAAAGAATAAAGCATGGAACTACGCGTTAAAAATTTACACCTCAGACGAGGCAATCGATTATTAATCAAAGACTTGAGCTTTAAGTTAAGACCGGGCGAAAGCCTACAACTAAGTGGACCCAACGGCGTTGGCAAAACAACTCTTATTCGTGCCATAGCAGGGTTTATAACCCCAAACAAAGGACATATAGCTACCGCCAAAGTAACACATCCTGAACAAGAACAGTCCGTAGACGACCAGCTTTTACACGAAAAAATTCACTATATTGGCCACAAAAACGGCATTCGTACCAGCCTCACCGTTTTAGAAAACCTAGAATTTTGGGCCAACTTCTATACCAGCAAAACCCCCTTGGGGAAAATTGCACAAAAATACAGCTTAAAGAATTTACTGCACATTCCAGCCGGCTACCTTTCACAAGGACAAAAAAGACGTCTTGGATTGTCCCGACTCTCCATGTCAAAACGTCCCCTATGGCTACTTGATGAACCGACAGTTTCCCTTGACCAAATATCCGTTAAATTAATCGTTGATGAAGCCAACCAACATTTACAAAATGGCGGCCTCCTTATCGCCGCCACTCACATCCCTCTAGAGATCCCCTTCACCCAAAGCATAAAACTAAGCCAACCAATAGACCAAGAATGGGAGGCCCTCATATGAGCAGTCCCTTTTATGCCCTTTTAAAACGCGATATTCTCTTAAGCATCAAGGAAGGCGGGACGTTAGGAATAGCCCTAGGCTTTAGCCTAATCGTTGTCACTTTGATCCCTTTAAGCATAGGGCCTGATCTTAATTTGCTCAATCAAATCGCCCCTGGTGTTTTATGGGTAACCTTGCTGCTTTCCTTGTTGCTATCCCTAGACCGTGTCTTTCTAACTGATTATGAAGAAGGCACACTAGAGTTAATGCTCCATGGATCTATGCCTTTAGAATGGGTCGCATTTGCCAAGGCCTTGGCACACTGGCTGACAGTGGGCGTGCCCTTAAGCTTAATGACACCAGCCCTAGGCCTATTGATGAATTTATCTCCCAATCAATTTGGCATTCTCACCCTCGCTGCCCTTATCGGCACGCCAGCCTTAAGCTTTTTAGGCGCTCTAGGAGCTGGCCTAACCTTAGGCCTAAAGCGCGGGGGCCTCTTACTCCCTTTGCTGATATTACCCTTTTTTATCCCAACCTTAATGTTTGGGGTCAGCACAACCACAGGCTATCTATTTGCCAGTGGTAATTATGAAAATTCATTGGCTCTCTTGGCCGCTATCTCTTTAACATCAATGGTCTTAGCCCCATTTCCAACCGCTTGGGCCCTGAGGTTTAATTTGAATTAAATTCTATTGATGATTAAATAACCCAAACAGCAACAAAAAGACCTCATTAGGCGTAAGTTAAGGTAAAAATAGACGATGAAAACGCTAATTGAACGAATAAACAACACCATCAACCATTTGGCCAACCCCAGTAAATTTCTAAAATTTTCTCAAATTGTTTTACCCTGGCTTGGTGCCCTTTCCTTAATCGGCATTTGCACAGGTCTGTACTGGGCCTTTTTTAAAACCCCACCAGAAGAAGAAATGGGCGCCACCGCCATCATTATGTTTGTCCATGTGCCAGCCGCTTTAATCTCCCAAATGGGCTATGTCTTGGTTGCCATTTCAAGTTTTGGGTTGTTAGTTTGGCGCCATCCCATAGCCGATGTCAGCGCAAAGTCCGCTGCCATCATAGGCGCTGTTTTCACTTTTTTATGTCTGGTCACCGGCTCAATTTGGGGCCGTCCTGATTGGGGCACATATTGGCAATGGGATCTGCGCATGACATCAGTGTTGGTTTTATTTCTGCTATATATTGGCTTAATTACACTGCGAGGCGCCATTGATGATGAAGGACAAGCTGGTAAAATCACCGCCATTCTCGCCCTTACTGGTGTCATCCTTTTGCCCATTATTAAATGGTCAGTTGAATGGTCACAATTCACCCTCCATCAACCAGCTGGCATCATGCGCGGTCAAGTCTCAACAGAGTTTCTAATCCCACTGTTCATTATGATCATCTCTTACGCCATATTGTTTACTTATCTACATATGAAAGCCATGCGCGCAGAAATTTTCCGCCGTCGCACCATCGCCCAACAACAACGACAAGCTCATCAAGCCACACAAATTCAAGAAACCAATTAACCCAAACACAAAAAGGTCCCACCATGCAAAGCCTTGGCCCCTATTCAAACTTTATCATCGCCGCATACGCCATTTCTATTTTCACTCTGATAGGGCTCGTCATTTGGGTGCACAAAAGTGAAGCCCATCATAAAAAAATGCTCAGCCTATTTAGTGAAAAAGACTAAATCCAAAATCTATAAATAAATACAGCGACCCAAATATTTTGGATCGCTGTATTTAAAAATGAAAGGGCGAGGAAAATCTAAACAGTTTCTCATCTATTAAAAATAACCTCACCCACCCCGCAAAACACAAGCTTCATCAAGCCATATTTCAACCGCTAAAGATTATTGATGAAAACTCGCATTATGTATGTTCTCAACAAGCATATGCAGCGTGTCAAGAAAGGCCTCTCTACGTTCAGGAGGCAAGGCATTTAACAGTCGTTGGTCAGCCGCCGCTGCAGACGGCTTAGCCTCACTTAAAATTTCTTGGCCCTGCTCAGTAATAAAAACGGCATAAGCACGCGCATCACGCAACTTACGTTTTCTATATATAAGCCCCTTATTTTGCATCCGCCGCACAATGTCAGCTAGCGTTGATCGATCAACCCCAGTTCTGAGCACCAGATCTGTTTGGTTAAGCCCTTCATTTTGCGCAACGGTGGATAGAACAACATATTGCCGAGGTGTTAAACCAGCAGCTTTCACTCTCTGTCCAAAAACATCACCTGCACACTGGCCTGCACGGTGCAGCAAATGGATCGCAGAATTACCAATATTTTCTTCGTTCGAAACCAAATCTTGATGTAACATCATAATATTTCCCCACAAATTTAAATTCAATTCACCTCAATGAATTCAACCAATACTAGCTAATACTAGACATATGCACTTATTTGGTTAATTAGAAACATACTCTTTATACGTGCATAGTCAAGTCATTTTTAATCTAAGGTTGAATAGACCTTAAACCGATTAGAAAAAATCATTTATGAGGGAAATAAAAATTCAGAAGTAAAATCAATCAACAAACATAACAAGACGCAAACGAACCATAATGTCCCACCGCCAGAACGTCAGAACGACAGCAATCTGAACATATAAAAATGACACAAGCTCATTAGTCTGCAGCTTGATCTTTATCAGGCTCTATAATTTCACCGCGTATCAATGTCAGTTGCAGAACTGAGAATACCAAGGTCAATGGCAAGATAATAAAGGTCTTAAACTGCACCCAACTACCCTCATCAAAATTACGCCATACCAATTCATTCAACCCAGCCAAACACAGAAAGAACAATCCCCAATGCAAGCTCATTTTAAACCAACCCGCATCAGTCAATTGCACATTCTGGCCCAGTATAGATTTCATCAAAGGCCGTTTAAAAAACAGCCCCCCCAACAAAGCACTGGCGAATAGAATATAAATAATCGTTGGCTTTATTTTGATAAAAAACGTGTCATCAAAATAAAGCGTCAGCCCCCCAAAAATCATTACCAACACAGCTGTCACAAGCGGCATCATAGCCACCTTTTTATAGACGAACCAAAAAATCAACAATGAAACCAAAGTCGTGACCATTAACGCCATGGTTGCTGTCATTAGGTCATAATATTTATAGATCCCAAAAAAGATCAACAAAGGTCCAAGCTCTAAAAGAAATTTCATATATCACCATTTCCCATTTGGAAAAATTAAACACGAACAATCAAATATTATAAGTCAGCAATCGCGTTAGCAAACTCTTCTGGCTCAAAGGGCTGCATATCTTCAAGACTCTCACCAACGCCGATAGCGTGAATAGGAAGGCGGTATTTATCCGCAATCGCCACCAAAATCCCCCCCCGTGCAGTTCCATCGAGTTTCGTCATGATAAGCCCAGTAACCCCAGCCGTTTTTTCAAACACCTCAACCTGATTAAGAGCATTTTGCCCTGTTGTCGCATCAAGCGTTAGCAAAACATCATGCGGCCCGGTTGGGTCGAACTTCTTTATCACCCGAACAATCTTTTCAAGCTCAGCCATCAAATTGGCTTTATTCTGCAACCGGCCGGCCGTATCAATCATCAACACATCAACCTTTTGATCTCTTGCATTTTGCAAAGCTTCATACACCAAACCAGAAGCATCCGCCCCCTCATCACCAGCCACAACGACCGACCCAGTGCGCTCACCCCAAACTCTTAACTGATCGATGGCAGCTGCGCGAAATGTATCACCGGCCGCCATCATCACGCTCTTACCCTCTTGCCTAAATTTTTGAGCCAGTTTACCAATCGTGGTGGTTTTGCCAGCCCCATTCACCCCCACCATCAATAAAATATGCGGCTTGTGCCCACCTTCAATAAGTAACGGCTTGGCCACCGGCTCTAAAATAGCGACCACCTCATGGGCCAAAACAGTCCGCACATCTTTATCTGAAATCTCTTTGTCATACCGGCTGGCGGCAAGCTGCTCTGTTATCCGCATGGCCATAGCCACACCAAGATCTGATTGGATCAGCAAGTCTTCCAAATCTTCCAAAGCCTGATCATCCAGCTTTGATTTGGTGAAAATATCTGAAATGCCTGTCGTTAACTTAGAAGAAGATTTTGATAACCCCGCTTTCAAACGAGAGAACCACCCTTTTTCTTTCGTTTTTTCTTCTACACCAGCTACAGCTTCATCCTTTAAAGGCCCCTCCTTAGAAGAATTATGCCCCTCTGGCGCTTCACTTTCTCCCAAATCGACGGCCAGCGCCGATCCTTGTTCGACAACAGCTACGCTCTCACCACTCGGCACAGTCGTCGAGGAAATTTCAACTTCAGACTCAGCCCCAAGCTCAGTCCCAATCTCTGTCTCAGTCTCAGTCTCAGTCCTAATCTCAGTCTCAGTCTCATCCTCAATTTCAGGGGCTGAACTTGGCTTCTTGCCAAACAATCGTCCAAACATCCCTTTTTTCTCTTGGCCACTCATACCAAAACTTCCCCCATCAAAGCCCCATCATCTTGCACAAGCACTTTGGCACGAATGATTGCTCCAGGCTGAAAGGGGCCATCCACTGTCACTTCAACAAATGTCTCTGCCCGGCCAACCTGATCGCGCTCCATCAACAGCTCAACAGCCTGCCCCTCTAACCCCTTTAGATAAGCCGCCAACCGCTCATCACCTTTAGCCCGCAACCGCGCCGCGCGCTCTTTAATAACGGCCCTTTGCAATTGCGGCATCCTCGCAGCCGGTGTGTCCGGGCGCGGCGAAAACGGAAACACATGCAAGAAGGTCAAACCACAGTCCTCGATCAGCGCCAAACTATTCTCAAACATCTCCTCTGTCTCAGTTGGAAAGCCCGCAATGATATCAGCACCATAAACAATCTCAGGGCGCAACTCACGCACCTGGCGACAAAACGCAATCGCATCGGCGCGGCTATGGCGCCTTTTCATGCGTTTTAAAATCATATCGTCCCCAGACTGCAAAGAAAGATGCAAATGCGGCATCAACCGCCGATCATTGGCAATCACATCCATCAACGCCTCATCCGCCTCAACAGAATCAATTGATGAAATCCGCAACCGCGCCAAATCAGGCACAAATTCCAATATTTTTTGACAAAGCTTCCCAAGACTAAGTTGCCCCGGCAGATCGCGGCCATAGGCAGTGATATCCACCCCCGTGAGCACCACTTCCTTATAACCCTCATCAACCAAATGTTGAATTTGCCGCACAATCTCCCCTAAAGGGACAGAGCGCGAATTACCACGTCCAAACGGAATGATACAAAACGTACACCGATGATCACACCCATTTTGCACCTGGACATAAGCGCGCGCGCGCCCTCCAAAGGCAGAAATAAGATGCCCCGCTGTCTCGCGCACAGACATAATATCATTCACGCTACAACGTTCCAATTCATCAAGGCTCAATTGAGAAAACGTCTCTAACTTCATTTTCTCATCATTCCCAATGACAAAATCCACCTCATCCATCTCAGTGAACATACCCGGGTCAATCTGGGCGGCGCACCCAGTCACAATGATTTTTGCATCTTTATTTTCACGTCTTAATTTACGAATGGTTTGGCGCGCCTGGCGCACGGCCTCATTGGTCACGGCACAGCTATTAATGAGAATGGTATTCTCAAGCCCTGCCGTTTGCACATGTTCGCTCATCACCTCAGATTCATAAGAGTTAAGCCGACATCCAAAGGTCACAATTTTTGGTTTTTCATCCATACACTTTACAATATTCAAAAGGGGTCATGCTGGGTAGTTGGCAAGATCAATCTCACCCTTATACTCAACTTCAATCGGCCCTGTCATTAAAATATGATCATCCGCTTCGCGCCAATATATTTGCAAATCACCACCCGGTAACGAGACAGCCACATTGCGCCCAGTAAGTTTTTTGCGCGCCGCTGCAACCCCCGCGCCGCAAGCCGCTGTCCCACACGCCTTGGTCAAACCAACACCGCGCTCCCAAACTTTCAATAGCAATGAATTTTTAGATATCACCTGCGCCAAAGAAATATTGGCCCGCTCCGGAAACAAAGGGTGATGCTCAAGCATAGGCCCAAATTTAGCCAAATCGTGAACATCCAAATCATCAACCCAAAAAATACAATGCGGATTCCCCACATTCACCACAGAAGGAGAGTGCAGCACAGGCTTATCAATCGGCCCCACTTGCAGCTCCACCATCCGCGTATCACGAAATTCTTCTGAAAGCGGGATATCCTGCCAATCAAATCTAGGTGTGCCCATATCAACAGTAATCTGTTCATCACCCAATATTTGCGCGGTTAACAAACCTGCATTGGTCTCAATCGTCACCCCAGGCCGACCCAGCTCGCCAGCCACCAACCGCGCCACGCAGCGCGTTGCATTGCCACAAGCATCCACCTGCGAGCCATCCGCATTCAAAATGCGCATAAACACATCCGCGTTACTAGAGGGTTCCATGACAATCAGTTGATCAAATCCAATGCCCGTATCACGCTGCGAAATCGCACTTGCTAGTGCAGCACTAAAGGTTAACGGCTGAACACGACCATCAAAAATGGCAAAATCATTGCCAAGCCCATTCATTTTTATAAAAGAAATTTCACTCATCTCGCATATATAAGGTCATGTCACCCATTGTGCAATTCACTTCTCGTAAACAAGGTAAAACCATCACAACTGATCCTCAAATTAGCTAGGAAGAGTTTGAAAAAACCTTAAAGGTCCGGCGCGACAATCCCATGCGCACGGCAACAAGCCAGCACGGTGCTGCGCAACAAACAAGCAATGGTCATTGGTCCAACGCCGCCTGGCACCGGCGTGATCGCCCCAGCAACCTCAGCCACCTCATCAAACGCCACATCCCCGACCAATTTTGTTCCTCCCCCATCAAGGGTCAAACGATGGATCCCCACATCGATAACAATCGCCCCAGGCTTAATCCAATCAGCACGCACCAGTTCTTGTTGCCCAACTGCAGCCACCACCAAATCTGCCCTTGCCACAACGTCTTTTAAGTTTTTGGTGCGAGAATGAGCAATGGTCACTGTACAATTTTCTCGCAAAAGCAATTGCGCCACGGGCTTGCCAACAATATTAGAGCGCCCAATCACCACCGCCTCAAGTCCCGATAAGTCACTCATTGCCTGTTTGGCCAAAATAACACAGCCCACCGGCGTGCATGGCACCAAACCATCTTGGCCCGTCGCCAACATACCCGCATTGATCACATGAAACCCATCAACATCTTTAGCCGGGTCAATCGCATTAATAATCTTAGCCTCATCAATGTGAGCCGGCACGGGCAATTGCACCAAAATGCCATGCACGGCCTTGTCTTGATTAAGCTGTTCAATCAAGACCAACAAATCCGCTTCGACAGTCTCGGCTGGCAAACGATGCTCAAAGCTGGCCATGCCGGCAGCTAATGTTTGTTTGCCTTTATTTTTTACATAAACCTCAGATGCCGGGTCCGCGCCCACCAAGACAACAGCCAAACCAGGGGTTACCCCATGCTGTCCCTTAATCATGGCAACGGCACTAGCAACTTTAGACCGCACCTCCTTGGCGCAAGCCTTACCATCAAGAATTTGTGCACGCGACATACAATCCACCTTAAAATTTATGTTTGAATCAAGTCATCAATTATTT
>JAJFHF010000011.1 GCA_021775775.1 Hyphomicrobiaceae bacterium
AACACTTGAGTTATTTGCGGCAGCATTTTTATTTATTTTTAACTGATGATCAGTGCCATCATGATTTAAAAGAGTTGCTGGTGAACTCACCGACAAGCGGTTTGTTGTATCGGCTGTGGCGTTAATCCCGACTAAGTCACCGCTGGCAGGGTTCAAACTGGTACTCCCTCCACCACCGCCACCGCTAGAGATAACTGCCCAAGCGGTGCCATCATATACCAGTTGGGTGTCTTCATCACGTAACCAGCCTATCCAGCCTTCGCGCGGTTCATAGAAAGCCCAGGCTCCATCTTGCCAGGCGGCAATGTTTTGATCTTGCCCTGCCCAGGCCCCTGTTGCGCTTGTCGCCACTATATATGACACCCCTTCATTTGGACTGGTTGGTGGGCTGGTTAAATCTTTATCTTTCAGGGTGAGTTGCGTGAGTGCATCGAGGGCCCGCACAGATTCATTGTGGGTTACATGTTTTTGCGCTTGGGCTGCGAGGATATAGGGAAGGTTTAAATTTGGGCTTTTTTCACTCATTTACACACCTGATTTTACAAGAAACTATTCTTATAAAACTATCAGCTACGCATAGAGCGGGGATTGATTTTTTAAAGGGGGTGGCTTTGGGTCAACAGGTTGGCCTGTTTCAACACTGCTCTAAACAAAAAAACAGCGGTTAGACTTCTCTAACCAACTGTTTTTGTTACCAAATAAATGGTGGGCGATGACAGGCTCGAACTGCCGACCCTCTCGGTGTAAACGAGATGCTCTCCCAACTGAGCTAATCGCCCTTGCACATATTTATTATGTGCTTTTCATTAAAGGCATTTGAATGCTTTTAACTCGAAGTGATCTTCATATAAGAGCTGGGGGACAAAATCAAGCGCCCTTTTGCCAAAATATGAAAAAGTCCTGATTATTTTTAATCAGGACTTTTTGAATGTCAATATAGCCGGTCTAATGAGCGGTCAAATTGGTTGAGGTTTTGCCTTTGTCGCCCACCGGGGTGGTCTCGGCTGGATCAATCCATTCAATGGCTTCTGGCTTCTTTACTAGAGCGATATCAACCACCTCTCCCATACGCGAGACAGGGATGATCTCTAGACCATTTTTAACATTGTCCGGGATGTCTGCTAGATCTTTGGCATTTTCTTGTGGGATAATCACCACTTTGATGCCACCGCGCAGCGCCGCCAACAATTTCTCTTTCAAACCGCCAATTGGTAAGACACGGCCACGCAGTGTTATTTCACCTGTCATAGCCACATCTTTGCGAATGGGAATGCCTGTCATGATCGAGATGATGGATGTGATCATGGCAACACCAGCTGATGGTCCATCCTTTGGTGTGGCCCCTTCTGGTACGTGGACGTGAATGTCGTTTTTTTCGAACATTGGTGGTTCGATGCCAAACTCAACACAGCGAGAGCGCACATAAGCGGAAGCGGCTTGAATGGATTCTTTCATCACGTCTTTCAGGTTACCAGTGACGGACATCTTGCCCTTACCTGGCATCATTACACCTTCAACGGTCAGCAATTCGCCACCAACTTCTGTCCACGCAAGACCGGTTACGACACCGACCATGTCTTCGCCTTCAGTTTCACCAAAGCGATATTTGGTTACACCAAGATAATCGCCAAGGTTATCAGCTGTGACCTTAATCGATTTAATCTCTTTGTCGGTCATGAGCTCTTTGACAGCTTTACGTGCTAGATTGGCAATTTCACGTTCTAAATTCCGAACGCCTGCTTCACGTGTGTAGCTTCTTATTACCAATCTTAACGCTTCATCATCAATGCTCCACTCACCATCTTCAAGGCCGTGGGCAGTCATTTGCGCGTCGATCAAATGTTGGCGGGCGATTTCAACTTTCTCATCTTCCGTATAGCCGGCAAGGCGGATGATTTCCATCCGGTCCATGAGGGCTGCTGGAATGTTTAATGAGTTTGCTGTGGTCACAAACATTACATTTGATAGATCATAATCAACCTCGAGGTAGTGATCACCAAAGGTGCTGTTTTGCTCTGGATCTAACACTTCTAATAACGCAGATGCAGGGTCGCCTCTAAAGTCCTGGCCCATTTTGTCTATCTCATCAAGGAGGAATAGTGGGTTGGTCTTTTTCGCCTTTTTCATGGACTGGATCACCTTGCCTGGCATTGAGCCAATATAGGTGCGCCGGTGGCCACGAATTTCAGCTTCGTCACGAACGCCGCCCAAAGACATGCGCACAAATTCGCGCCCGGTTGCTTTGGCAATGGATTTACCCAGAGAGGTTTTACCCACACCAGGAGGCCCCACAAGACAAAGGATCGGCCCTTTGAGTTTGTTTGTGCGTTGTTGGACAGCTAGATATTCTAAAATTCGTTCTTTTACTTTTTCTAGCCCGTAATGCTCTTCATCTAACACATTTTGCGCTTCGACAAGGTCACGTTTAATGCGCCCTTTCGTGCCCCATGGAATGGACAAAAGCCAATCAAGGTAGTTGCGAACAACGGTTGCTTCGGCTGACATTGGGCTCATTTGGCGCAATTTTTTCAACTCTGCTAACGCTTTTTCACGGGCTTCTTTGGTTAGTTTTGTTTGTTCAATTTTTTCTTCAAATTCTGAGATGTCATCGCGCTCATCACTATCACCCAATTCTTTTTGAATGGCTTTCATTTGCTCATTCAAATAATATTCGCGTTGGGTTTTCTCCATTTGGCGTTTGACACGAGAACGGATCTTTTTCTCAACTTGTAAGACTGAGATTTCACTTTCCATGAAAGTGAACACCCGCTCTAATCGTTCAGAAATAGACGTCACTTCTAGAATTTCTTGTTTTTCAGAAATTTTCACAGCCAAATGAGAGGCGATGGTATCCGCCAGTTTTGAATAATCATCAATTTGATTAATTGAACCAATAACTTCTGGAGAGATTTTCTTATTTAATTTTACATAGCTTTCAAATTGAGTGATGGCTGAACGGGCCAACGCTTCAATTTCATCAGATGAGCCGACGTCTTCTTTGACAGCTTCAACTTCTGCTTCAAAATAATCATCATTCTCAATGTAATCTTTGACAATAGCGCGGCTAGAGCCCTCAACCAAAACCTTTACGGTTCCATCAGGGAGCTTTAATAATTGTAGCACTGTTGCAAGCGTACCAGTTGTGAAAATCTCATCTGTTTCAGGATCGTCATCACCAGCATTTTTCTGGGCTACTAACAAAATTTGTTTGTCAGAGCGCATAACTTCTTCAAGCGCGTTGATCGATTTTTCCCGGCCGACAAAAAGCGGCACAATCATATAAGGAAAGACAACAATATCGCGCAATGGAAGAACAGGATATGCACCGTCTTGAGTTTCTTCATGCTTGTTATCAATTTCATCACTCATAATTTACGTCCTGGCCTTTCCAGCTGGTATTTAAGTTGCAGCTGTCTTAAATCGTGTTTTACTGAGTTTACGTCAGGTTGAGCTTTCAAACATTAACGCACTCATTTTCCTATATGATCAAACAACATATAGTTATTTGAATGGTGTTAGCAACATGTGATGTGGATTATCATGTTGCTTTTTCTTTTTGACTGCATCTATTGCTGTTTTTTCAATCTTAAATGATTCAGTCATAGGGTTGTGTTCTTAAATGGGCATTTGGTTAAACAATTCAAGGTTCATTTTAAAACCCTTACATAATTTTTGCTTTTAATCAGCCCTTTGAGCCAATTTAGGCACCTGTGAGACGCTCGTTTTTTAGTTTACCGTTTTAATTTATCACTAATGGAAAATTTTTTGATGCTGTATTCTATTATTGACCTATCAATTGGCCCAATAATCACTCACACAATTGAATGCAGAAAAACTGGTCGTTACAAACAGTGAACGGACAAAAAAGAGGCAAAGCTATTATCTAGCTTCACCTCTTTTGATACTACAAACTCATTTAAAACGTTTTAGGCGCTTGTTGTGGCTTCTTCAGCTGCCCGTTCCGCATAAATTTTAAGAGGTTTGGCTTGTCCATCAACAACTTCAGGACTGATTACTATTTCTTCTACGCCATCGAGTTCTGGCAACTCAAACATGGTTTCCAGTAAGATACTCTCCATGATAGAGCGAAGACCACGTGCGCCTGTTTTGCGTTCAATTGCGCGGCGAGAAATGGCATGTAAGGCTTCCTCTGAGAAGACCAATTGTACATCTTCCATTTCAAATAACCGCTGATATTGTTTTACAAGCGCATTTTTGGGCTCTGTCAAAATCTTTACAAGCGCGCCTTCATCCAAATCTTCCAATGTTGCCAAAACGGGCACACGGCCAATGAATTCAGGGATCAGGCCAAACCGAAGCAAATCTTCTGGCTCTACGATTTTTAATAGTTCACCGGTGCGGCGTTCATCTTCAGCTTCAACCATAGCGCCAAAACCGATAGATGTTGTGCGCCCACGATCTGCAATGATTTTTTCTAGGCCAGCAAACGCGCCGCCACAGATAAACAGAATGTTTGTTGTATCAACTTGCAAGAATTCTTGCTGAGGATGTTTGCGACCACCTTGTGGGGGCACACTGGCAACGGTGCCTTCCATAATTTTCAACAAGGCTTGTTGCACACCTTCACCAGATACATCGCGGGTGATTGATGGGTTATCAGCTTTACGAGAGATTTTATCAACCTCATCGATATAAACGATGCCGCGCTGTGCGCGCTCAACATTATAATCAGCTGATTGTAATAATTTGAGAATGATGTTTTCAACGTCTTCACCCACATAACCAGCTTCGGTTAGTGTGGTGGCATCTGCCATGGTGAAGGGTACATCAAGAATACGTGCTAATGTTTGGGCTAGCAATGTTTTGCCGCAACCGGTTGGGCCGATAAGCAGAATATTTGATTTGGCCAACTCGACATCAGCGTTCTTTGTTCCATGATTAAGGCGCTTATAGTGATTGTGGACAGCCACTGATAATACCCGTTTGGCATAGGGTTGCCCGATGACATAATCATCAAGAACATTGCAAATTTCTTGTGGACTTGGGACACCATCATTAGATTTAACAAGAGAGGTTTTGTTTTCTTCTCTGATAATATCCATGCACAATTCAACACATTCGTCACAAATGAAGACGGTTGGACCCGCAATTAGTTTGCGAACCTCATGCTGACTTTTCCCGCAAAAGGAACAATAAAGTGTATTTTTTGAATCACTGGTGCTCATGCTTTAACCCATTTTTTATTAGACCGTCGTTTTAGACTATAAAATCAAAGTCTATCTAAAGCCTTAAACTAAATAATAACAATGTTCTTTCGAACAAATGACTGCCTTTTCATAATCACCTTTAAAATCAGGCTGTTTAAAGGCATCTTCACTGAAACCACCCCTTTGGATGATTTTTTTAAATAAATGACAAATGGTTTAAGACTTATCCTTTTTACGCAGAAAACCTTAAACTTTAACGCATTTAAACCCATACCCTGCAAGATCTATGCTTATTCGCGCTATCTCATCATGCTAGCCTTAGTTTAATCAAGAATTGATTAACGCGGCGCGATGAATGTCATTTTCTTTGGCCAAGATCACATTTTTATTGATCTTACCCATTTTTAAAGACTAATCCTAAAGTTGCGGCCTGAATAGTGCTTAAATCTACTATCCCTTCATTTATATCATTTTGTCTTGCTCCTTACAGAGACATATTTGTTCACTTTTTATTTATGACGCACACAAAGAAAAACGCATCTCAAATTTATTTTGAGATGCGTTTTTAATTCATAGATACGAAACGAGACGTTTATTTATCTGTATCGTTTTCTTCTGTTTCATCAGCTGAGCGTTTTTCTATCACTTCATCAATCAACCCAAATTCTTTTGATTGTTCCGCGGTTAAGAACGTATCACGCTCTAGAGCTTGCTCTATTTTTTCAAGCTTTTGGCCTGTGTGTTTGACGTAGACAGTATTTAAACGATGGCGCAAATCTAAAATTTCTTTGGCGTGCCGTTCAATGTCACTGGCTTGGCCTTGGAAGCCGCCTGAGGGTTGGTGAACCATAATACGTGCATTTGGTAGCGCATAACGCATTCCTGGTTCCCCAGCTGTTAAGAGTAATGAGCCCATGCTGGCCGCTTGGCCAATACAAAGAGTTGCCACGGGTGGGCGGATAAATTGCATTGTGTCATAAATCGCCATGCCAGAGGTGACAACGCCGCCTGGGGAATTGATGTACATGGAGATTTCTTTTTTGGGATTTTCAGCCTCTAAAAATAGTAATTGGGCGATTATAACCGAAGCCATGTAATCTTCTACTTGGCCTGTTACAAAGATAATCCGCTCTTTTAATAGCCGCGAATAAATGTCATATGACCGTTCCCCGCGGTTGGTTTGTTCAACAACCATAGGTACCAGTGTGTTCATGACGGTATTAATTTGATCAGCCATTGAAGCTTCCCCTTAATTTTATTCAGTGTTTCAGACCTTATTGAGAGTGGTGGGTCTGAGTATTAAATCTAATTTCTCTTTATATAAGAGCGCTTGTGTTTTTTGAAAGCACCCTTAGATAAATTTGTTTTATAGAGATCATTTTCTACTAGATTGTGTTCAAACTCTATCTAACCGATTCGCGCGCCCAGGTCCGGGTTTAGTAAAAAACGTGGTAAATGAATTCATAATTTATGCTGTATATCGTAAATCTGAAAGACCCCATATTGTGGCTTAAAAGAGAGCTTTCAGTGTCGGCTGCAAAAAAGGCGCCCTCTTTGTTAAGATTGACGCCTTTTAAAGTGATTTGATGTCTTTCACCCAGATTTGGACAAGAGACCCGCTATTTGATTTATCAGCTTTCTGATTTATCTTGCGTGGATGTCTCTTCGTCATCGGCAGTGGTTAGCTCTTCAATGCTAACCTCGGTGTCAGTAACGGTACCCATTTCCAATATAAAGTCGACAATTTTTTCTTCAAATAAAGGCGCGCGAAGCTCTGCCATTGCTTGAGGGTTTTGCTGATAATATGTGAGGACTTGCCGCTCTTGTCCTGGAAATTGACTCGCTTTGTTTAACAAGGATTGCTGCACTTCTTCATCACTGACTGTTAAATCGTTCTTGCCGCCAATTTCTGAGACAACAAGACCGAGACGAACGCGGCGTTCCGCTATTTTTTGGTATTTTTCGCGTTCAGCTTCCTCAGTTGAGCCCTCATCTTCAAAGCTTTTATTGGCTTGGGCCATTTCTGATGTCACTTGTCCCCATATGGCGTCAAACTCTTGTGAGACCAATTTTTGCGGCAATTCAAACTCATGTGCGTCTTCTAATTTATCGAGAAGGTCTTTTTTCAAGCGTGAGCGAGAGACACCATCTAGTTCCGTTTGAAGTTTTTCAGAGACGCCTTCTTTGAATTTGTCGATGGTTTCGAAGCCCATTTTCTTGACCAGTTCTTCATTGAGTTCTGGCTGCGTTGGCTGGGCCACTTCGCGTATTTTTACTTCAAAGACTGCTTCTTTGCCGGCTAAGGTATCGACCCCATAATCATCAGGGAATGTTGCTGTGACGTCTTTTTCGTCGCCAGCTTTAACCCCTGTTAGTCCTTCTTCAAATCCTGGGATAAATTGGCCAGCTCCCAGCTCTAGAGGAACATCTTCACCAGCGCCGCCGTCAAAGGCTTCGCCATCAATTTTACCTACAAAATCAATTTTCAATCTATCTTTGTCTTGAGAGGCGCGCTCAACGGCTTGATAATCAGTTTGGCTTGATAAGACCTGTTCTATGCCTTTTTGATGTTCTTCTTCCGTAACTTTTGCAACCTTCTTTTCAAATTTATATTTGCTGAAGTCAGCTAATTCAATTTCAGGAAGGATCTCAAAACTCATGGTGTAAGCAAGATCGGCTTTGCCATCCATAACCTGGTCAATTTCTTCTTTATCTTCGGTCAGGGCAATTTCTGGGTCAAAGGCGGGGCGCTCTTTGCGCTCTTCTAGGGCATTACGGCTGGATTCATTAACAGCCTCTTGCAGCACTTCGGCCATTACAGAGCGACCATATATTTTGCGCAAGTGAGCAACGGGCACTTTACCAGCGCGAAAGCCTTTGATTTGTACCTTGTCTTTCAGGTCGACCAGGCGAGATTCTAGCTTGCCATCTAATTCATCCGCGTTGATGACAACTTTAAGTTCTCGTTTTAAACCGCTATTTGCTGTTTCAGTTACCTGCATGCCTTTAACAATCCGTCTTTCGTAATGCTCTGACGCCTAAAGTGGCTTTGGAGAGCTTTTTGAGTTTCAATCTTAATTTTCATAGCCGACTTCTTTTGTCGCGCTCGTATTTGACTTTGAATCTTCGTCTTACGCTTCTCTAAGTCTGTATATCTTTAGCGCTCATAAAAGCCTTTGATGAAAGGGGCGCAAAGATTGCTCTTTCATACTGGGCTGCGCTTTAATTTATTCAACAATACTTTATTATGGTGCGGGTGGAGGGACTTGAACCCCCACGCCTCGCGGCACTAGAACCTAAATCTAGCGTGTCTACCAATTTCACCACACCCGCATCATGGCTACCTTTTAAGGACAAGGTAGCGTGTATTATCTTTAATCATATTGATCAAACAAGCCTTATATATAGCTGTCGCTCAAGTTGCAAGACCAATTAGCATAAGAGATATTATAAATTACTAAATCTTTCTGTTCGAAAGACTGTCTCTTTTTGAATTTCGCTTTGGTTGTTTGGCATGTTTTGGACCTAAAAAACAACCTTTATTAAAAAAAAACGACACCATTAGGTGTCGTTTTTTCTTTCGTTTGCATACTTCAGGGATGAGTTTTGCAAATTTTAAATTTTGTCTTGAGATCTCTAGTCACGTAATAATGTCAATAGAGCTACATAGGTCGCCGGTATAATTCCCATCCATATCCAAATGGGGTCACCTTGGTTGGCCAACCATATAGCGCTGCCTAGCCAAAGGCATGATGCATAAATGATTAAAGAATTAAAGCTTCTCATTTTTTTCTTTCCAGAAATGATACAACTTTTAGGGTTGCGTTTTGTTTTCCTTTAAAAGTTGCAATTGCTATGCCAGATGTTTTTCCTTGAAAAAGCAATTTGACATTCAATTGAGATTGAGAAAAAAAAATCTTTGCGTTAGTGTCGGTTTTAGTCATTAAGGGCTTGTTTTGGTCCTTTTTTCTCATTTTTTACCATCTATCACTCAGACTTAGCGAGTTAATGCGCAATGATGACTTTTAAAACGAATGCTGCTGATGCGGTTGGGGACACCCCGTTAATCAAATTAAATCGTGCTTCTGAGATTACTGGTTGTACCATTTTGGGAAAAGCTGAGTTTATGAATCCGGGGCAATCTGTTAAGGATCGGGCCGCATTGTCTATTATTCGCGGGGCTGAACGTGAGGGACGTCTTAAACCAGGCGGCACCATTGTTGAGGGAACGGCTGGGAATACGGGCATTGGGCTGACTGTTATTGGTCAGTCTTTGGGGTATCGTAGCGTTATCGTTATTCCTGAGACGCAATCTGAAGAGAAAAAATCTGCTATTCGTATGCTTGGGGCGCAATTGATTGAGGTCCCTGCCGTTCCTTATAAGAATCCCAATAATTATATAAAATATTCTGGCCGTTTGGCCGACAAACTAGCTGCTCAATTGCCGCAGGGTGCCATCTGGGCCAACCAATTTGACAATATTGATAATCGGCGCGCCCACATTGAGACGACAGGGCCTGAAATTTACAAACAAACAGAGGGGAAAATTGATGGATTTGTGTGCTCTGTTGGCACCGGGGGAACGTTAGGCGGGGTTTCGCGCGCTTTAAAAGAAAAGAATAAAGACATTCAGGTTGGCGTGGCCGACCCGTTTGGTTCTGCGATTTACAGTTATTTCCAAACCGGAGCCTTAAAGTCTGAGGGCAATTCTATTACAGAAGGCATTGGACAAGGCCGCGTGACGAAAAATTTAGAAGATATTGAAGTCGATCATGCTTTTCAAATTTCTGATAGCGAAGCTTTGGAACTGATTTATCAACTCACCCTAGAAGAAGGGTTATGCCTTGGTGGATCAAGTGGCATCAATGTGGCTGGGGCGATTGCGTTGGCAAAGACTATGGGTCCTGGACATACGATCGTGACGATCCTTTGTGATTATGGGACGCGGTATGCCAGTAAGATTTTTAATCCAGATTTTTTAACAGAAAAAAACTTACCCTTACCACCGTGGTTAGATGAAAATTCCGTTGCCCTCCCGTCCGTTTTTGTTAACGAAGCCTAATTCACTGATCAAAACCCTTAAGATCAGAGAAAAGCGCCCAAAAGTTTTAAAAATATTGAAATCTTTCTTGACCTGATCAGAAAATCAAATTCATCTATAGATATAAAATGTTTTGATCGTTGAAGAGACCTTAAATATTATGGCATCACCCGCAAAATCTTGGCTCGTTGAAACTGAATGGCTTAATGATCAGTTAGGGGACCCTAACCTTGTCGTGTTTGATGCTACCTGGTATTTACCTGGAACAAGGGGGGATGCACGCGAGCATTATTTAGAAGAACATATCCCTGATAGTTTGTTTTTTGATATAGATGATATTAGTGATCTCTCCTCTCCTTTACCCCACATGTTGCCCAACCCGATAAAATTTTCTTCGCGTATGCGACGTCTTGGGGTGGGTGATGGTATGAAGATTGTTATTTATGACCACCTTGATCTGTTTAGTGCAGCGCGTGCTTGGTGGATGTTTCGGGCTATGGGTGTTAGTGAGGTTTATGTGCTTAATGGTGGTATGCGCAAATGGACTGATGAAGATCGCCTTGTTGATGACTATCCACATCGGCCGCGCATTGAAAAACACTTTACCGCTAGGCTTGCCCCAGAGCTTGTTGCCTCGCTCGAACAAATCAGATCAGCACAACAATCTAAAAAATCGCAGATTATTGATGCTCGGCCCGCTGACAGATTTAAAGGCTTGGCGCCAGAACCTCGCGCTGGTGTGCGGCGTGGGCACATTCCGCATTCTGTTAATATCCCGCGCGGTGCGCTTTTGAATGAAAATGGAACCATGAAATCGAATGATGATATTCGTGAAGTTTTGTTAGATGCTGGCATCCATCTTGATCAACCGATTATAACCAGTTGTGGTTCGGGTATTACGGCCGCTATTCCCTTGTTGGCTTTGGCCCAGATCGGGCATGAAGACTATAAGCTTTATGATGGATCTTGGGCTGAATGGGGCGCAGACAAGAGCTTGCCCATAGCTGTTAGCGAATGATCTCTTTTGCTATTGTTTTCAAACTTTAAGCGAATAGTGTTTTTTAAGGTTTGTCTTTGACGAGCTCTACGCTTAGACGGTTTCCATCAACTGAGACTACATTTACCTGTGTCCCGATCTTGGCATCAGGGCCGTTTGCTGACCAGACAGTGTCCCCTATTTTTATCTTTCCAGACCCGTGTTCAATGGCTTTGATCACCGTAAATGTTTTACCAATTAGCTGATCTCCTCTTTCATTGAGCAAAGGTTGATCTGTCGGATTATTGTTGCCGGCAAAAAACTTGCGCCCAATGAAAACACTTGCCAGAGAGGCAATGGAGAAGACGATCAGCTGGGCTTG
>JAJFHF010000101.1 GCA_021775775.1 Hyphomicrobiaceae bacterium
AAAACTGAGCAAATCTCAAGACCATCCTTTTCAACTCAAATATCTAAGAGTACCGTGAAACGAATCACAAACAAACGCCAATCCATGCCGGTAATAGATCAACCAAAACGCAAAGCGGCGCGGTGAAGAGGAGAATATTGTGTCCACTCGTACAGAAACAGATAGTTTTGGCCCCCTAGAAGTCCCCAGTGAAAAATATTGGGGCGCCCAAACACAACGTTCCTTAGGCAATTTCAAAATTGGCAATGAGACGATGCCAGAACCTCTCATACGCGCCCTTGGCATCGTAAAAAAAGCCGCCGCCCTCACCAATTATGATTTAGACAATCTAGATAAAGACCTCATGCAAGCCATCACAAAAGCTGCAGACGATGTCATCGATGGCAAACTCAATGATCACTTCCCGCTTGTCGTTTGGCAAACCGGCTCTGGCACCCAAAGCAACATGAATTCCAACGAGGTCATCGCCAACCGCGCCATAGAAATTCTAGGCGGTGTTATTGGATCAAAAGAGCCCATTCATCCAAACGACCATGTCAATCGCTCCCAATCTTCAAACGACACCTTTCCAACTGCCATGCACATTGCCGCAGTTGAACAAGTGCAAAACACCCTTATCCCAGCCCTTGAACATCTACACAAAGCGCTAGATACCAAAGCCAAGAACTGGAACGAGATCATTAAAATAGGCCGCACCCACTGCCAAGATGCAACCCCGCTGACCTTGGGCCAAGAATTTTCTGGCTACACAACTCAAATTGCTAACGGCATCGACCGTGTCAAAGCTGCCCTACCGCGCCTTATCGCCCTGGCACAAGGTGGCACTGCGGTCGGCACCGGCCTCAATACAAAACCTGGCTTTGCAGAAAAATTTGCAACCCATGTCAGCACCATCACAGGGCTAGATTTTATCACCGCCCCAAATAAATTCGAGGCCTTAGCTGCCCATGATGCCTTCGTTGAAATGTCAGGCGTTTTAAACACCATAGCGGTGAGTTTAAATAAAATTGCCAATGATATTCGGCTCTTAGGATCCGGCCCCCGCTCTGGCCTGGGCGAACTCAGCTTACCAGCCAATGAGCCTGGCTCCTCAATTATGCCCGGCAAAGTAAACCCAACCCAATGCGAAGCCATGACCATGGTCGCCGCTCAAATTATGGGCAACAATACAACAATCACTGTGGCGGGCGCACAAGGCCATTTTGAACTGAATGTCTTTAAACCAGTAATGGCCTATAACCTTTTGCAATCCATCCGGTTAATCGCAGATGCCTCCATCTCCTTCACTGACAATTGCGTTATTGGCATAGAACCAAACCTTGATCATATCGACACCCTTATGCAGCGCTCCTTAATGTTGGTGACAGCATTGGCCCCTACCATCGGCTATGACAAAGCCACAAAAATTGCCAAAGTCGCGCATCAAAATGGCACCACATTAAAAGAAGAAGCGATCAATTTAGGCTATGTCACAGACCAAGAATTTGAGGAAGCGGTGCGTCCACAAGATATGCTTGGACCAAAAGCTTAAAACCTCAAAGCCAGCAACCAAATTAAAGATACCTGTATGAGCAATCACTTCACCGATAATGTGCCACCAAATGATGCCAAAAAATGAGTGACTTACCCAAAAAAAGGTCTTTGACCATTAAAGGTCATCGCACATCTATTTCTCTGGAAGATGCCTTTTGGCAAGCGGCACGTACCATTGCAGCTAGCCAACACATACCTGTCGCACAACTGGTTGAAACAATTGATACCAACCGCAATGACACCGGCCTCTCAAGCGCCATCCGGCTCTATGTACTGGCCCATTATCAAAACCAATTAAGGAACCAGTAACGGCAAATCAGAACGATCCAGGTCCTCAAGCGGTAAATTTTCCAGCGCCTCTTTTTGCGCCTTTAACCGCGCGCGTTCTCTCTCAATCCGCTTTAACTCTTCCTGAGCGCGCAACTTTTCTTGCGCCAACTGTTTGGCCTGGCGCTCTAAGCGCTCCTTTTCCAACCGTTTAAGTTCTTTTTCTTTATATTTCAAATCGAGATATCGCTCAAAATCACTCATATCCAATTTTGCCACAACCGCACCCTCAGATACAAACCGCCCGCTCATACTGCGATAAACCGGGGGAAGGGCGCTCAGGCCACTTTTTTTCTTGGAGGGACTCGCCCCCTTCGCTACCCGTTTATCAGGGGCTTGAATTTTCCAATCCCCCTGCCAGGCTAAATCTTCCAAATCAAAAACACCCTCAAGCCCAATAACCCCAGGGCGTACGCCCAAGTCAGGGGCACGCAATTTAATTTTGCCATCAATCAACTGCAATCCAAGATCAATAGAACCAAGCACCACGCGCTCAGCACTTTCAATTTCACTCAACAATGCTTCTTTCAATTTTTCAGGCGCAGCCTTTTCATCATTTAGATAACCAACAGCTAATTTTTCTAATGTGGTTGGGTTTAACTGTCTTAAATGCCCCTCTTTGATCTGTATTCCTCCCTCACCCACAAGGCTAGCAACCAAATCATGCACACTATTGCCGGCCCCGCTCATAGAAAGGTTCAAAGAAAATTCACCATCCCCCAAATCAACCTCAGAACGCGCCCCGATCTTATCAAGTTGCCCACCTGTTAAATTTGCCACCCCATTAAAACTATAACCGGTTGCAACACGGCGCAATATGCCAGACGCCAGGAAAGTCCCACCCAAGCTTTTCCCTTCAATTTTGGTAATCTCAATACGATCGCCCTCCAGCTCCCAACTCACTTTTACATCAGCTAAGCTCAATTGATCCGTTAAGGCCAATTCATCTAACCGCAAAGAAAAGGAACGCTTACCAGGCCGCTCATTCGCCCCTTTATTTGATTGGGTCTCACCACCGTTAAAAAACGCCCCCTTAGACCAAACCTCGTCTTGAACCGATTGATCATCACGAGCGACGAGACCGCCATCAGTTAACGCACCCAATAAAGAGTTCAAATCTAACTTTGAGGTCACCAATGCCAAATTTAAATTCGGCGTTCCATCACTCTTCTCAGATACCCCAGCGCCTCTAATTTTCAATTGTCCCAGTCCAACCCTCAAATCAGAAAGAGCATACCCATTAGGCGTCTGAGAAAAGGTCATCTTAGCGCTGAAAGGTCCCTTTTGATCTTTGGTAAAAGAAAGCCCATCAAGCCCAAACAAAGCCAACATTTTAGCGCTCTCATCACCCTTCAAATCCAAAATACCATCTGATGCAAACCGGCTAGCCCCCAGCCCAAGCACGCCCTTATATGTCAAGCTAAGATCTTTTTGCTGAAAATTAAACTGCCCTTGAAACCCTTTTCCCAAAGACCCGTTAGCAAAAAAGCTCAATCGCCCGCTTTCATCCCCCCCCTCATCATTCCGCGTCTCTTGTCGCTTTAAACGATCACTTTGATTTAACGGCTCACTTCGACCAAATTGAAATGGCAATAAACGGGCAACCAAGGCATTCCCATCTTCATTATCCATCCCTCCAAAGATCGTTACCTGCGCATCATCATCCTCTACGCCAGGGACCAACATAGAAAAGGCTGTATTGCTCCCAGCAACCACACCATCAACACGGTAATGCAGGGCCCCTTCAACAGATTGTCGGCGCACAGCCAAACGAAACGGTAACAACCGCTCTATCAATTGAGCATTAACCTGTTGGTCGCCAGTTCCATTAATCTTAGCCCCATTAATCTTAGCCCCATTAATCTTAGCCCCATTAATCTTAGTCAAATTAATAAATTCAGTTACAGCTGACGCTTGAGAACCTTCAATAACAAACCGCTCTCCATTTGTTTTGTCGCCATCATTTTCATAAGAAAACCCAAGCCCTGCTTCACTCACCATAGAAAATGAAACCAAACCAGCAATTGTCTTATCCGCCCGCCATAACAAAACAACATCCTTTTGCACAGCATCCGAAAACACGACTTTTTCGATCAATAATTCAATTTCTGTTGTTTTTGAACGGGACAAAACAGTGCTCGTTTTAGACTTGTCTTGTCCTTGTGCACCTCCCCCCCAAAGTTTCACAACAGCTGCAATCGCCTCTTCATAATCCTTTAAAGGAACCCGTCGCCCCAACAAATCCTCTGTATCAATCTCACCCGCGCGCAAACGAAACCGCGTCACGCCATCTTCATCAATAAAGCCTTGTTGTTTGTCACCCTTTAATTTCTTATCACCTGGCAACCGGCTATGAACAATCCCACCACTCAAAGATGTGCCCGCAACCACGCCTTTTGCATCATTCAATGAGAACCCAGCGTCATTCATTGAAACAGTCCCAGAAAGCATATACTTACCCTTAGTATAATCATCGCCCCCTTTCATATGGGGCATAGCCCAGTTTAAAAAAGTTTCAAACTGCAGGCCTCGCAAAAAAAGAGAACCATCAAAAGAAGGGCCATTCTTTTTTGTCTCAAACATCCCGTTAACACTCATCCGACCACTACCCGGCAGCTTGCCATAAAATTCTTTAACCTCGACCTTTCCCTTGTCTCCTTTAACATTCAGGCGAAAGTCACCAACATCCCCCCTCCCAACGGTTAATTGCGTAACCTTAGCTTTGATATCAATGACCTCGAACCAGGCGGCTTGTCGTAACAAAAAATCACTAAGCCCCATCAGCGCATCTCCAGGAGCAATCGTTCCTAGATCAGCACTACCGCGCAAGCTCGCATTTTGTAGGTCCCCCCCCTGGATCTGCTCTGCCTCTCCCTTATCCATTGCGCTCTTCAAAGAAGATTTATAAAGCTGGTTTAAATCAATAACTTTTCCATCAATATCAGCAATTAAGCTCAATTCAGTGTGCCAATGAACGCTCGCCTTGCCGCGCATTGTTTGCGGATGAGCCAAACTCCCGCCGCGAATAACAATGTTATCAAACAACACGCCGCGAGCCGACAAATTGACAGAACTGTTAAGGACAATCTCCTGGGTCAAATCAACAGACGTCTCTGTTTTCTCACCATCTATTATCTTTGCGCCGTCTATATTCAAAGGGTCTTTTTTAAAAGATTTCTCCCCCCCCTCATCAACAACACCATTACCACCGGCATCTAGTCTCGTTTGAACCGCTCCACTAAAACCACCTAATATAGCTTTTAACTTTCCCTTAGCGCCCCAGGCATCGCGCTCTTTATGAGCCTCACCATCAAATAAAATTTCACGCCCTCCAGCAACAACCATTTTGGCCCGCACAGGATAAGAAGATTTTTCTTGAACACCAATGGCTAAGCGCACCTTGTTCACATGATCGCCTTCTTTATACCCCCCAATAAAATGAAATGGACCATTTAAGGTCACAGCAGAAAGCACCCCCTCAACACCGCTCAAAGACAATTGACGAGGCTTTTCAAGCGAAGGCCTCCCAGCGCCAGAGAAAACCACATCCCCATTTATTATCTGTACATTTTTTAGAGAAATCAGGTTCGGGCTCAACTGAAAAACGGAGAAAGTTGTATCTTCAAATGGCGTATTTTCTTGAGATTTATTTTTACTTTTTTTAGTCTGTCCATTGCGAGCCCGAAAAGCCAATCGTCCAGCCTCATCAAATTGCAAAACCAACTTTGGTTGATCCAAAGTCACCCGGCTAGCCTCAATAACCCCCTTCAACAAAGGCGGAACAGAAACCCATAAAGTCAGCGCCTTCACATCAAGAATAGGCTGCCCTTTAATCCCACTTTCACCGATGCGTAAATTTTCAGCATACACATAGGGGCTAGGAAGCAAACGCACATTCAAACTACCATCAAGCTCAACTTTAGATCCTAAAATTTGAGATAAGGTCGCCTCAAAATTAGGCCGATACCCATCCCAATTAATCGCCAATGGTGCAATGAAAAGCACACTGAGGATCAAAACCAAAACCACACCAATTGTCGTTAAAACATTATTCAACGCGCTTACCCTTAAAAACAAGTTCGGATCAGTATATTAAAGTCTAAAAATTCAACATTAAGGAACTTAAATCTAGTACAGAAGTTTTATTATCATTAATTTTGTAATATCAGACTATAATAGCAACAATCATACAAATTAGACAAAATTTTAAAAACCATAATAAATGCCCTTCAACCAATAGTTGAAACCTTGTTAATTGAAGGACTTTGGGCCCAAAACAATGAAAAAAACCAGCCATCCCGTATCAAAAATAACATGGCAACACATTGTCAAATATAGCAAATGGCTAAACTTAAAGCTACGCCGCCGCCTCAAACCAGCCTGTTATGATCTTTATTATGATCGCATTGCCCCCCATCTAAAAAGCTTTAAAGCAAGCAATCAATTCACCCTTTGGTTTTTAGCTCTAATGATTGGCATCACAGTGGGCGGCTCAACCCTTTTGTTTCGCCATGCCATTGGCCTGTTACAATGGACCTGGCTTGGAACAACCAGCGAACATATGGGAACATTATTTGAAACCACCCCTAAATATGTCTTTTTCTGCGCCCCCATCATTGGTGGGATAATTATTGGCCAAATCCTACATCATTTCCTAGATGTCAAACGCGCCCATGCGGTTGCAGATGTGATCGAAGCCAAAGCCATTAAGGGATGCCATATAGATACAAAAACCGGGATTTGGAGTGCCATAACAGCCGCTATCTCTCTGGGTTTTGGCGCAAGCGCTGGCCGTGAAGGTCCCATGGTCCATTTGGGCGCAACCTTGTCGTCTCTCATCTCCAGGGCAACTGATTTCACCCAAGCCGAACGCCGCATTTTACTGGCCGCTGGTGTGGCCGCCGCCGTCTCAGCGTCCTTTAACGCCCCCATCGCCGGTGTCTTGTTTGCCCATGAAGTGATCTTGGCTCACTATGCCCTGCGCGCCTTTGCTCCTGTGGTCCTTGGCAGTGTTGCAGGCACCATAATCATCCGCCTGACAGTGGGAGAATACCCAGCCTTTCTCATTCCGCAATATGCCATCACCTCCTACTTAGAGTTTCCCGCCTTTGCACTCCTCGGCCTTGTCGCCGCGCTTGTTGCTATTATTTTTCAGCTCTCACTGTCCACAACAGAGCGCATCGCCTGGAGCTTTAACATCCCCATATGGGCCCGCCCCATCATTGGCGGCATAATGATCGGCACCATTGCCATCTTCTTCCCCCAAGTTCTAGGCGTTGGTTATGACACGACAGATAATGCCCTCAAACAAAATTTAGGCCTCTGGCTCTTGCTTGCCTTGCTCATTGCAAAAACCGCAGCCACCGCCATCACACTGGCCAGCCGTTTTGGTGGCGGCATATTTTCACCCAGCCTGTATCTAGGCGCATGTACCGGCGGTGCCTTTGGCATCATCGCCGCCACCCTAATGCCAGAAGCTGCCTCTTCAAATGGACTATACGCCATCCTTGGTATGGGCGGGGTCGCCGCCGCTGTCTTGGGGGCCCCCATCTCCACCACCATGATAGTCTTTGAGCTCACAGGCGGCTACGAAATGACCATCGCCCTCCTGGTCACAGTCTCCATTTCCACAGCTCTCAGCCACGCGGTTCTAGGCATGAGTTTTTTCCATTGGCAACTATCACGCCGCGGTCTATTTTTATCCGCCGGGCCTCACAAGCAAGTGGCCAACACCCTCACAGTCAACACCTTTTACCAACCATTTGAAAGCCCACAAGATATAATCGAAACACCAGACACCCCATCACCTCCAACTTTGTTGCTGTCAGATAACATAGAGACCGCCCTGCGCAGTTTTAACAAACATGGCACCAATGAACTGGCGGTTATTGTGGAAAAATCTGACAAAAAAACAATCGGCACCGTCACTCAAATCAATGCCCTTGATGCTTATAACAAAGCCCTCATCAAGACCCATGAAGAAGAGCACAACTAACCTTTGCAAAACCAACATTCATCTCTCACCCCAACTTAACGCCCCACAAACCAGTCAACAGGGGAAAACCACCCCTTTTTGGCCTCATAAACACAGCCCCCATCTTGTTCGCCTTTTATTCGCCTGCAAACTTGTCTATTTTAAAAAATAAAGAATCAACAAAGGCCAGTTTAATTCCTCATGACCGCGTCAAAACCAGATCACTCCTTTTCTGCACAACCAGCTTGTGAGCCAACGGGCAAACCAAGCCTTTCAGAGCGGGCAACAGCTCGGCCAGCCAATCCTTTATATCTTGCCGGGCTCAATGAAGCCCAAAGTGAGGCCGTTTTATCAACTGAAGGTCCAGTATTGGTGCTTGCAGGCGCTGGCACTGGCAAAACCCGCGTGCTCACCACCCGCATTGGCCATATTTTAGAAACTGGCAAAGCCAGACCCAATGAAATTTTGGCCGTAACCTTTACCAACAAAGCCACCAGAGAAATGAAAAACCGCATCGGCCAAATGATTGGCAGCGCTGTTGAAGGCATGCCCTGGCTAGGGACCTTCCATTCCATCGGGGTAAAAGTTCTGCGCCGCCACGCCGAATTGGTCGATCTCAAATCCAACTTCACCATCCTTGATACCGATGACACCTTGCGTTTGTTAAAACAGCTCATCAAAGCTCAAAACATCGATGAAAAACGTTGGCCCCCACGCGCCCTCGCCAATCTAATCGATGGCTGGAAAAACCGCGGCCTCTCCCCAGACAAAGTCCCCACGGGGGAAGGTGTATCTTTCGGCCAGGGCTTAGGAAAAGAGCTCTACACCGCCTACCAAACTCGCCTCAAAGAATTAAATGCCGTGGACTTTGGCGATCTTTTGTTAGAGATGAACAAACTATTTCAAACTCATCCCGATATTTTAAAACAATATCACAATCGCTTTAAATATATTTTGGTCGATGAATATCAAGACACCAACATTGCTCAATATCTTTGGCTGCGTCTTGTCGCCCAAGGGACAGGCAACATCTGTTGTGTCGGCGATGATGACCAATCAATTTATGGCTGGCGCGGCGCTGAAGTTGATAACATCCTGCGCTTTGAAGAAGACTTCCCCGGTGCAAAGGTCATCCGCCTAGAGCGCAACTATCGCTCGACAGGCCATATTTTAGCCGCTGCCTCGGGCCTCATCACCCACAACAAAGACCGTTTAGGCAAAACACTTCATACCGATGATGGCTTGGGTGAGCAACTCACCTTACGCGGCCTGTGGGATGACGCAGAAGAAGCCCGCACCATTGGCGATGAAATTGAAGCCTTGCAAACCAAACAACACCCCTTAAACGAGATCTCCATTCTCGTGCGTGCCTCCTTTCAAATGCGTGCTTTTGAAGATAGGTTTGTCACCCTAGGCCTGCCCTACCGTGTCATAGGCGGGCCGCGTTTTTATGAACGATTAGAAATTAAAGACGCCTGCGCCTATTTTGAAGTTGTCCTTAACCCGGCTAATGATTTAAAATTTGAACGCATCATCAACACCCCCAAACGCGGGTTGGCCACCGCCACCCTAGAAGTCTTGCATCAACACGCCAAAGCAAAATCCATATCCCTATTTGAAGCCGCCATTGAGATCGTTGATAGCCAAGAATTACGCCCCAAACCGCGCGGCTCTTTACGCCATCTCCTTGAACAATTCGCCACCTGGCGCACAGCCATTGAAACCACACCCCATATTGAATTAGCTGAGCGCATATTGGACGAAAGCGGCTACACGCAAATGTGGCAAAAAGACAAAAGCCCACAAAGTCAAACCCGCCTTGAAAACCTCAAAGAACTAATCCGCTATATGGGCGAATTTGAAAATTTGGCTGGCTTTATGGAACATGTCTCACTTGTCATGGATGCTGACGCCAACTCACATGGCGACCGGGTCAACCTCATGACCCTTCATGCCGCCAAAGGCCTAGAGTTCGACACTGTCTTTTTACCCGGCTGGGAAGAAGGCTTGTTCCCCCATCAACGATCTCTCGATGAAGAGGGACGCGCTGGTCTAGAAGAAGAGCGCCGCCTAGGCTATGTCGGCATCACCCGGGCAAAAAAACGCGCCCATATCAGCTTTACACAAAACCGGCGCATACATGGCACCTGGTCCTCCCCGCTGCCCTCTCGCTTTATCGATGAACTGCCAGAAGACCACATAGAGGTTATAGATACGGCCACTAATTATGGCGGTTACATCTCAAATCGCTTTGAGAACATCCCCCAAAATCATCAACGCACAAAACCCCAATCCGGCCCCTTTGCATCCAAACAACATCCCATAAGCGAAGGGCAACTTATTGAGGGCAAAGTGATTGGTTCTAAAACAATTTCAAGCACGAACAGCAACACCACAGACTACGCAATCGGCGAGCGGGTTTTTCATCAAAAGTTCGGCTATGGCTCCATTAGCGAGATCACTGGCGACAAATTAACCATAGATTTTGAAAAATCCGACACCAAAAAAGTCATCGCTTCTTTCGTAGAACGCCACTAAATCCGCAAGACATGACCAAATTGCCACATTTTGAGCCTGAAGTGATAGTTTTATAAACACCAACCACAACAAAAAATTGCATCATAGGCTCCCAAGATTTATAAATAAAAACAGATATTAAGAAGAAGAAACAAAACTAAAACCTATAAGTGTTTTAAAAGCGAGCTGTAAGACTTAAAGTTTGAGTTGGTTTGTAAAAAGGTAACGGAGTTCATCAAATGAGTGAGGCACAAGCCGCCGCCAGTTCAATGGCAGGCCAAGCAACAGCTAAAACCCCCAAAAGATTTGAACGTTTTTACCGTCTTTTTCGCCCCTCCAGCTCTGATGTGCGCCGCCCAGAACGTGATGACGCTCAAAAAACCAAAAAAATCATCAAAGGCCTCACCAAGGTTAAAGCCCCAGAAAAAGAACGCTTCATTCCCGTCGCGAGCCAATCTTTACTAAAAACTTTAACCCAAGAAGATATGTGGGCCGCTGGTGAGAGCAAGCTAGGCGCACAATTCATGCAAGTTCTAAATGCATGGCGTCATCAATCATATCGAGACCGCTTAACTTTGTTAAAAGACAGCTATCTCAATTTCAGCCCAGATAGCGACACCTTGATTGCAGAAAAATTTTCCAAACTACAAAAACGCGAACTGCGCCATGACTTCATGGAAAATATCGGCGATCTTTTAGAATCTGCCAATTACGAAAAAATCAACCAAGCCAATCTTGATTTGCTGCTCAGCTCCGATAGCCCCTATGGTCTGCGTCTAGAGGTTGATCTTGATGCCTTTGATGATGTTGTCATTTATTTTCGTGGCGCAGGTACAAAGATTGTTAAATACCGCGATTGGAAATGGCTCTATCTAAAGAAAAAGCCCGTCGATATGCCCATTTTTCAACGGCTCTTTATCGCGCTCAAGCTCAAACCAACAGATGAGCAAGTCAGCGAATTGATGGTCAAAGAAGATCTCTCACGTCAACAAGCTGAAAAACGCGTGGCTAAAAACCTCAAACTTTTACCCGATGGCGTGACCAGTGATCTGATCTATCTAAAACTATTTAAAAACATCCCCCAAGATGATTTGGAGATGATGTTCCCAAACACCAAAGTCGCTTTTAAGCTATTAGATAAACTAAAAATTGGGCTCACCGCGGGCGGCGGCACAGTGGCTGGCTTAGCATCAGCCATTCCTAAAATTTTACTTGTCACAACAGCAGCTGCATTAAACCCAATCGCACTGCTAGCTGCCCTTGCTGGCATCATCGGTCTATTGGTGCGCCAAGTCACCAAAATCTTTCACCAGCGCAATGAATATATGATGACCTTGGCACAAAATCTTTATTTCCATAACCTGGCCAACAACCGGGGCGTATTAACCCTTTTGGTAGACCGCGCAGAAGAAGAAGACATCAAAGAAGAAATCTTGCTTTATACGTTTCTATGCCGTCACCAAGATAGAGAAACAAACCTTATCACCGCCAAAGAGGAAATCGAAACATTCTTAAAAACCAAATTTGATGTCGATATAGAATTTGATCTAGAAGACGCCTTTAGTCGTTTGCTTCGTGATGGATTGGTTGAAAAAAACGGGTCTGGTTATAAAATCCTGCCTCCCCAGCAAGCCATTAATCAAATTCACCGCTTATGGCGCGGCGTACTAGAAACACCAGAAACCGCATAATATTAATGAACACCCCAAAACTCTACCAACTCCTCATTCGCGCAGATAAAGCCATCTGCGCAAACTGTACAAATTTGCTAGAAAACAGCGAACCGGCCCCCTTAAGCTCCAGCCATTATGAAGAAGACAAAGTCTGGAAAAGCGCGCTCATCTATGACCATGAACCAAACCTAGGTCTTCTCAAAACCCACATCTGTACAAGCCTTGAAATCAACCCCAGTGAGGTCTCATTACAAAGCGAAACAATCGAAGATAAAGACTGGGTCTCCCACGTTCAATCGGGCCTAAAGCCAGTCCATGCAGGTCTTTTCTTCATCTATGGCAGTCACGATAAAGACAAAACTCAAGGGAAAGAATTCACCATAGAAATTGATGCAGCCCAAGCCTTTGGCACCGCTCATCATGGCACAACCAAGGGCTGTTTAATTGCCATTGATGAGCATGCAAAACAAACAACACCAAATACAATTCTTGACCTTGGCACAGGCACCGGAATTTTAGCCATCGGCGCCGCCCTTCTTTGGCCCAAAGCCAAAATTATTGCCAGTGATATTGACCCAATAGCGATCGGCGTCGCCCAATACAACACGCAGCTCAACAATCAAACAGAATCTATCCATACCCTTTGTGCCGACGGTTTTGACGATAAAACCCTTCAAGCCAACGCCCCCTATGACCTGGTGATCGCCAACATTCTCGCCAAGCCGCTCATTGCAATGGCCAGCGATCTGAGCCAAATCATCGCCCAAGGCGGCCACGCCATTTTATCAGGCATTTTATCAACCCAAGCCAATGCTCTCATCACAAGCTATGAGGCAACCGGCCTTATTCACCGCTCAACCAAACACTACGATGAATGGGTAACAATCCATTTTGAAAAACCTTAAAAGAATAATTTAAAGCCCTGTTCAAATCGTCCATAGCACGATACTTATAAAAAAGCGCAAGCTTAAAAATGAGGGCACCCAATGACCACCCACTTCCAAACCTATCAAAATCGCGGCGGACCAACCTATACCAAAGAGCGCATAACAAAATTGCGCGCTGAGTTAAAAAAGAGAAAACTCAATGGTTTCATTGTCCCCCTGGCCGATGAGCATCTAAACGAATATATCAGCTCTCATGATGAAAGATTGCTCTGGCTCACAGGATTTTCCGGCTCTGCTGGTATTGCCATCATCCTAGAGCAAAAGGCAGCCATTTTCATTGATGGTCGCTACACCTTGCAGATCCAAACTGAAGTTGATCAATCGATCATAACCCCCCTCCCCATTATGGAGACAAGCCCCTCAAATTGGCTGCAACAACACATAAAAAAAGGCGCCCGTATTGGGCTCGATCCTCATTTACAAGCCGTATCTAGTTTTGAAACCTTTAACGAAACACTGGAAAAAAAGGCAGCCAAACTTATCTCGGTAAAAACCAATCCCATAGACACCATCTGGGAAGATCAGCCCAAGCGCCCGCAAGCACCTGTAAATTCGCATCCCAAAAAATACGCTGGCAAAACCGCCGATGAAAAAATCAAAGAAATCCAAGATCATCTAAAAGAAAAACAAATAGATGCCTTCATCGTCACAGCGCCAGAATCTGTCTGCTGGTTGCTTAACATCAGAGGCAGTGATGTCCCGCGCACCCCGATTATGCTTGCCCATGCCATCATTCACGCACGCGCCAAACCCGAACTTTTCCTAGACAAAGAACGTATGAGCACCCGTGCTAAAGATCAATTATCACAGATCACAAAATTACAGCTCCCTCAAAAATTCGACGAAGCTCTAAGTGCTTTAGGCGCACGCTTTAAAAAAGTCCTCATAGATCCAAAGCGTACCAACAGCGCAATTTATCAAACTCTGCGCACAGCCCGCGCTGAAATTGTCCGCGGTCAAGACCCCATCGCTCTGCCCAAAGCCAAAAAGAACAAAGCTGAAATTGAAGGCATGAAAACCGCCCATGAACGAGATGGCATAGCCATTTGCCAATTTCTCCATTGGCTGAGCGAGACCCAAGAGAAAACAACCATAACAGAGATTAGTGCCGCGCAAACCTTAGAAGAATACCGCCGCGCCACAGGAGCCCTCAAAGACATCAGCTTTGAAACCATCTCAGGCGCTGGTCCCAACGGGGCCATTGTCCATTATCGGGTTAGCGAAGCCACCAACCGTTCGTTAAAATCAGGTGAACTCTATTTGGTAGACAGCGGCGCGCAATATCAAGATGGAACCACCGACATCACCCGCACCATCGCCATTGGTGAGCCAACCAAGCCCATGCGCAAACACTACACCCTTGTATTAAAGGCGCATATTAACCTGACCACGGCCTACTTTCCCAAAGGCACACGCGGTGTGGATTTAGACCCCCTAGCCCGCACCCCCTTATGGCGAGCGGGCCTTGATTTCAATCACGGCACCGGCCATGGCGTTGGCAGTTTTTTAGCGGTACACGAAGGTCCCCAAGGCATCTCGCGGCGCGCAATGGTTCCATTCGAGCCCGGCATGGTCCTATCAAATGAGCCTGGCTATTACAGAGAAGGCGCTTATGGCATCCGTCTTGAAAACCTCGAACTGATAACTGAGCCAGAAGAAATTTCAGGCGGTGAACACCCTATGATGCATTTCGAAACCCTCACTCTTGCTCCCTTCGACCAAAATTTAATCGAGAGCGAACTGCTAACAAAAACTGAAATTAAATGGCTCAATGCCTATCATCGCACGGTCTGGAAAACCATTGGCAAACATCTAAAAGGGGCTCAAAAGAGCTGGTTAAAAGAAGCAACGACGCCCTTAAAATAAACATGCTATTATGAAAACAAGGCACGCAAAGTCTGAAGAAACCAGAGGCATAGTCTCATGTCGGTACAAAGCACACCTTACCTAATCGTCGGCGCCGGCCCTGTTGGCTTAACAACAGCCATTGAGCTTAACCGGCGCGGCCTCACTCCCCTAATCATAGACAATGATGACATTCCAACATCTGAGAGCCGGGCATTGGCCATTCATGCGCGCACACTCGATATTTTTGAGCCCTCTGGCATTACAGGGCGCCTCATTCAAGCGGGTAATAAAATCAATGGCATCTTGATAAGGAAAAACCAGCGCACCCGCCTTCATTTAAACCTCAATGATCTTCCCCATCACTACAATTTCATTCTGGCACTTGCTCAATCACGCACCGAAGAAATATTAATTGACGCTTTAAAAGAACAAGACATCAATATTAACTGGCATACCTCTTTGACAACTTTAAAAAACACCCCTTCAGGATTTTTATGCAATTTACAAGAAAAAGAACACAAAAAACAAATAACAACAAAGATCATTGTTGGCGCTGATGGAGCCCATTCAACCGTACGCAAAGCTCTAGACATCCCTTTTGACGGTGAAAGCATCGATGATCAATGGAGCCTCGCCGACATTGAATTAAGCAACTGGCCGCACCCTTTTGATCAGGCTGTCCTCACCTTAACCTCGCAGGGCCCAGTAGCTTTTTTCCCCCTAGGAAAAAACCATGGCCGCCTCGTTTCATCACATAAAGATATGCTAAACAATTTACCTGAAGGCATGAAAATTAAAGAAATCACTTGGCAATCATCATTTAAAATCAGCTATCGCCAAGTTTTAAATTACCAACAAGGCAACGCATTTTTAGCCGGTGATGCAGCGCACATTCACTCACCAGCAGGGGGACGCGGCATGAACTTAGGCATCGAGGATGGGGCCACTTTGGCTTATCTTTTATCTAAAGAGCGCCAAGATAAATACACTCAAATGCGCCATCCTATTGGCAAACAAGTCCTCCAATTCACACAACAACAAACAAAGCAGATCACTTCACCCAACTTCGCTTTTGATTTTATGTTAAATTACGTGGCCCCACTCGCCCTAAAAATCCCGTCTATTCGCTCCAAAGCATTAGCCCATATGACCGGACTAGACACCCCAAAACCAGAATGGCTATAGATCAACCTTTCACAAGATCAATCCATTCTTGCTCACTCAACACCTCAACGCCGTGTTCTTGCGCCTTTTTTAACTTAGAGCCCGCACCAGGCCCAGCAACCAAAATATCTGTTTTACCCGATACAGACCCTGCCACTTTCGCCCCCAAACGTTCAGCCTGTGCCTTTGCCTCCCCCCGGCTCATCACTTCAAGCTTGCCAGTAAAGACCACCGTTTTTGCACTCACTGGTGAGACAACCTCTTCAAACACAACAGGTTCAACGATCACCTGCTCAAGCAACGCACGCACTTGGGCAACACTTTGCTCTGTTTGGAAAAAAGCCACAAGACTTTGTGCCACCACCGCGCCAATGCCATCAATATTATTCAGTTCTAGAAAAGCGACACTGTCTTGATCACCCGCCTCCACCATCTGCTCAAGCCACTGCTCAACATCACCATAATGGCGCGCCAAATCGCGCGCCGTGGTCTCTCCCACATGACGAATGCCCAGTGCATAAACAAACCGATCAAGCCCAATGATACGCCGCTCCTCAATCGCATCCCAAAGGTTAGCTGCCGATTTATCCCCCCAGCCTTCTGCGTTTTTCAAACGTTTAACACTGCGCTTATCTCGCGTCTCTAACGTAAAAATATCTACCGGGGCCATCACCCGCCCCTCATTGTAAAACGCCTCAATCTGTTTAATGCCCAAGCCCTCAATATCAAAGGCATTGCGCGAAACAAAATGTTTCAAACGTTCGACAACTTGCGCCGGACAAATGAAATCACCGCTACACCGGCGCACCGCATCTTCTTTTAAAGTTTTAGGATCAATCGCGCGCAACGCACGTGACCCACAAGCCGGGCAAATGGTAGGAAACTCAAAAGGCTCCAATCCACCCTCACGCTTATCAAGAACAACCTCAACCACCTGCGGGATTACATCGCCAGCCCGTTGCACAACGACCCAATCTCCCACCCGGACATCTTTACGCGCAATTTCATCTTCATTGTGCAAATTGGCACTGGCCACGACAACCCCGCCCACTGTTACTGGTTTTAATTTAGCAACGGGTGTCAACGCCCCCGTTCTCCCCACCTGAATTTCAATTGCCTCCAATTGGGTTACAGCTTTTTCAGCTGCAAATTTATGCGCAATCGCCCAGCGCGGCGCGCGCGATACAAATCCAAGCCGGTTTTGCAAACCAAGATTGTCAACCTTATAAACCACCCCATCAATGTCATAGCCAAGTGACGCGCGGGTCTTCTCAATCCCTTCATAAACCGCCATCAACTCATCAACATTATGACAAAGCTTCGTCAATGGATTGATAGGAAAGCCCCAGCTTTCAAAAGCAGACAAAATCTCAAAGTGAGTTTCCAATGCCAATTTATTCGGCTCAGCGACACTATAAGCAAAAAATTTCAACACTCTTTGAGCTGTAACTGAGCTATCAAGTTGGCGCAAAGAACCAGCCGCCGCATTGCGCGGATTGGCAAATACTTTTGCCCCGCGCTCTAACTGATTGGCATTCAAGATCTCAAAATCTTCATGCGCCATATAAATTTCACCGCGCACGTCTAGAGAGTCTGGCAGATTTTTGCCCTTTAATGTATGCGGGATCTCATTAATAGTGCGCACATTGGCTGTCACATTCTCCCCAACTTGCCCATCACCGCGCGTTGCAGCCCGCACCAAAACACCCTGCTCATAAGAAAGAGAAATTGATAGCCCATCAATTTTAGGCTCAGCCACCACAGCCAGTTCGGCGCCCTCTTCCATATTCAAAAAACGGCGCACGCGATCTAAAAAATCAGCAATGTCATCTTTTGAAAATCCATTTCCCAAGGAAAGCATCGGAACAAGATGTGGAGCTTTCTCAAACCCTTCTAAGGGTTTCGTCCCCACCGATAAACTAGGGCTATTAGACAAAACCAAATCTGGAAAACGCCCCTCTATCGCTTCATTGCGAACGCGCAAAGCATCATAATCACCATCGCTAATCTCAGGGGCATCTTGGCGGTGATACAACTCATCATGATAGCCAATGAGCTTGGCTAACCGCACCAACTCCAAGCGCGCTTCATCAAGCGTTAAAGCATCAACAGTTTTAAGCGCAACACTCACAAACAAAGCTCCCATTTCCATAAAAAAACGCGGCTAAAAAACACCGCGTTTATCAATAAAACATATATTTAAATTAGCCCAGAACAAAAGCTGATATTTATCGCCTTGGTCTAACCCTTAAGTTCTCTTAAATCCAAAAATGAAGAACGATGAGAAATCTTAAATTTTCAGACTGTTCACAGTGCTGTCCCACGTTTTAGAAAGCCAAGACCCATTATTCTCACGTGGTTCTAAACCACCAGATTTCAACAATGCATACGTATCTCTATACCATGGCGAGTCAGGGAAGTTATGGCCCAAAATAGCGCCAGCCGTTTGCGCTTCAGAGGCAATGCCAAGCGCCATATAAGCTTCAGCTATACGTGCCAAAGCTTCTTCAACATGTTTGGTTGTTTGATAATTTTTCACCACAGACTTAAACCGGATGATAGAGGCCAAATAGTTTTTTCGGTTCAAATAATAGCGCCCAACATTCATATCTGCTGAAGCCAAAACATCTCTTGCAATCCGAATGCGATTACGAGCGTCACCAGCATAACGTGAATTAGGATAACGGCGCACCAAAGTCTCCAGAGATTCCAAGGCTTTCTTTGTTCTTTTTTGATCACGCTTAGCATCAGCAATCTGATCATAATAAGACATCGCAATCACATGCTGAGCAAGAGCAGATTCCTTCGTGCCAGGATGCAAAGAGCGATAACGTCGTCCAGCCGCAATTGCCTCAGTATAGCTTCGATTCTTATAATTAGAAAAAGCTGACATCACGATAGATTTACGCGCATAAGGAGAATAAGGGTGCAAACGATCAACATCTTCAAATTTCTTAGCGGCTTCACCATACTTACCAGCTGTAAGCAACTGGTCCGCTTCACCATATAGTTTTGCAGCAGGCTCAACCTGTTCAGGATCCAAAAATTCTTTATTATCGCCGCCAAACCAGCCGCCCAATGAACCAACTGAAGAGCCAATATCACCCATAGATGAAGAACAACCGCTTAAAGACGGAAGGCAAATCATCAAAAAAACCAAAGCGAAACGCTTAAAGCTCACAATAAACTCCCCCAAAGGAAATAAGTAAAACATAAGTCTGCATCATAGTTTCAAAATTATACGAAATAGGCTCAACTTCTCTAAAATCTACAAGTCTAAAAAAGGACATAGCTTTAAAGAACATCAATTTCTAAAAAGAGGAAAACCCAAAGACTAGCCCAGCACAATCCCATATAACGCAACTTAACATATAAAAACACCATGAATGTGGAGATTCTATGCCTCATTATAAGAAATTTCACCCCCAAAGGCGATGATAAATCTAACCATTCGGGTTCTTTTAACAAACAATCAAACTTAAGGTAAATCTATAAAATACATAAGTAAATTATCAAAAGAAGAGAGGGCAGATAAATAAATACCCACCCTCATACAAAATTTTCAATCAAATTGTCGTTATAACAAATTCATTTTAGTTTTTATCAGCAGCAAAATGAGCAACCGCCATAAGACCAACATCTTGGCTATGTTGATCAACACTCAAATCAGTTGGGTAACGCACATTAGCCTTAGACGGCATAGAAGGTGCATCTACATAGCTCCAAGCGTCTTTATCAGCAAGCAATCTTTGCAAAACTTTTGCATTCAGAGCATGCCCACCACGATAAGATTTATAAGAACAAAGCAACGGATATCCAGAAAGAGCCAAATCACCGACCGCATCAAGCGCTTTGTGACGAACAAACTCATCGCTATATCGCAAGCCTTCACTATTCAATATTTTACCATCATCAATGGCCACTGTATTATCGAGCGAAGCGCCAAGTGCGCGCCCTGCAGCCCATAATTGTTCCACATCAGCCATAAAGCCAAATGTTCTAGCACGGGCTAACTCTTCACGAAAAATCCCTGGGTTAATATCAGATGTAAATTTTTGGCGGCCAATAACAGGCGTCTCAAAATCAATTTCGACTTCAAGACGAAATCCATTATAAGGCAACAACTCACCCCAACACCCATTCTCTTCCACACGAACAGGTTTCAAAACCTTAATAAAACGGCGCGGCGCATCAAGCTCGCGAATACCAGCGTCTTCAATCGCGCGCACAAATGGAGAGGCGCTGCCATCCATAATTGGCACTTCACCATTATTAATTTCAACCAAAACATTATCAATAGACAGTCCGCGAAGCGCTGCCATTAAATGTTCAACCGTCGCAACACAAACCCCGCATTCGCTGCTCAAAACAGTACACAGAGTTAAACTATCAATAAATTGACAGTGTGCTTTAATTTCAATGTCTTTATTTGAATGCGTAACAGAAAAACGAATACCACTATTTATCTCACTGGGATGCAGCACAATAGAAACAGGCGCCCCAGAATGAACACCCACACCGTCCAAGCGAATGGAAGAACGTATTGTGGTTTGTTTCGCGCCAAGATAAGGACTTCCTGAAGTCCGGCTTTCATTTAAATATGAAGATAAAATTTCGTCATTAGCGTCATTAATATCCAAACCACCATTAAGTTCAGAATCGTCCTTAAATCCACTGCCGTCAAACTTATCAAAAGAATTACTCATAAGAGTGCACCCTCTATTTAACCTGTCTTATCTAGACACCCAGAACACATAGAACTATATGACGCCTCATAAGTTCAACTTGTAATCTTGGAGCCCCCCAACAATACAATCTTTTAACTAGCCATTTAACTTTTTCAAAATTCACAACCAATTATAAAACTATAAATCCACTCATTAGCGCCGTATGAATACGATCTTTTATCTGAGCGTCTGCCCCAAAGAGCAAAACTGTTCTAAACAACAAAACAGATCTATAATGAAACCATCAAAAGAAAATCAGTCAGCTGATTTTATAAATCTTTTAATAATTTCAATCGGAAACGAAACACAAAAGTTCACGACTTTATTATTTATTAAACATAACCCAGCCGGCCTCACCAATACAAATCACGGTTTCTTACAGTCTGTTACTGACCATAAGACGTTGATTTAAATGAATTTTAAGGAAAGAATCTAGTTTTACAGGCAGCCAACCCCATAAAAACGTAAAGCTCAGAACTCAAAAACAAAGATTACCCCTTATTTTGAGTCTTTCTTAAGAAAGGAGGAATGTCCGTAATCGGCTCATCATCATCCATACCCAAATTTACCGGTGGCACTTTATGTATCTCAAGAGTTGGGTAGCGCTCATCTGGCCGCCCCCCACCTTGTGGTTGAGCAACCTCTCCGTCTCGCACGGAATCTTGCGGTGGTAAAGGCTGAATAGATGGGTTAACTGGTGGATTATGATAAGGTGAAGCTGGTTTCATTGGCTCACCATAAGGGACACTACCCTGACCAACCACACCGCCCTGTCCAATGACCCCGCCCTGTCCACCTAAAGCGGCATCACCAACAATCGCAGATGCAGGTACCGGTGTCGGCGCTGGCGGGCGGTTACCATGAGCATCACGAAAAACGGGCTCTCCCACTTGTTCTGGCCTTTGTTCAATTTCAGGCTCAGCGCCACGCACAGACTTTACCTCTGGCTGCTCATTATTTGTTTGAGCCCGGTTGCGCCCGGTAATCCGATCAAAAAAACCAACCTTTTTCTTTTGGGCAACAACACCATGAGCTGTAGGCGCAGCCTCATAAGCCCTCATTTCAGCTTGCCCTGTCACAGGAAATTCATCAATATTAGGCATGCGGCGCAAAGACCGGTGAACAGTTTGTGGCGCGCCAGGGACAAATTCATCCCCCATCGCCACATCACCACCGCGCCCATGTGCAGGGGCATGAGGCTCCAAACGTCCTTGGTCACCAATTGAAGCATTCATCCCATCACTCATAAAGCGTGGTGGTTTATTCTTAATCTGAACCTGACCTTTTTTCTCCTGACCATCTCTCAGCTGACCATCTCCCGGCTGACCATGGCCGCCTTGGCCTTGCACTCTGTGTCCATGACCGCTAGCACCATCTTGCGCGACCAACCGCCCGCCAGGCTGTACAAAGCGCCCATCGGGGCCAGTTTCCAGTTCTTTCAGGCGATCATTCAAACCAGGATTCTGCCCTGAGTTCTGAGATGCCAAACCCTCTTGTTCTAATTTACTATCTTGCTCCATGCGCACCCGGTCAGCTTCTTCGTGCATAGATTTAGGATGAGCATGATTTAACCCAGAAGCCACTAAAGAAACCCGTAAATAACCTTGCAAATGATCATCAAAAGTCGCCCCAACAATGATATTCGCATCAGGATCAACCTCACTGCGAATTCGGCTAGCAACCTCATCCACCTCAAACAAAGTCATATCATGACCACCAGAGATAGAAATCAGCAAACCCTTCGCACCAGCGAGTGAAATATCATCAATCAAAGGATTTGAAATCGCTTCTTCTGCAGCGCGATCGGCACGATTTTCCCCTTCAGCCATGCCAGTACCCATCACTGCGGCGCCCATTTCAGTGATAACAGTTTTAACATCGGCAAAATCTAAATTGATCAAACCTTCCTTCATAATCAGGTCTGTAACACAAGCTACACCTGAATTAAGCACCTGATCAGCAAGCTGAAAACTATCAGCAAATGTTGTTTGCTCATTCGCCAAACGAAATAGATTTTGGTTAGGAATAACAATCATCGTGTCAACATGTTGGCGCAATTGCTCAATCCCAGCTTCTGCAATCCGCATCCGCCGACGCCCTTCAAAATGAAAGGGCTTGGTCACAACACCAACAGTTAAAACGCCCATTTCCTGAGCAATTCGCGCCACCACTGGCGCAGCGCCCGTACCTGTGCCACCACCCATGCCACAAGCCACAAAAATCATATGCGCGCCTTCTAACAATTGGCGCATCTCATCTAAAACTTCTTCTGCAGCACCTTCACCAATTTCAGGATTAGAGCCAGCACCAAGCCCTTCAGTTAAGTTTGCACCAAGCTGAAAACGCACATCAGCCCCAGACATAGACAAGGCTTGCGCATCAGTATTCGCCGCAACAAATTCAACGCCCTGCAAACCTGAAGCGATCATATTATTAACCGCATTCCCGCCAGCGCCGCCAACACCCATAACAATGATGCGCGGTTGTAATTCTTGAAAATGATGGTGACTTGAATTCATCTTATTCCCCGCCTCAATAAAAGAAGCATTTTATTAATTTAACTGATTCGCACGATAAATCCCTAAACAGAAATAAACACCTGAGAAGGAACCCTTAAAAACTTTCTTTCAGCCACGCTCCCATACGTGCCCAATAGCCATTTTGATGCATCCGACGCGCTTGTTTAAACAAAGCTTCATCGGCTAAATCATAACTTAAAAGCCCCTCAAACAACCCTATAGAGCTTGCAAAAGCTGGCGTTAAGATCTCTTTTGAAATTCCCTCAATAGCAGGCGGCGCACCAATGCGCACTGGTTTACCAAAAATCTCAGAGGCAAACTCAGCGATCCCATTCAATTGGCTTCCCCCACCCGTCAAAATCATCCTTTGTCCAGAATGCGCCCCAAATCCGCTATTATTAAGGCGTTCTTGAACCAAAGACAAAATATGCTGAACCCGTGGCCTAATAATATCACACAGCTGCTCTGGAGAAATTTGCCCCTCAGCCACATTCCCCTCTCCAACAATGGAATAGCTGATCAAACGGCCCTGCTCGCCCCCTTCAGCCATATTTTGAGCACCTAAAGCTGAGCCATAAAGCACTTTAATCCGCTCAGCTTCCTGCAAAGGACAATTCAAGCTTTGCGCAATTTCATAAGAAATTAAATCCCCGCCCACGGCCAATGCATCAGAATGAACAAAGTAACCATTTGCAAACAATGCTAACTTTGTAGTCCCCCCGCCAATATCAATCACAGTGGTACCAAGCTCAATTTCACTACTATCAGTAACAGCAAGTGCACTCATATAAGAAGAAGCCATCATCCGAGCGGCGCGCAAATGACACCGGTCAAGCAAAAGGGCAATGTTTTTCAACGGAGACACATCAGCTGTAACGGCATGCAAATCAAGCTCAAGCAAATCACCAACCAAATTCAACGGATCAGCAACACCTGTGACATCATCCAAAGTGAAGCCAAGCGGCATAAGGTGCAAAACCGCGCGCCCATCATCGGCAGCGTAATCACGCCCAGCAACCATGACTTCATCAATATGCGATTGTTTAATAACCGCCCCATCAAGTCCAACGGACGTTGAAAAATTCAAAGAGCGCAACCGCCCACAAGAAACAGCAACCACCAGATTATCGATCTGTTCTCCGGCCTGTTTCTCGGCTTGTGAAACCACATCACGCACAGCCATTTCGGCGGCATCTAAATCAACAAGAACACCAGCCTTCATACCGCGTGCGCGTTGATGCCCAACACCGACCACCTTTAAAAAAGCGCCCAACGGCGCCCCTGATGCCGGCGCATCTTCAACCCATTCACCGATTAAGCAGGTGAATTTACTGGTTCCAAGATCAAGCACGCTAACCCGAGAGCCTTGTCTTTTCGTTTGTTTTCCCCGTTGAAACACTTAATAAGCAACCCCGCTAAATTCCATCACTATGAATTGATTGAGAATCAATCTTAAGTTTACTCTTTGCACCAAGATCCTCAAGTGTAGAAAGGACTTTTAATTTTCCTCCCTTTTTAGGCCTTAACGTGACCCTATCATCAAGCCGCAAATCAATAACAACCAAGTCTTTAGCCAAGATATTGTGCTGTATTTGCAACGCCCGAAGCCGGCTTAAACCACGCGCCATCTGCTTTTCAGGTAATAAAATCTGCATTCCATCTTTTAAGATCAATGACCACCGCCTTTGATCCTTCCGCCTAAAACGAACAAAGAAAGGGCGCAAATCATCAAATTTGTTTAAGGTCTCTAGTAACTGAGCCCCCTCCAATGGCGCACCACCACCTTCAAATATTGGCAAATTGATATGGGCACCAACATCAATTTTCTCAATGACAACCCCATCTTTATCAAAAACATATCGATTATTGAGCGTTAACCACCGCCCTATTGGCACCCGTTCTGTTACAAAAATATTAAGCCCATTGGGAAAAGCACGTTCAACAATCGCCTTTTTAACCCAGGGCAATTTCTCAATTTCGCTTTGCACTTCACCACTATTCAAGGCAAGCAAAGACTGATCCCATATAGGCCCCAACTGATTTATGATGGCCTGTTCTTTTGTATATTTATGGCCCACAATATGAACCTGCTCAACAGGGAACTTAACATTCAAAAAAACCTGATGGGTCAGCTCCTTAATGCTTTGCCATGGTTTGAAATCTGACGCTGCATTGCGATGGAACCCAAACCACAGACCAGCTCCAGCAATCAAGCCCATAACCAATATAAGTTGGCCAAAGCGCGGCCCCTTACCAGCTTTAGCGCGAGGCACATGGACGCTAGATTGAACTTGAAATTCCTGGGCAAATTCATCTTTAACATAACAACCAATAGACGGCAATTCCCGCGACACAGCTGTATCACCTGAAATTTTTGTCCCTTTTTTGGTTACCTGTTGCAAGAGGCATCCTCCACAAGAAAATTCACTAATTCTTCAAAGTTCCACCCCGCATGCGCAGCCATTTCCGGCACCAGCGATGTCTGCGTCATCCCCGGCTGAGTGTTCACCTCAAGAAAAATGAGCCGTTCATTTTCTGGGTCATACCGAAAATCAGACCGGCTAATACCGCGGCACCCAAGCGTGCGATGAGCTATAAGTGTCCATTTCTGTATGATTTGATAAATATCTGGGGAAATTTCAGCCGGTAAGATATGTTCAGACCCGCCCAATTCATATTTTGCACCATAATCATAAAATTCATGGCCCCCAGAGGGACGAATTTCCAAAACATCAAGGGCGCGATCTCCTAACACAGCACATGTCAGCTCAAGACCAGGGATAAATTCTTCCATTAACAATTCATCTTTTTCATCCCCAGCGGCTAAAATTTCTTCTCCCGGCGGTGCCAAAGCATCTTCACCAACAACAAAAATTCCAACACTAGATCCATCTGCAATCGGCTTTATCACGTAAGGAGGTGACATAAGATGTCCCAATGCAGCCTCTCCTCGTGCAACCACTTTATCGCTCGCGAACGGCATCCCCGCTTGCGTAAGAGCTTTTTTTGTCGCCAGCTTATCCATCGCCACAGCCGAGGCTAACACCCCAGAATGGGTGTAAGGAATTTTCATAATCTCCAGCAAGCCTTGAATACAGCCATCTTCACCATAAGGCCCATGCAAGGCATTGAAACACACATCAGGTTTAATAGAGAGCAATCTCTCTACCACATCGGCGCCAACATCAAGCTCGCTTACTTGGTGTCCTTCGCCGCGCAGTGCTGTCGCGCATGCCTTACCACTTTCCAAACTCACATCGCGCTCACCAGATACCCCCCCCATCAAGACACAGACATGGCGTTTATCAATCGTCATAGTGCTAAATCCTCTCCCATCACCTCAGCTATCCCAAGTCGTTTAATTTCCCACTCAAGCTTAATACCGCTATTTTCAAATACACGTTTACGTACAGTCTCACCTAGCCGCTCTATATCCGTAGCGCTCGCGTCACCCTCATTGATTAAAAAATTACAATGTTTGGTTGAAACCCGCGCACCGCCAACATTCAAACCGCGACAACCGGCTTCATCAATTAACTTCCAAGAACTATACCCGTCTGGATTCTTAAACGTGCTGCCCCCGGTTCGGTCTTTAACCGGTTGCTTTTCTTCTCGGTAATCAACCACCTCCTGGTTCGCTTTTTCAATTTCTTCAGGAGTGCCCTGCTTTCCTTGAAAAACCGCAGACGTAAAAACATAAAATTTAGGCAAGCTACAATTTCGATAGCTATGCCCCATCTCTTTTACGCTAAAATTATGAACGTTTCCTTCAAAGTCGACAGCCCTTGCCTCAACCAGAAAATCACGCGTCTCTCCTCCATGCGCCCCTGCATTCATCCGCAAAGCCCCCCCAATCGAACCTGGGATGCCCCGGTAAAAACTCAAACCGGCAATGCCATGATCCGCGGCCCCACGTGCCAGTTTCATATCAGGCACGGCTGCCCCCACCAAAATACGGTGATTATCCAAAGGTTCAATTTGGTTAAACCCACGCCCCAACCGGATGACAATTCCTGGTATACCGCCATCTCGCACCAACAAATTAGAGCCAAGCCCAATCACTGTAATGGGCAAATCAACAGATAAATCAGTAGGTTTGTTTTTAAAAAAATAAGCAAGGTCATCTTCGTCAGCCGGCGTGTATAAAAGTTGGGCTGCCCCCCCCACACGAAACCAAGTTATATCAGACATAAGTGCATTGGCCTTCAAACGCCCACGCAGCTCTGGCATGGCTGCCAAAAACACCTCAGAAAAATCCTCAAACACCATCAACATCTCCACACAAACGAATGTGATTAACGCCTATAACCGAACAATGAAAAGAGTACTGCCATTGGGACAATAAAAAGTTTACAAAAACAAACTATTTAGCCAAACAAAAACACCCAATGACCAAATTGCCGATCGCAAGCTCTCTTTTAAGCCGGAACCGGCAACTTCTTTTAAGCAGCAATTTGTCTCAAGGCAGCAGGAAGCCCATTCATCCAGGCAGAAATAGACCCAGCCCCCAAACCAATAACCAAATCACCCGGCCCGGCTAATTTACGCACCAGCCCCACCAATTCGCTTTCATCTTCAATGAAATGCACCTCTTGTCCCCGCGCTTTCACACCAGCACCCAAAGTTTTATGATCAAACCCTTCCAACGGCAGCTCACCAGCGGCAAACACAGGGGCCATAATCACAATATCAGCTTGTTCAAAACAGGCCTGAAACTCATCAAAATGACATTTCAACCGCGAATAACGATGCGGTTGCATAATCGCGATAACATTTCTTTTTGTGGTCATTTTGGCCGCGCCCAAAACTGAATTTATCTCTACAGGATGATGCGCATAATCATCATAAAACGACACATCACCAAGGGACCCCACATGGCTAAAACGCCGCTTCACCCCGCCAAATTCAGACAAACCGCGCACAAGCCCCTCAACCTTAACCCCGATTTCATGGGCAACGGCAATCGAAGCGACAGCATTGAGCGCATTATATTCCCCAGGCAGCGGCAAATGAAACCCACTCAAAGTCTGGGCGCCGCCCCTCATTTTGTTAGACAATTGCACATCGAACCGCACATCGCCGGCCCCCAGCTCACAATTAATCAGCCGAACATCGGCACTCTCATCCACACCATAAGTCAACAACCGGCGCGACGATAACCCACTTGATGACCTGATATTATCCACAAGTTCACGCACCACACTGTGATCAATGCCCGCAAGCGTAAAGCCATAAAAAGGGATCTGTTCAACAAATTGCGCAAACGCCGCCTTAACGCCATCAAAGTCGCCATAATGTTCCATATGCTCGGGGTCAATATTGGTAATCACCCCAATCTGGCAAGGCAATTTTAAAAAACTACCATCAGATTCATCCGCTTCAGCCACCAACCATTCACCAGTGCCCACCCGGGCATTCGAGCCAAACGCCTCAATAATGCCCCCATTAATCACGGTCGGGTCAACCCCGCCAGCCACCAACACAGAGGCCATCAAAGACGTTGTGGTCGTTTTGCCGTGGGTACCTGCAATCGCTATAGAAGATTTAAGCCGCATCAATTCAGCCAACATCTCCGCGCGCAACACAATCGGAATGCCAGCGCTCCGCGCCGCAACCAATTCAGGGTTATCAGATTTAATGGCGCTAGAGACCACCAACACTCCAGCTCCTGTAACATGGCCGCCCTCATGCCCAACAAAAGCTTTAGCCCCCAAGCCCACAAGCCGCTCTACATTGGCATTCGCACTTAAATCACTGCCTTGCACCTGATAGCCTAAGGCAAGACACACCTGAGCAATCGCACTCATACCAATGCCGCCCATCCCAACAAAATGCAAAGGTCCAATCTGTTTTGGCAACTTCATACATAACTCTTTCTTAAATAGACAAATCAAACGTTAAAAATGACGCTGACAAACTATGATGTTAGGTTCTTAAAAATCGCGAGCACACCTAATTTATCGTAGAATCCATTCATCAAGTCGTTCCCGATCTTCAAATAGACCCAAGCACCAAATCAGCCAAACGCACCACAGCATCGGGCTGTCCTAAGGATTTGGCAGTATTTGCTCTTTTTTGCAAGTCTTCGGGCTGTGCAAAAAGCACGCTAATTTGCTCTAAAAAGCTTTTTTTATCTAATTCATCTTGAGAAACAACCCATCCTGCCCCAGCATCAACCAAAGATTGAGCATTTAACAATTGATCTTGATCCAAAGCATGCGGCAATGGCACCATTATGGCAGGGCGCCCACAAACCGCCAACTCAGCCACACTAGAAGCCCCAGAACGGCAAAGAACCAAATGCGCTTTAGCCATCTGTAACGGCAAATCATCAAAAAAGGCAGCGCAATGGGCCTTAATGCCAGCGCGCGCATAAATATCTTTGACCCGATCCACATCTTCTACCCGGCATTGTTGAACAACACTAAGCCGCGATCGCAAAACTGGATCAAGGTCAACCAAAGCGTCAGGAAAAAAGTCAGAGAAAAACCGCGCCCCCTGCGAGCCCCCAAAAATCAAAACACGGATGCCATCATCAAAATGAGGATAAGGCACATCTTTAACTGCCAATACTTTTTTGCGCACCGGGTTCCCCGTCATTGTCACTTTAGAGGACAACTTTGGAGGCAAATATTTCACATGAGCAAACGAGGTCGCAATAACATTCACTCTGGCTGCCAAAAGCCGATTGGCCCGCCCCATAACCGCATTCTGGTCATGCAACCCACAAGGTATGGACATCAACCGAGCGCCAATTAAAGGAGGAAAAGTTGGATACCCCCCAAACCCCAATACAAAATCAGGTTTGATTTTTTTCAACAAGGTTCGCGCAGCAAATACCCCGCGCGCTAGCGTCATGCTCGTCTTAGCCACACCAAGAGGTGATTTGCTTTTTAATGTTGCAGAAGGCACCACATGCATATCGCTCGCAACCGTTTGATCACGAAACTGATCAACCCGTTCATCACTAACAATATGCACATCAACACCGCGATCAACCAACTCTTCGCACAATGCAAAAGCGGGGAACAAATGCCCCCCGGTGCCACCAGCTGCCAATAATATCTGTTTTGACATAATTAAAGCCTTACTCCAAAATCCCGTTGATTAGATCTGATTTTTAACGCCTGATCTTGTCAGTGCGATTGTTACCCCCAATAAAAGACAAGTCCCTATCAAAGACGTCCCTCCATAGGAAATCAACGGCAAGGTCATCCCCTTAGCTGGGATCATTCCCAAATTCACACTCATATGAATCGATATTTGCAAAGCAAACAATAACATCAATCCACTGACAGCCAACCTGATAAACCCATCAGTATGACGGCGCACCCTTAGTAAGCTCAAAAATACGATGCCTGCATAAATCAAAAGCAATAACAAACAAGCAAACACACCAAATTCATCGGCAATGGCGGCAAAAATAAAATCATTATGAGCATCAGGCAAATATTGTTCAGCCAAGCTACTCTCACCCGGGCCCCGGCCAAACCAACCGGCATCACGAAACGCTTGCAACGCCCGCTCAATCTGGTAGCTCTCGCCCAAAGGATCTAAAAAGTGATTAATTCTCGCTGCCACATGGGGGAGTAAATAATAGGCCAAAAACAAAGCGGCAATCCCCGCCAAAAAGAAAAACAAAACCCAGCCCCACGCCAAGCCAGCCAAAAAAAACATACCCACCCATGTCGCCGTTAACAGCAAGGTCTGGCCAAAATCAGGTTGCAAAATTAACAACACAACACAAAGCCCATAAAACCCACTGGCCATAAAATAAGCCGGAACATCGCGCCGCTTCAAACCTTCAGAAAAAGCCCAAGCCGTTAAAACAATGAAAGATGGCTTCATAAGCTCTGATGGTTGCAAGGACATGCCAAAAAACCGTATCCAACGCTTGGCACCATTCAACTCCGGGCCAAACAACAAAACCCCGATCAAGGCCACAATAGAGAATATAAACAACACCAGCGCCAACCGGCGAACGTTTAAAGGACTTAAAAAAGAAACCCCAAGCAATACGCCGACGCCCAAAAGCGCAAACACCATCTGTCTTTTGACAAAATAGAACGGCTCTAGCCCATACCGAATGGCCACAGGCGGACTTGCAGAGAGCAACATAACCAAACCAATAATCAACAACAGGCAAACCAAGCCCAATACCGAGCGATCAATGGTAAACCACCACTCAGTTAAATGGCTTCGCTCTGAACGCGACAGCACCATTTACAGGTCTCCTTACTTAACGATCATATCTAAAGTCTTCATTTAAAGTTTGAAGAGAACATCGCCGCCAAGCGCCCCAACAGCACATGAAAATGCCTGACCGCGCTCCTCAAAATTCTTAAACTGATCAAAACTGGCAGCAGCTGGTGACAACAAAATGGCCGCCTCACCCACCGCTTGCTCACAAGCCACTTCAAAGGCACGTTTTGTGGCCAACTGAACATCGTCGCAAACCTCAAAATCAACCCCGCTTGTTTGTAAAGTCTGAGAAAAATCAGGCACACTCTCCCCAAAAAGAAACGCTTTTTTGACCGACCCAAAAGCGTCTTTTAAAGGTTCAATCCCCCCCGTCTTTGCTTGCCCACCTACGATCCAATAAATCTCATCATAACTGGCCAAAGCCATCGCGCTAGCCTCTGCATTCGTGGCCTTAGAATCATTCACAAACAACAAATTTTGATCGCCATCCCCCCGATACCGTCCAATCACTTGGCCCCGGTGCGCCAACCCAGGAAAGCTCTCAAAACCTGCAAGCAACCCATCATGATTGTCGCTGACCAATGTACTAAGCAAATAAGAAAAAGCTGCATTTTGAGCATTGTGCCCGCCGCGCAAACTAGGAGCAGTGCTAAGATCAATGCACTTCCCCTCAACACCATTTTCATAAAGAACAAACCCACGATCAACCAACCGGGCTCCATTTGGCAGATCCCCTTTTGATCCAACCAACATCACATTTGCATGAGTTTCCAACCGGGCCGCTATTGCATGACAATACTCATCATCAATGGATATAATGCCGCGTCCGGCCCCATCAAGCTGATCAAACACCCGCGATTTCACCTCAGCATAATGTTCAACACTGCCATGACGGTCAATATGATCGGGGCTAATATTCAAAAGCGCCGCACCAGTAGGGGCAAGCGAAAGCGTGAGATCAATTTGATAAGATGACATCTCAAGCACATAGATCGTCTCCGACCCAAAATCAGGCAAGTCCAGCACGCCGAACCCAATATTCCCCCCCATCACTGCCCGCTCACCCGCTTCTTTTAAAATATGAGTGGTCAATGCCGTCGTGGTGGATTTGCCATTTGTGCCTGTGATCACCAAAACTTTATCTCGGTGACCTCTGACTAAAAATTCTTGAAAGAAAAGTTCAGTATCCCCAATCACCGGCACACGGGCCTCTTGCGCTTTTTGCACAGTCCAATGTGGCTCTGGATGCGTTAATGGCACTCCTGGCGATAAAGCCAAGCAAGAAAAACTTGCCCAATCAGCAAGCTTGAGGTCCTCAACTTCAAACCCAAGCTCACGGGCACGATCAAGCCGCGCCGGCGTTTCATCCCAAACAATGACATCAGCCCCACCCGCACGCAAAGCTTTGGCTGCACTAAGACCAGAAATACCAAGCCCAAACACCGCCACTTTTGTACCAGAAAAAGTTGTCACCTTTATCATTCAAGTCTCCTCAACGCCCCAAAAGCTGACCCCCATTGCAAAAACAAAAAATGGCAAAACAAAAGCCAACATACCCTCAACAAGGTACGTTCTTAAAAAGGTCCCGCGCATTGGGTTTAACGTAATTTCAGGGTACTAAGGCCAATTAATGCGAGAACCACGGCGATAATCCAAAACCGCACAACAATGGTCGCTTCAGCCCATCCCTTTTGTTCATAATGGTGATGAAGGGGGGCCATACGAAACACCCGCTTGCCGGTTAATTTAAACGAGGCAACTTGCACAATCACCGAGACAGCCTCTAACACAAACAAGCCACCCACAATCGCCAACACCAACTCATGTTTCACCGCAACAGCAATGGCACCCAGCGCCCCGCCCAAAGCAAGCGAGCCAGTATCGCCCATAAAAATCATCGCGGGCGGTGCATTGAACCATAAAAACCCAAGCCCCGCGCCAACCAGAGCGCCGCAAAACACTAACAACTCACTGGTCCCTGCCACATAATGGATTTGCAAATAATCTGCAAAACTAACATGGCCAACCAAATAAGCGATTAACCCAAAAGTGGCAGTGGCAATCATAACAGGCACGATCGCCAGTCCATCAAGCCCATCAGTTAAATTCACGGCATTCCCAGAGCCGGCAATCACCAAAGCCCCAAAACAAATGAACAAAACCGGCCCTAAATTTATCAAAGTATCTTTAAAAAATGGAATAGTAAGCGACGTTGAAAAAGGCTCTTTTCCTAAGGATATAAAAACCGAGCAAGCAATGCCAGCAATTAGCAGCTCTAACCCCAAACGAATTTTACCAGAGAAACCAGACGTCGTGTGTTTAGCAACCTTCAAATAATCATCATACAATCCAATCAAACCATAGCTCAATGTCACAAAAAGCACGATCCAGACATAAGGATTTCGCAAATTCCCCCACAAGAGAGTGGCAACAAAAAGGGCGGCTAAAATCATCAACCCCCCCATAGTTGGCGTGCCCTGTTTTTCAACAATATGACGCTGAGGACCATCTTCTCGAATGGGCTGACCCTTGCCCTGGCGCACCCGAAGATTTTTGATCAAACTTGGACCAAATAAGAAAACAAACAAAAGCGCTGTCATAATCGCGCCCCCGGTCCGGAATGTGATATAGCGAAACACATTTAAAAACCCGAACTGATCTGCCAACCCTACCAATTCATAAAACATCAATAACTTCCCTCAAAACAGCCCCGTAATATGCATTACAATGAGAATTTCTCGCGCAAACGGCTAACAATCGCGCCCATATCACTCCCTAAAGAGCCTTTTACCATAATCACATCGCCGCGCTGCATATTTTTTTCGATAACCCCACAAAGGTCTAAAGAACAGGGCATAAACGCACCTTTTTTAGCCTCTGGCAGCACATCAAACAAACCTTTCATCATCTCTCCTGAGGCATACACCTGATCGATATCAAGCGTACGAATCAGCGGCTCCAATGCGCTATGATAGGCCTTTGAACGCGCCCCCAATTCAAGCATATCCCCTAAAACCGCAATACGGCGCGAGGGGGTAGGTCCCTTAATCATACTAAGATTTTTCAAAGCAATTTCCATTGAGGCAGGGTTTGCATTGTAACTCTCATCAATCAACAAGGCTTGCCCCTCTGGCAAAATAAGATCAAAACGCCCACCGCGCCCCTCTGGGGCCTCAAGAGCCGCAATAACTCTGACCGCTTTCTCCTGATCTCCCCCAACCAAGTGAACACACCCCAACGCGCCAATTAAATTCAGCGCAATATGAGCCCCCGGCATAGACGTTTGGAAAGAAACGCGCGTCCCCCTAATGTCAGCCTCAACCGTGCTACCATCAGGGCCAAATTGCCCCTCAATCAAACAAAAATCAGCAAGCTGGCTTTGGCCAAATCCCAAAACTTGCCCAACATTGGCGCGGCGCGCTGCTTCAACCAACCGAGGGAAATGCCGGTTATCAGCCGGTAGCACAACCGCCCCTTCAGGCCCAACACCAGCAAAAATCTCAGCCTTTGCATCTGCGATTTCTTCTTCATTGGCAAAGTACCCAATATGCACCGGGGCAACCGTCGTGATCAAAGCCACATCAGGTCCAATCATCTTAGAAAGCGGCAAAATTTCACCCGCATGGTTCATCCCAACCTCAAACACCCCATAAGCACTCTCACATGGCATCCGCGCAAGCGATAAAGGAACCCCCCAATGATTGTTAAAAGACTTCACTGAGGCATGGGTCAATCCAGTCGGCGCCAGCATGGCTTGCAAAGCCGCCTTTGTGCCGGTTTTACCAGCGCTCCCCGTCACCGCAATCACTTTGGCTTGGCTGCGTTCTCTTGCCGCGCGCGCTAAACCTTCAAGGGCGACAAGAGTGTCAGGCACACGAATGCAAACCTCATCACAAACACATACATAATCATCGCGCACCAGGGCCACGCCGGCCCCGGCATCAAATGCGGCTTTTACAAATTTATGCCCATCTTGGCTCACACCTTGTATGGCCACATAAAGCGCGTCTTTCTCTAATGAGCGACTATCAATAGAAACAGAAGAAATCCCCAAGCCGTCATGGTCCTGCAAACATTGTCCATTCACGGCGCGCGCAATCTCACCAACCGTCCATAAATCACTCATTCTCACATCATCCATCTAAAATCACACATAACCAGACAAAACCTCTTCAACCACATCATGATCAGAAAAAGGCAAAACCTGATCCCCCACAATCTGTCCGGTTTCATGTCCCTTACCGGCCACCAACAACACATCACCTAGCTCAAGCTGCTCAATTCCCACTTTTATCGCTTCTGCGCGATCGCCAATCTCAAGGGCATTAGGCGCGCCACTTAAAATCTCCGCCCGAATGGAGGCGGCATCTTCAGAGCGCGGGTTATCGTCAGTTACAATGATAACATCACAAAGCTTATGAGCAATCTGGCCCATCATAGCCCGTTTCCCTCTATCACGGTCCCCCCCACACCCAAAACAAACGATCAGTTTGCCCTTTTTATAGGGCAACAAAGCGCCAATAGCGCTCTCTAATGCATCAGGTGTATGCGCATAATCAATAAACACCGGTGCCCCTTTTTTTTGCTCTACCAGTCTTTGCCCCACCAGCTCCAACCGCCCCTTAGCCCCTTGCAAGCGCTCCAACTGGGCAAGAACATCCAAAATCGGCACGCCCCCAGCTGCCACCAAGCCAGCCGCAACCAGCGCATTGCTAGCCTGAAAATCCCCAACCAACGGCAAACGTATTTCACTTCTTCCTCGGTGATGAACCAAAGAGAGCACCTGTTCAAACCCATCTCGTTCTATCGAACAAACATGCAAATACCGTCCCATTTCACCAACGGTCATCACATTCACTTCATTACGTTCACACAAAGCCACCACTTCATCAGCGCCAGGCGCATCTGCATCCACAACCGCAATCGCTCCAGGGGCGAGCAGATCAACAAACAATCGTTTTTTGGCGTTAAAATAAGCCTCAAACGTCTCATGATAATCAAGATGATCTCGTGAAATATTGGTGAAAGCGGCAGCTTCAAATTTCATTCCGTCCAAACGGCGTTGCGCCAGCCCATGGCTAGAAGCCTCAAGGACCACATGGTCAACCCCGCCCACAGCCAAATCATGTAACAAGCCATGCAATTCAACCGGTTCAGGGGTCGTGTGAGCAAGTTTAACCTCACCCAATTTAGAGACCACACCGACAGTACCCAAGCTGGCACCATCAATACCCAAACCTTGCCAAATCTGGCGCACAAAACTGGCCACAGATGTTTTGCCATTGGTTCCTGTCACACCAATCATATGGCCCGGTTGCGGCGCATAAAACCGCGCCGCCATCTGTGCCAAACCCAATCGCGGGTCATCTTGTTTAATCAAAGGGATAGAAGAAGGAACCTCACCATCAAACCCATAATGGGTTAAAATAGCGCTTGCCCCACTGGCAAGTGCTTGATCAATAAATCTAGCACCATCAACAGCCACACCTGGCAATCCGGCAAATAAAAACCCGCGCTCAACCGCCCGGCTGTCGCAAGTAAGACCTGATATCTCTATATCAGCCCCCTCAACGCCATCAATCAAATCAGATAATTTCATATAGGTGTGGCCTTTACCGCGTTAAATTCACTTAGAAATAAGCGAATCTTATGTCCAAGCAAGACCCAGAATTTAAAAAGTTAACGGCCCGACGTCAAACGATAAGCCACAGGAAAGAAGGGTTTTATTTTAAAAAGCGGACCCAAACGGGCAATAATCCGCCCTGTTGTTGGCGCGGCATTGATCCCAGCTGTGGTCAAACCAAGGGCAGCCTTGGTTCCTTGGGGTTCATCCAGCATGACAAAAACCACATATTCAGGCTTGTCATACGGAAAAATCCCTACAAAACTCGTGCGCACGAGATCTTTAGAATATTTGCCATTCACAACTTTATTCGCCGTACCCGTCTTTCCGCCCACTTGATAAGGAGCCACCTCAGAACGGCGCGCTGTCCCATGCCGATCGGTTACATTGGCCCGCAAAAGCAAACGAATGGCCTCGCTTGTCGCAGCTGACACCACACGTTTAGCACTCTTTTTTGCATCGCGCTCAGACCGTTTTAAAAATGTCGGAGGGACATAAACCCCGCCATTGACCAACGCCCCAATCGAGCTCACAAATTGCAAAGGGGAAACAGAAATACCATGTCCATAAGAAGCGGTCGCTGAGTGCACTTGTCCCCAACGCGCCATAGTCTCTGGGGCGCGCAACAAACCAAGTTCAGTACTAAGTTGATCAGTAAGATGCATCTTTTTCAAAAACGCCTTATGCTCTTTTGGGCTAACTTTAAGCGCTAATTTTGCCGTCCCAATATTCGAAGAACGGACAAAGATATCACGTAAAGAAAGATCACCCTTCACACCATGGAAATCATTAATTTTATGAGGTCCAATTTTCAAAGGACCGGTAACATCAATCTTGGTATCAAATGTCGCTAATTTCTTATCCAACACCATCGCCATGGTCACAGTCTTAAACACAGACCCCAACTCAAACACACCGCCTGCAATGCGGTCAAAACGATCTTTCTTTGATAATAAAGATGGCTTTTGCGGATCGATCACCGGCAAAGAGGAGAGAGCAACCACTTCCCCGCTATTTACGTTCATCACAATACCAGCTGCATATTTGGCTTTATAACGCTCTTTTGCTTTTAATAATTCATCTTGCAAAATATGATTTGCCGCCACATTCAATGACAATTGAACCGGCGATAAATTTCCGGCCTCCTGGTGAGAGCTCGCACCAAGGGCCCTTGTTTGCAAAGCATCATCAATATGCCTCTCAATACCCGCACGCCCAATATTATCTATATCCACATGTCCAAGCACATAACCACCAAGAGCACCTTTAGGGTAAACCCGGCGCACTTCTTGGGTCACACCAATGCCTGGTAGCCCCATATCAAAAACCTGCTGCGCCTTGGCCGGGTGCATGCCGCGTTTAACAAATACAAATTGTTTTTTCTCATGGGTGAGTTTACGCAATAAATTCATTTCATCTAAATCAGGTAGCGCTTTTTTCAAATTACCAACCACACCGGCCGGGTCCATCAACCCAGAAGGATTGGCATAAAGTGAAGGCGCTTCAATATCTGTTGCAAGCAATATCCCGTTGGTATCAACAATATCAGGCCGCGCTTTTTGCACACCCAAAGGGGCCGCCCGATGCAATCCAATCTGAGCCGGTTTTAAAACTGCCAATGAAATTAAATTCCCACCGATCAAACAAAAAATCGAAAACAAACCACCCAATAACAATCCCTGCCTGACAAGAAACTGAGACCGCCCCTCGCTTAACGTTTGAGGGTTAGCCTGAGCTCTCCAAACGGCACCGGTTCTATTGGTCATGGCTAACCTCTTCTCGTTTTGCGTTTAATTGAAGAAAATCATTCACAAGATCATTTTTGACCCTTTGAGCTTTATGAGCACCTTCACCTGCAACACTCTCATCAAAGTGAGAAGCTTGCCCTGGTGCAAACTGCGAGCCCACATCACGACCAGACGCCAGCGGTAAAGCATCAAGATCACGATAAGAAATAATTTGTTGAGGTTTAAGAGGTTCAAGACCTAAGAGCGCAGCAAGTTTATCAATACGGCGCGGATGCGTAAGAATGCTCCATTCCGCTTTAAGAACGGCCAATTGCTGGCGTTCAGTAGCAATTTGTTTGCGCAAAGCCACCGCTTCACGCTGCAAACTACGTGTATCATATTTAATTTTATAAAGCACACCCGCAACACATAGCGTTGCCGCTAACACGGATACTGTCAAAAAACGCAACATAATTTTTACTCAATCACCACGCATTACAAAGCGCAATGTACTCATTTACTAAAATTACTCACAACAAAAACAACAAATTTAAAAACAACAAACACGAAAAAATTACAATTGAAGAGGCCTCAAACCCAGCCCCGCCTCATCATACTCATGGGTGGGGTTTTCTGTCCGAATGGCAGATCGTAACAAAGCGGATCGTGCCCGTGGATTAAAGGAAATTTCTTCCCCTTTAGCTTTAACAGCTCTTTGGTTAACGATCTGGAAAGGCGGCGCATTTTCTTTATTAAGATCTGGTAAATGTCTGGATTGATTTGGCACACGCCCCCCAGAAACACGCAAATAAGTCTTAACAATCCGATCCTCAAGGGAATGAAATGAAACAACCACCAACCGCCCGCCAGGTTTTAAAACACGACAAGCCGCGTTTAAACCACGTAATAATTCGCCCAATTCATCATTCAAATAAATCCGCAACGCTTGAAACGAACGTGTGGCAGGGTGAATTTTATCTTGTGGTTTTTTAGGCATTATTTTTTCGATTAACTGTGCCAAGTCTCCCGTTTCTTGAAAGGGGGTCTCTTGGCGCCGCTCCACAATCGCGCGCGCAATGAGGCGAGATTTTCTCTCTTCTCCAAAACGAAACAAAACATTGGCAATTTCCTCTTCGCTCAACCCATTGACCAAATCAGCCGCCGTTGGACCTGCTTGCGACATACGCATATCCAAAGGTCCGTTATTACGAAACGAAAACCCGCGCCCCTCTTGATCAATTTGCATCGAAGAGACACCAATATCCAGTACAACCCCATCAACCAGATCAATACCAAGCCCGCTCAGATGATCTCGCATTTGAGAATAACGCCCCTGCACCAGATCTAACCGCGGACCAAATTCTTTTAACAAAGGGCGACCATCGCGCACCGCATCAGGGTCCTGGTCAATACCAATAACCTTGCAAGAAGCCGCCTCTAAAATCTCACGCGAATAACCACCGGCACCAAAGGTACCATCAACAAAAATCTCATCATCTTTAGGAGCAATCAATTCAAGCATCGGTTTTAAAAGAACCGGAATGTGACGGTTGGTACCGCCCGCAAAGAAATTATCTTCAATATCTACCTTGCTAACCGTCATCATCCCAGACCCTTTACACAACCAACATCACAACCCATTTAATTGTACTATAAAAATCATCATTAATCTTAAGTAGTTTTATCGTCTTTAAAATCGTCAACTTTGGCAGCATCAGTTATGTTTTTCTTTTTGGCTGACCCAAGCAACGCGCGCAAATCGCGCACCTTACTACGCGCCAATTGGCGCGCGTCTTCAAATTGTTTTGGTTCCCAAATTTGGAACTTATCACCCAGCCCGACAAACGTAACCGTGTTAGATAAACCAATCACATCACGCAACCTTTGCGGCAAAACGATGCGTCCATCGCTATCCAGCTTTAAATATTCACTTTCACCAAACAACGCAGTGGCCAATTGATCTTTTTCATCAGAATAAGGCGCTAATTCTTCCAACAAACCGCGAATATGTTTGACCAAACGAGGCCCCCCCGCATCAAGGGCGGGCGCATCAAGCGCCGGGTGACAAAAAATTTCATCTGATTGTTCTTTGGCCAACACCGCACGAAAGGCTGCCGGAACCGAAACGCGCCCCTTAGCATCAATCTTATTTGTAAAACTGGAAACAAACTCTTCCATTAACAAAACACTCGCACAAAAAACAAAAAATTGGGGGAGGTCGCAGCAAATTCGGTGGCCTCATTGAAAGTGCGCTAAACCAACCCCCACCCCGCATCATCCGATTGGGTATATATGGGATACTATGGAAAATTATGGGAGTCAATGGATTTTAATGGTTAATTAAGGATTTAAAATGGTTTTCCACACCCCTTAATTTTGAGAGTTCAATCTATGACCATCATAGAAAAGTGAATGAACCCCATAGCTAATGGTCCCCCTCCCCAGCTATCACAGGCGCAACAATTGACACTGCGTGACAGCCCAGATAAATCAATGGCAACCATCAGTGATAGGAAAGAGACAAAATGAGCCTGACCGCGCAAACAAGTTTCACGGTTACATCATGGGAAGAAAAACCCTATGAGGGCAGCACTGATGAACTCAAAATCACCCAAGCTCTGGTTACAAAAAATTACACAGGTGATATTGAAGGTGTAGGCTCGGTCATCTACATCATGAAACACCAAGCCGATGGCACAGCCAGTTTTATTGGCTTAGAGCAAATTAACGGGACGCTCAAAGGTCAAGCGGGAAGTTTTGCAATAGAGCAAACTGGCCATTTTGATGGCAAAGAAGCCAAAGGCACATGCCAGATAAAGACCGGCGCCGGTACTGGCGACTTAGCCCACCTTGCAGGAAATGGAAATTTTAGTGCCCCTGTCGGCATGCTTGGAAATATGAATTTGAACTATAATATATAGTCTCTAAGCCGCAAAAAAATTTGTCACGTTATAAAATAAAAACGAACAATTTCATTATTCCTAGAATATACTCACTTTCATCTTAAATTTTATGTCGATTAAGGACACCCAAAAATGACCGATGTCTTGTTACTTGCTTTTATTTTTTTAATAGCCGGTATAATCGCGGTCCCCATTGCGGCACATCTTAAATTGGGGTCAGTCCTTGGTTATCTAATCGCTGGCATCCTCATCAGCCCCCTTCTCACCTTCCTTCATGTCGATGTCATATCAATCCAGCACTTTGCAGAATTTGGTGTTGTTATGATGCTGTTCTTGATCGGTCTAGAACTTGACCCAAAATTACTTTGGTCTATGCGCGGACAATTATTTGGTCTGGGTGGCGGACAAGTAATATTAAGCGCCGGCGCTGTCATGATTATAGCTATGATTTTGGGACAACCATTAAAAATAGCTTTAGCTATCGGTCTCGTTTTAGCGCTCTCATCAACCGCGATTGTATTACAAACATTAAATGAAAAGGGGTTGATAAAAAGTGACGGTGGGCAAGCAAGTTTTTCAGTATTATTATTTCAAGACATCGCTGTCATCCCAATGCTAGCCCTCATTCCCTTACTGGCCATGCCAGAGCTAATAGACCTCACCCCCAACCTTGTTGGAGACCACGCGGATAAGGGAACTGAGCACGCAACCAGCATGAGCTTAATCGACGGCCTAAAAGGGTGGCAAACAGCATTGGTTACAATCAGTGCCATCGCCGCCATTATCATAGTCGGAAATTTTCTAACCGGCCCCTTCTTTCGCTACATTTCCTTGGCCAATCTGCCAGAACTTTTCACCGCAACTGCCCTTATGATGGTTATAGGCATAGCCCTCTTAATGTCACTCGTTGGGCTGTCCCCAGCTCTGGGCACATTCCTTGCCGGTGTAGTCCTGGCCAATAGTGAATACCGACATGAACTAGAATCAGACATCGCCCCCTTTAAGGGCCTATTACTCGGTCTATTTTTCATGACTGTAGGGGCAAGTATAAATTTTGCGCTCCTATCTGAAAATTTCGCATCAATTCTTGCCCTAACAATTGGCTTAATGACTTTAAAAGCCATCATTTTATTGATCTTGGGCTGGGGCTTCAAACTGAAGGGAGCAGATAAATGGCTCTTGGCTTTAGGGCTCTCACAAGCAGGTGAGTTTGGGTTTGTCTTACTGTCCTTTACAGTTCAAAACGCTGTAATTCCAGCGCCCATCGCAGACCAACTCTTGTTAGTCGTCGCCCTCTCCATGCTTTTGACACCACTGCTTTTTATACTCTACGATCGGATAATCCTCCCTCGTTACAACACCCCCCAAAACAAAACACCCGACAAGATAGAAAAACACAATAACATTATCATTGCAGGTCACGGACGAGTGGGCGGTGTGGTCAATCGAATGCTCAAAGGGGCTGGTTTTGATACAACAGTCATTGACTTCAGTTCCAAACAACTGAAACTGATCTCCAAATTTGGGTTTCATGCTTATTTTGGTGACGCAACACGCCCCGACCTCCTTCACTCGGCAGGCATTAACCAAGCAAAGCTCTTTGTTATAGCCATTGATGACAAGGAACAAATAACGCAGCTAACAAAATATGCGATCAAACATTATCCCCACTTACACATAATTGCGCGCGCTGTGAATCGCAATCATGTCTATGAGCTATACGCCATTGGTTGCCGCGACATCATACGCGAAACTTATGACAGCTCCATCCGCATGGGCCGATCTGCCTATGAAGCCTTGGGCGCCACTCCAAATCAAGCCGAGCGAATGAAAAATACTTATGACACACTTGATCGCAAAAGAATTACAACCATGGCGCAGCATTTTGATCCCAGTTTACCACTCCATGAAAACGAAACTTACATGGCCAAAATACGTGAGACATCTGAGCTTTGGGAAAAAGACCTCAACGATCAATTAAACAAAATTTTAAAAGAATAAAGCAATCTGCAAAAATGAAATAACATACGCCCAGCACCCCCCAGTTCCCATTTCAAAGTCACGAAGTTTAAGCTTTAAAGGCACCCAAAAATTTAAGCCACCGGCTCACCTTCAAAAGGAACGGTTGTTTGCATGGAGGGACGTAACCGCATATCTTGATACCAAGCAGAAAGTTCAGAGTGACGGTCACGCCATTTCAAATGCGGCAAACGAAAATCCACAAAACCAAGCGCACAAGCAATAGCAATATGCCCAATATTTAGTTGTGCATCCATGCTTTTCACAAGTTTAGCCGCAACCCCAACACCGCGTGCAACGGTTAATTCATCGCGCATAATTATTTCTTTTACTTGCTTATCTTGAGGGCGGCGGCGCTCTAAAAGAGGACGAATGCCAACATCAATCATATTATCTGCATGAGCTTGCGCCTGCAAAACGATCCAACGATTAACACCCTCAGGCACAAATTTAGGCCCTTGCATGGTGCTATCAATATAATCAGCAATAAGAGCACTATCATAAAACACCACACCATTCGTCAAAACCAATGCTGGCACCCGGCTCAAAGGATTGAGGGCCAATAGCTCATCCTTAGAGTCCCAAGGATTATGCATCTCAACCTCAATATCATCAAAGCCTTTCTCAATCAGCAAAACGCGAATTTTACGAGCAAAAGGTGATGTGGTGCTAGCAATTAACTTCATACAGAAACCCCAATATTTTAAAATAAATCAGAACACAAAAATCACTCTTGATAGTTAAAAACAACTCTCTTTAGAAAGTTTCAGTCTGATAATTCACTCATCATGTCAAGGTAAATCACCCAATGAAAAATATTTTTACAAAAACAAACGTTATTAAATTGTCAGCTGGTCTATAAGCCGGGTTCTGTATAAAAAGCAATCGCCCTTTATGATAACCATTCATCTAGTTTTGATGTTACCATCAAACTCAAGCAACCAACCCGGATGAAAATGGGGAAACACACCAGGTGCAAAGCACCTATACATCCCTATTTGGTTTTGCTCCGGATGGGGTTTACCCTGCCACATCTCTTACAAGATGCGCGGTGCGCTCTTACCGCACCCTTTCACCCTTACTCTTAAAAAAGAGCGGTTTTCTTTCTGCGGCACTGTCCCTAAAATTTAAGCCTTAACAGCTTTAATTTCGCCGAAATTTCTTCGGCATCCTGTTTCCCTGGAGCCCGGACTTTCCTCTTGCTTTACAAGAAAGCAAGCAGTCATCCAACCAGCTGACAGGGCCGAATGTGACAACCCCAAGCCTTCCCGTCAAGCCTTTATCTGATCATGCAACAAATCAATTAACGCCGTTGTTTCACCGTCCAAAACACCGCTCACCAAACCTTGTCGAAAATGACGCTGAAACGCAGTGACAACCAAGACCGTGCGATCATCAAACACCCCTGTCACCTCCAATCCATAACCAATCACACTTAGCTGTTGTTGAACCAAACGGATGCCCCTCTCATCAAGGTCACCCATAGGGCCAACCTCACTCCCTCCAAGCTCAACCCAAAGCCCAACCCCTTCATTTGCCAAGGCTTTCCAGTCAAAATGAGCACCAGGATCTTGCTTGCGATGCGGAGCAACATCAGAATGCGCCAACACACGAGACGGGGGAATATTGTGGCGCCGCACAATATCTTTGCTAAGATCAATCACAGCCGCCATTTGGCGGCGCCCATAAGCCGGCACACGAGCCAAAGCGGCCCCTTGATTTTGAATCTCGATACCAATTGAGCATGAGTTAATATCACACTCGCCATCCCAAAAGGCATCGCCGGCATGCCAGGCACGATAGTCTTCGCCAACCAACTGAAAAATCTCTCCCTCCCCATCTATCAGATAATGAGAAGAGACCCCTGCGTCTTTAGACGTTAACAACTCTAGCGCATAAGCATTTGTAGGCGTCGCCGTATAGTGCAAGAGCAACAAATCAACGGACCTGTTGTTTAATCGTTTTTCAAAATTAGGCGAAGGCACCCAGCACTCAGCCTTTAACAAATCTGTATCATTCGGCATCTTAATTTCAGGCAAAGAACAACTCAAAGCTGACGCTCCTTCACGATCACATCATAGGCCTCATTAATCACCTTCAAACGCTCTGTTGCAATGCCCAAAAATTCCTCTGGCACCCCGCGGCCAATTAAAATATCCGGATGATTTTCTTTAACAAGCGTATGATACCGTGCCTTTAAATCCTCATTGCTAATCCCAACAGGCACCCCCAAAACATCATACGGGTTATTGCCAACATCACGAACATGACGCACTTTAATAGACTCAAACTCTTCATGGCTAAATCCAAAAATATCTGCCACCTGCTCTAAATAATCTATCTCATGCGGGTGCAAAACATTGTCAGCTTTCGCAATATGAAACAGCCCATCTAAAACATCTTGTAGAGTTGGCTTATCATCGCTCATTAAATCAGCCAACTGGCGCGCATAAGCTTCAAAGCCAGCAACATCTTGTTTCGCCAAATCAAACAAGCGTGCCACATTCTTCATATCATCTTCAGGCACCTTAAACACTTCACGAAAGGCATAAACCTCATCGCGCACAACAACCCCATCCGCCTTGGCAATTTTAGCGCCAAGCGCAATCACCCCAACGGTAAAGACCACTTCTTTTTCAGATGGGCGTTCCTCACCCAGCCATTGATCAAGTGTAAAATGGCCCGCAACCAACCCCAGCACGCCGCCAAGCGGACCGCCAATCATTAACCCTGCAGCACCACCTGCCAGCTTGCCCCATAAAGACATTGAATTCCCTTTCCAGTGAACCGCCTATCCGTTAAACTCATAGTATAAATATCGAATTTTAAGATCTTTTGATACCCTAAAGCAGCAACTAACTCACACATAGCCCCTTTTATGTCAAACCAGTGCAATTCAAACAAACAATGGTCATTTTTCATTGACCGTGGTGGCACCTTCACAGATATCATTGCCATCACGCCACAAGGAGAGAAATGCGCTCTAAAATTACTCTCCGAAAACCCTGACCAATACCAAGATGCAGCCATTGAAGGCATACACCGTTTGGCAGGCATTCCTCAAACCAGCCCGACCCCCAAAGACCTTATCGCACAGGTTCGCATGGGCACCACTGTCGCAACCAACGCCCTCCTTCAACAAAAAGGTGAACCCACGCTTTTGCTCACCAGTGAGGGCTTAAAGGACTGCATAGAAATTGGCACACAGGCCAGAGACGATATCTTCGCCCTCAACATCAAAAAACCCAAAATGCTCTATGAAACATCTGTAGCTTTAAAGGAACGGGTCTCAAGCGATGGAACGATCATCACCCCCCTTGATGAAGAGCACGCCCGGAACATTTTACAAAGCCACTACAAACAAGGCCTGCGCGCCGTGGCCATCCTATTCATACACGCATACCAATTCCCCGCACATGAAAAAACAGTGGCAAAACTGGCCAAAGAAATCGGGTACACCCAAATCTCTACCAGCCATGAAGTGAGCCCACTGATAAAATACATCACCCGCGGCGACACCACCATCGTTGACGCGTATCTCACCCCCATCTTGAACAACTACACAACAAAAATTGCCAGCAAGCTCGACACAAAACGCACCAACACAAAACTGTGGTTCATGACATCGGCTGGCACCTTGACCCCACCAGATAAATTTCGCGGCAAAGATGCCATCCTGTCAGGCCCCGCCGGCGGCATTGTTGGCGCGGCCAAAACCGCACAAACCAACGGGTTTGAGAAAATCATCTGTTTCGACATGGGTGGCACCTCAACAGATGTCGCCCTCTTTAATGGCAATTACGATTTAAGCTTAGAAACCAACATTGCCGGGCACCGCCTCCAATCCCCCATGTTAGCCATTCACACGGTGGCTGCCGGCGGTGGCTCTGTTCTCACCTTTACCAATAACAGAATGAGTGTCGGCCCACAAAGCGCTGGTGCCAATCCAGGCCCAGCCTGCTACCGCCAAGGCGGGCCCTTAACCATCACTGACGCAAATTTAATGACCGGCCGCCTCACTCCCCGAACCTTCCCGCATATCTTTGGAAAACACCAAGATCAACCCCTAGATCAAACCATCGTTACAAAAGCTTTTGAAAGCTTAAGCAAAACAATCAATCAAGCCAGTGGTCAAAGCTTAAGCCCACAAGCCATCGCCCAAGGCTATATCGACATTGCCAACCAAAATATGGCCGCCGCCATCAAAAAAATCTCCATTGAACGCGGCATAGACATCCAAGATTACACCCTCCAATGCTATGGCGGGGCCGGCGGCCAACATGCAGCCGCCATCGCCCAAAGTTTAGGCATTTCAAAAATTTTCATTCATGGCCTGAGCGGGGTTTTATCTGCCTATGGCATGGGCTTAGCCACCCAAGCGAACCGAGCGCGCAAGCGGCTCAATAGGCCTCTCAAAGGCGCAAGCCTCAAAGAACTATCACAACAAGCCCAAGACTTAAGCACCAAAGCAAAAAAAGACCTCAGCGCGCAAGACAACCAGACACGAACTACAACCCATTGCTATCTGGCCTACAAAGGGGTGGAGACAAAACTCCCAATACTTTTAAACAAACCAGAACAAATGCATCAAGAATTTGAAGCAGCCCACCAAACCCACTTTGGTTTCTTGCAACAAAACACACCCATCATCATCGAACATATGGAAGTTGAAGTCGCCCAAATCAGCAATGAAGAACGCCAACATGAAGAGCAACAAAACTTCCTCAATTCAGACCCCCAAGCGCACCTAACAACGCCCACTCAAATCGACATATTTGAACAAGACAGCTGGCACAAAGCCTCTCTCTATGACGAGCGAACAAACCTCTCTCTTCAACCAGGCGCTACCCAAACAGGCCCTGCCCTTTTGGTTGCCTCCAATCAAACAGTCTATGCCCCTAGCAATTGGTCAATGACCAAAACGCCAAACGGCCATATCATCCTGGAACGGACCCATAAAGAGCAAACCAAACCCAATATCGATACCAAAAAAGCAGACCCCGTGCGCCTAGAGCTGTTTAACAATCTTTTTATGTCAATAGCAGAACAGATGGGCGAGGCCCTGCGCGCCACCGCCCAATCAGTGAACATTAAAGAACGCCTTGATTTTTCCTGCGCCATATTTGACCCCAATGGCAACCTGATCGCCAACGCCCCGCACATGCCCGTTCACTTAGGCTCAATGGACCAAGCTGTCATCTCAATCATAAAAGCCAACTTGAAAACCTCTAACAAACCAAACATCACACAAGATGATGCCTTCATGATCAACGCGCCTTATAGCGGCGGTACGCACTTACCAGATATCACCGTCATCACTCCCGTCTTTGATCAAGACCAGCTCATTGCCTTTGTGGCCGCCCGTGGCCATCACGCAGACATAGGCGGCATCACGCCAGGTTCAATGAGCCCCAACGCCACCACCATTCATCAAGAAGGCGTCTCATTTGAAAATTTTCACTTAGTCAAAAAGGGGCGATTCCAAGAACAGGCTGTCAAAAAACTTCTCACTGATCATCCCTACCCAGCGCGCAACCCAGATCAAAACATCGCCGATTTAAAAGCCCAACTCGCGGCCTGTTCAAAAGGGGTCAAAGAATTAAAAACCGCCAGCACTCAATTTGGCACCAACGTGGTAAGTGCCTATATGGGCTTTGTGCAGACCCAAGCTGAAACCGCAGTTAAAGCCCTGATCAAACGCATCGCCACGAATAAGCTAGATGGGCTTTTCAAAGGCAGCTATCAGCTAACAACCGATCAAGGCTCAACCATAGCCGTGACCATCACACCAGACCCCATAAAAGAACAACTAACCATCGACTTCACCGGCACCAGCGCCCAAACCAATGATAATTTCAACGCCCCAGCCCCCATAACCCGCGCTTCTGTTTTATATGTTTTACGCACACTTGTGGCCGCCAACATCCCCATGAATGCCGGCTGTTTAGCCCCGATCACCCTCATCATCCCTGAAAAATCCTTGCTGGCACCCCAATTTCCAGCCGCTGTCGTGGCAGGCAATGTCGAGACCAGCCAAGCGCTGACCAATTGTCTTTATGGGGCATTTGGCTGTTTAGGTCTGGCCCAAGGCACCATGAACAACCTAACCTTTGGCAATGACACCCTCCAATATTATGAAACCATCTGCTCAGGGGCACCAGCTGGCCCTCCCTATAATGGCAAGCAAGGTTTTGATGGTGCCAGCGCCGTCCACACCCACATGACAAATTCTCGTTTAACCGACCCAGAAATTCTAGAAACCCGATATCCCGTACTTTTAAAAGATTTCTCCATCCAGCACGGCTCGGGTGGCAAAGGCAAATACTGCGCTGGCGATGGCATCAAACGCACCATAGTCTTTCATGCCCCGATGCAACTGGCCCTATTAACTGGATATCGTGAACAAGCCATCCCCGGCATCAATGGAGGGCAACCAGGAGAAAAAGGTCAAAACTTATTAATCAGCCAAACAGGCCAGACGGCCAAACTCAAAAGCTGTTGTGAGATAGACATAAAAACAGGGGAAAGCATCACCATAATCACCCCCACCGGCGGCGGTTTTGAAAAAATTAGCAATCATGATCAATAAGAACAAATCAAAAACGATCGGCATAAATAGCAAATAATACTTGAGATATCTTCCAAATTAACCAATACTCTCCCCTATCACATGATTAACGCGCAATAATAAGACTGTTAAAGTGACAACTGCCAAGCCCAAAAACCTGACCCGATAACCCGGTCTAGAATAAGGGACAGCAAAACAAGTCATACCAAAAGCAGCAAGAAACCAAGTGCAAGAAACCATGTTTGCGTATGACTGAAGGAGGCTCTTTCTTATGCAAGTAACAAACACAATCGCAACGGCGACAACCATTTTAGCATTCGGCGTCATCGCCGCTGCAATCGTTGGCTTAATTTAAAGACCGAACCTATATGCAAACTTAGCTTGCAAGCTAAGTACATTCACTTTTGAGATGAATACCGTCTTAAGAGGTTGGATGATTTAGTCTTCCGCGATGGATTTAATCTCCCGCGATGTTCTGTAACCTTTTTCTCTTAGCCCCACCCCAACACGTCTCCCAAGCACTAGATACCCCCCAAACAGCCATTAAACATAGTTAATGGTATTTAGCGATATTCTTTAACTTGTTTTTAAATATTCTCTTTTAGGGTGTTCGAATGTTGCTCAGAAAGAGCAATACGTTTTTAGTACCTAGGAAAGGGTAATAGTATTATGGCTGGAGGAATCACTCTATCTAGTGCAGTGCGTTCAAATTTACTTGCACTTCAAGACACCGCTCAACTTCTCGGAAAAACCCAAGAAAAATTAGCAACAGGCCTGAAAGTAAACAGCGCGTTGGATGACCCAACCGCATTCTTTACTGCCTCTTCATTGAATAGCCGTTCAAATGACTTGTCACGTTTGCAAGACTTTGTCGGTAACGCCGTTCAAACCATTAAAGCAGCAGATGAAGGTATCTCAGCGATCACCAAATTGGTGGAAAGCTCTGAAGCGACCGCTCGTCAAGCTCTACAATCAGCTGGCAACACAGCCTCTTCAACAGGCAGTGTTGATATTTCAACACCATCTGGCGATGCAGTTGTAACTGGTGATGTTGACCTCACTGGTGAAACAGACATCGGCGCCAACGTAGCTGGCGTTGCTGATGCGGATGCATTCACAGTCGCAGTTGGCAGCGGCGCTGCGACAACCATCACCATTGCAGATGGCGACGGCACAACTGATCTTTTAGCTGATCTAAATGCGGTCGACGGCTTAACAGCCTCTCTAGATGATGATGGGTTCTTATCTTTAACAGCTGATGATGGCCAAGCCATCACCATTGCAGAAGGTACAAACACACCAGCAGCCGCTCTTGGCTTAACTGTTGGTACAACTGGCTTAGCCGGTGGAGCAGGCGCATTGGGCGATGATTTCTCAGTCGCTGTTGGCACTGGAACAGCTGTCACCATTGAAAATGATGGCAACTCAGAACGTCTATTGGCTCAATTAAATGCAATTAGCAATGTAGAAGCTTCAATCACTGATGATGGTTATTTGTCAATCGAAGCCTCCAACGGTGAAGATCTTGTTATCACTGATGGCACAAACACATTTGGTGATAGTCTTGGCTTTACGGCTGGTACAACTGCTGCAACTGAAAACACTGACAGAACAGCATTTGCCACTCAATTTAACGAGCTTCGCTCACAAATTGACCAATTAGCCAATGACGCCAGCTACAACGGCATCAACCTACTTGATGGTGACAACCTAACAGTTACCTTCAATGAAGATGCAACCTCAAGCTTGGCAGTAAGTGGTGTTACATTTAACTCCAATGGCCTTGGCATTTCATCTTCACAAAACACCTTCCAAACAGATGGTGATATTAATGCAGCCGTTGCAGACCTAAAAGGCGCAACCGATACTTTGCGGGCTCAAGCTTCTAAATTCGGTTCAAACCTATCTGTTGTTGAAACACGTCAAGACTTTACCAAAAACTTGATCAACGTGCTTGAAACTGGTGCAGCGAACCTAACACTTGCTGATACCAACGAAGAAGGCGCAAACTTGCTAGCTCTACAAACACGCCAGCAATTGTCTTCAACAGCACTATCATTGGCCTCTCAAGCAGACCAAAACGTACTACGTCTCTTCTAAGTTTCTTAAAAAAGACAAATCCAAAGACAAAAAAACGGGGCTTTTTAAGCCCCGTTTTATTAAATATAAAGCCCAAGCCATCCATGAGTTATTAACAAACCCTTACCAAAATCAGCTCTTTTTTCCCTTATTAAGGTATGATTAACCAAACCGCTTTAATTTCTTAACTGATTCATTAGTAAGGAGCGTGCGTTAAAATCAATACCTACTTAAAGGGTTAAGTAAAATGGCTAGAGATATTACACTCTCAACTGCAGTACGGTCAAACCTGCTTGCACTACAAAATACCGCCGACCTACTCGGCAAAACACAAGAAAAATTGGCAACAGGCCTGAAAGTAAACAGCGCCTTAGATGATCCAACCGCATTTTTCACAGCTTCCTCATTAAACGGCCGCGCTAACGACTTATCTCGTTTACAAGATTTTGTCGGTAACGCAATCCAAACCATTAAAGCCGCTGACGAAGGCATCTCAGCGATCACCAAATTGGTAGAAAGTGCTGAGGCAACCGCTCGTCAAGCCCTGCAATCAGCTGGCAAAACGGCAGAAACAACAGGCGGTGTTGATATTTCAACACCATCTGACGATGCAGTTGTAACTGGTGATGTTGACCTCGCTGGTGAAACGGACATCGGCGCCAACGTAGCTGGCGTTGCTGATGCGGATGCATTCACAGTCGCAGTTGGCAGCGGCGCGGCTACAACCATCACCATTGCAGATGGCGACGGCACAACTGATCTTTTGGCTGATCTAAATGCAGTCGACGGCTTAACAGCCTCTCTAGATGATGATGGGTTCCTATCTTTAACAGCTGATGATGGCCAGGCCATCACCATTGCAGAAGGTACAAACACACCAGCAGCTGCGCTTGGCTTAACTGTTGGTACAACTGGCTTAGCCGGTGGTGCAGGTGCATTGGGCGACGATTTTACAATAGCTGTTGGCACAGGAGCAGCTATCACCATTGAAAATGATGGTAACTCAGAACGTCTATTGGCTCAAATAAATGCAATTGAAAATGTACAAGCCTCATTAACTGATGATGGTTATTTGTCAATCGAAGCCAGAAAT
>JAJFHF010000102.1 GCA_021775775.1 Hyphomicrobiaceae bacterium
GTGGAGCGCGACATGATCGACTGGCGCCATGGCGAGATAAAAGTGGGTATCAAAACGCTTTGGCATCATCTCAGGGGTAATCCAGTGCGCAAAGTGAATGAGGGTGTCGCAAGCCAATACCAGTTGCTCATTAACCAGAAAGTCGAGCAGGGCGACCTCGCCGTTATTGAGCGGTTCACGATACTGTTCGAGGTTCTGCAAACGGGCGCCAGATATCAAGGCGTCGCTGTCTACCTCTCTTGCCAGCAGAACACCGCACTCTTCGAAGGCTTCGCGGATCGCGCTGACTTGGATCGCGCGCATGTTTTGATCTGGGTGAGCGCCTTTCAACATCGGTAGCAGGGCATCGTCGAAGTCTTGTGGGTCAGCCTTACCGCCGGGGAAAACTAACGCCCCGGAGGCGAAGTCGATTTGATGGTGGCGGACCACCATAAAGACTTCGGTCGCATTGGCGCCTGAGCGTAACAACAGAATGGTTCCTGCAGGCAAAGCAGGTGCTGGTCCGTTGGCTGCATCAGACATAGATATTTCCAGTATTAAGTGATTGTGGCGGTCAGTCTTAGCCTGCCATTGTCTTCTCGACCTTAACGTCCGGCGACTTGTTGGATGAACGTATCCATAGTCTCGAGTTTTTGCTCATGACCACCCATGGTGAAATCCGGCACGATCAGTTCGTTGACCCCGGCTTCCTCGTATTCGGCTACGATATCTTTGATCTCTTCCGGTGTACCGACGATGTTTGGCTGTTGCATGTCTGCATTGCGCATTTGTTCTAAGAACGCGTTATCGGTACTCATAAACAGCAGAGCCACCGCGCTACGCTGAATCTCAACTGGGTCACGGCCCAGATCCGCGCAGTGTTGGTCCAGTACCTGCATCTTTTGTCGCAATATGGCGGGGTCACCCCAGACGTTCCATTCATTGGCGTGTTTGGCGGTGATTTTCAATGTTACCTTTTCGCCGCCGCCACCTATCAATAGTGGTAGCGGGCGTTGTACAGGCTTTGGTTCGAAGGAGGCATTGTCCAGTTGATAAAATTTCCCGTCGAAGTTCGCATGCTGCTCGTTGAACAGCGCTTTGATAACTTGGCATGCTTCGTCCAGCCTTTGCAGACGTTCGGCGACGGTGTAGAACTCCAGGCCATACTGCTTGTGTTCGTTTTCTTGCCAGCCGCTGCCCAGGCCGAGTACGACCCGGCCCCCGGTGATGTGATCGAGGGTGGTAGCCACTTTGGCCAACACCGCAGGATGACGGTAAGTGTTGCCGGCCACCAGCGTGCCGATGCGTACGCGATCGGTGCGCGCCCCGATGGCGGTGAGGGTAGTCCAGGCCTCAGGCCAGGGGGCTGAGGTGTTTTCGGCGTTGGGCATGAAGTGGTCCGCATACCATATACCGTCCCACCCTGTTTGCTCGGCGTGACTGCATAACTCCAAAACCTCTGTGAATGTTTGGCTGGGATTCGGCCAAAAACTAAATCGCATAGAAAGCTCCAACTCTTTATGTTTTTACAAAGACGCAGAGGATGTTCGCTTATGTGCTGGCCTATGGCAAACTCGACGAATGTCCGATCTGCTTACCACAAGATTGCGCCTGGTACCTCTCGAGTTGGGTCATGTTGCCGTGATGCATGAACTCAGCGTTGACCCAGAGGTGCGCCGGTATTTATTTGAAGGGCATATCATCCCGATTCAGCAAGTCGAAGATATGATCGCTAACAGTGAGCGCTGCTTTGTAGAACGCGGTGTGGGTTTTTATGCGATGTATATCGCCATCGAGTCCGATCCCAATGATGGTGCATTTGTTGGGTTTTGCGGTCTGCGAGAATTTGAGAACAGCGATGACATTGAATTGCTGTTTGGTATGCAACCGCGTTTTTGGGGCCGAGGCTTTGGTCAGGAAGCCGCGCGTGCGGTGATGCAGTATGGTTTCGATCATTGCGGTTTCGAACGTGTCCGCGCGGCAGCTGACACCCCGAACCAGCGCTCAGTACGAGTGCTGCAGCGTTTAGGTATGTCTTTTTGTGAACGGCGGGAGTGGCATGGGCTCGATACCATGTTCTACGAAATGAATGCGAATGAGTTTGCGCAGCAATGAGGGTTGGACTTCTGCGGGCTGGATTTTATCTGCACGGTTGCGCGTCACTAAAGGAAAAACGCAGACGATTAAGCGGTTTACGCGACAGGTTCGGTAAAAAGACCTCGCTGGCCGTGTGTGAATCTAAGCATGCAGATGAACTGCGCCACGGCGAGTGGACCTTTGTTGCCAGCGCGTCAACTGACGTGGTCGTGCAACAGGCACTGACCGATGTGGAGCGCTATTTATCCACTGGGCTCGATGCTGAAGTTGTCAGCGTCGAACGGGAATGGTTAGTGTAATGCCCCTGTTGGTCGTGCTCGCTGTATCTGTCGTGGTGTTCATGTATGTACGATTTACGCGCCAGAACCGTCAGGCCTGGCTCGCCAAACTGGACCTTCCCGGCCGTTGGCGACGCGCCAGGGTTGTCGATGATGCGGACGATGTTGAAAGAGAATTACTGCTACAGGGCAAAGCAGATCGAGGTGAGTTTGTAATGCAGGAAGGTGACACCAGCTGGCGTGGCCAGTGGCAGTTGGTTGGGCA
>JAJFHF010000103.1 GCA_021775775.1 Hyphomicrobiaceae bacterium
CCATACACAGTATATAATTCTAACAACCCAAATCAGCCAATTGGATCGTTGATTTCGTGCAAGAAAAATTATTTAGTGACAATAAATTAGCCGATCGGCAAGTGGATAATCTAGCTCAAGATTATACCACCCGTGAAATTGCGACCCGCATTTGGCAAGAACACCTAAAACCGCGCTATAAATTATTGATTTTAGCCAGTTTAGCCATGGCCGTATCAGCGGCAACCACAGCCGCCTTCCCGCTGCTCATCCAACGGGTAACAGATGATGTTTTTGTCAACCAACAAGCCAATATGGTCTCAGTTATTGCAATCGCTGTTATCGTGGTCATCAGCCTAAAAACCATTGCCTCCTATATATCCAACGTTACAGTTGGCTATCTAGGTCAAAGGTTCGTCTCAGACATCCGCATTAAAATGTTTGACCGTCTCACCAAGGCCGATCTCAGCTGGATTGAGGGCGTCCACTCAGGTCGGTTTCTTGCCGGTTTTTTAAACGATGTGAATTTGATCAAAACAACCGCAAGCCGCACCTTTGTAGCCCTGGTCGAGAACACTCTAAAAGTATTTGGCTTAGGGTTAGTTATGTTTTGGACGGATTGGAAAATGGCAATTCTTATTATGATAGCCATGCCAATAGGGGTTTATCTCTTATCCAAACAACGCATAAAAATGCGCAAATCCACCACAAAAGGCCTAATCGAGACAAGCGAGCTATCAACCTTGATCTCTCAAACCCTGCGCGGTTTGCGCATTGTGCGCGCCTATGGCCAAGAAAAGAAAGAACTAGACCGCGCCAGCAACGTCATCAATAGAGCAATGGAATACACCATGCGCGGCACCAGGGCCCAAGCCCTCTCTAGCCCAGCGGTTGAGTTTCTAACCGGCATAGGCTTTGCCGCAGTGATATATTATGCAGGCACCAACGGCATCAAAGGCACAGTTACCCTTGGTCAATTCTCCGCCTTTATGGCCGCCGCCATGTTAATTTATCAACCCTTAAAAAGCCTTGCCACCTTGCAAACTGCCATCCAAGAAGGCATCGCGGCTGCAAGCCGGGTCTATGGCATCATTGATCATCAATCCCAATTGGTCGAAATTGAAGGCGCCAAAAGCTTAAACATAACCAAAGGTGAAATTGTCTTTGAAAACGTCACTTTTGCCTATGAACAAGACGCGCCCATATTTAAAGATTTTTCCCTCAAAGTCCCAGCTGGCAAAACAGTGGCCCTGGTTGGCCCCTCTGGCAGCGGCAAAAGTACCATTCTCAACCTCGTCCTGCGCTTTTATGACCCCTCATCAGGCACAGTTAAAATTGATGGGCAAGACATCTCAAAGCTGACCTTAAAATCTTTGCGCGCCGCCACTGGCCTCGTCACCCAAGAACCGCTTCTTTTCGATGATACCATCGCAAATAACATTGCCTATGGCACACAAGGTGCCAACCAAGATCAAATTGCAGCCGCCGCCAAAGCCGCCGCAGCTGACCATTTCATCAAAGAATTCCCCGCCCAATATGACACCCCAATGGGCGAGGCTGGCAACAACCTATCTGGCGGCGAAAAACAACGCATCGCCATTGCCCGCGCCATATTAAAAGACGCCCCTATATTGCTACTAGATGAACCAACCAGCGCCCTGGACAGCAAATCAGAAAGCCATTTTCAAAAAGCCCTTGATGGCCTCATGAAAGACCGCACGGTTCTAATGATTGCCCACAGGCTCTCGACAGTAAAACAAGCAGATCTAGTCGTTGTCCTTGCCAAAGGAAAGATGGTAGAAATGGGAACATATGAAGAGCTTCTAACAACTGGGGGGCTATTTTCTGAATTACACGCCACCCAATTTGGTCCCTCAGAACAACAAGATCCTGTATCAGAACAACAAATGGCCAAGTAAAAAGCAAAAGCATACCATGCTAAAAAAAATAATAAACCACTCCCTCATGGGAGAAAAACTGGCTGACAAAGTTGCAAGCTACATTCGCTTTACCAAAAGCCACAACAAATTTATTTTTGAACCCACCAATATGGACGATTATTTTCGCCAAAATAATCCATTTATCTTAAGCGTTTGGCATGGTCAATTTCTACTTATCCCAACCATTAAGCCAAAAGATTTGAGCGCGACCATCATCGTTGGCCGCCACGGCGATGCAGAGCTTGCCGCAAAAGTCGTAAAACGATTTGGCGTCACCCCTGTTCGCGGCTCTGGCGCAGGCGGCCGCCGCGCCCACCGTGATCGCGGCGGCGCAAAAGTGCTGCGAGATGCCATCAATGCCTTAAAGCGCGGTGACTGCATCGTCTCAACCGCTGATGTCCCGCCAGGCCCAGCCCAAAAAGTCGGACAAGGCATCATCACAATGGCCCGCCTGTCAGGTCGCCCCATCATCCCAACTGCCATTGCCACCAAACGCGCGATCACATTTCAAAGCTGGAGCCGCCTCACCATCAACCTTCCCTTTTCCAAAGGCGCCTTGGTGGCAGGCGAGCCGATCTATGTCCCCAGAAAAGCCACGCCAAGCGAGCTAGAACAATTACGTCAAACCCTAGAAAACGCCATGAACGAGGTAACCAGACGCGCCCATGAACTGGCAGAACGTAGCCCCAAAAAAATAACGCCCCTTTGGGAGCGATCTTTGAACCAAGGCCTTGGCCTTAACGTTTATAAATACGCAACCTATCTGGCCCGCCCTCTAGCGCCATTAATTTTCAAGCACCGCCTCAAACGCGGTAAAGAGCTAGAAGAGCGCGAAAGCGAACGCTATGGCATCGCAAGCTTAAAGCGGCCTCAAGGACCTCTCTGCTGGTTTCACGCCGCAAGCGTTGGCGAAACCAACTCAATCTTACCGTTGATTAAGAAACTACTCGATCGCAACAATACGCTCTCTATCTTGTTAACAACAGGCACAGTAACGTCCGCAAAATTAGCTCAAAAACATCTACCCCAGCACGCATTCCATCAATTCATCCCCCTCGACAATCCAGGTTTTGTGACAAAGTTTTTAAATCATTGGCGGCCCAACCTTGCTGTTTTTGTTGAATCAGAAATCTGGCCCAATTTAATCTTGGAAACCAAGAACAACAACATCCCCCTTATTGCTATCAATGCCCGCATGTCAAAGCGCTCCTTCAAAAAATGGTTTAAAAAACCCCAGATGGCCCGCCCCTTATTTGGCCGTTTTAATACCGTTTTGGCCCAAAGCCCCGTTGACACAAATCACTTCATCGCCTTAGGAGCTGAAAATGTCATCAACAGCGGCAATTTAAAAATAGACACCCCGCCCTTAAAGTTTGATCAAGATGAGTTGAAAAAACTGAAAACCGCCATAGGTACCCGCCCCGTTCTGGTTGCCGCCAGCACCCATAAAGGCGAGGACGAAATCATCGCCCAAAGCCACAAACTCATCACGCTTGATTATCCAGATTTGCTTACCATCATCGTCCCACGCCATCCAGAACGTGCAAACGACATAGAAACTATCGCGATAAATCAAGGTCTCACAACACAACTAAGAACAAAGCACTCTAGTCCAGATCGCATCACCAACATATACATCGCCAACACCATGGGCGAACTGGGCCTATTTTATGCCCTAACCAAAACCGCTTTTATCGGTGGCTCATTGGTACCCCGCGGTGGTCAAAACCCCATAGAGGCCATAAAATTAGGTGCAAATGTTTTAGCCGGCCCTTATGTAGATAATTTTGGCACCTTTTATTATGAACTCTTTAGCCGCGGTGGTGCCTATAAAGTAATGGACGCCCAAGAGTTAGCGACAAAAACCATTGATCTTTTAAAGGACCCAAGCCAACATGAAGATATGAATAAAGGATCAAATGACGCGCTCGATTATTTACAAGGCGCTATGGACATCACCCTAGAAACCATAGAAACTCATTTAAAGATCAACCAAGATTAATCGAAACTCAAAATAGCTGGTTAAGCAACCAAGCCCGCAATTAAAAAGAGTACAAACATGCATCCTCCCAGCTGGTGGCAAAATGAAGATGGCCACTCTCTCCCTAAATATCTAGGCCCCTTAGGGACGATCTACGGTCAGATTGTAAAAACCAGATTTAGATATACAAAGCCCTATGCATGCAAATTACCCATAATCTGCGTTGGAAATTTCACTCTGGGAGGAACGGGAAAAACCCCCATTTCAATTAAACTAGCTGAAATTTTAATTGACCAAGGCTGGCAGCCCAGCTTTTTAAGCCGAGGGTATAAAGGCAAATATCGCGGCCCCCTGCTTGTCGACCCACAAGACCACACCGCCAAAGACGTCGGCGATGAACCATTGCTCTTAAGCGCGCACG
>JAJFHF010000104.1 GCA_021775775.1 Hyphomicrobiaceae bacterium
GCATGTCTGGCGACAAAGGGGCTGGATTTATGGTCCTGACCCAAGGGGCTGGTTTCAATGGTATTGCCGGTATTATCTTGGGAGGCGTCTGTTTCAAATTGATCAAATACAAATCAAACGGTGGAGAGCTTTTGCCCGGCATGTTGGCCAAATACGGGCCAACTGCGCGCCGGGTGATATTTTTTGCCGCCCGCGCCAACGCCAAGCGCTGCTGCAATGGTCTTATAACCCGTTGTTCTAGCCGTGGTAAATTATTGAATTGTTTCGGAGAAAATGGCGCGCCCGTTCGAACAAAGTTCTAACGGATTTTTAAATGAGGGAACGACCATTTCTGAAGAAGAAATGGCGCACCCGTTCGAACAAAATTCAAACAGATTTTTAATGAGGGGGCGACTATTTCTGAAAAAGAAATGGCGCGCCGGGGAAGATTCGAACTCCCGACCCCCTGATTCGTAGTCAGGTACTCTATCCAGCTGAGCTACCGGCGCTTAAGGAAATGAGCAATTTGCTGCTCTTTGTAACGACTGTTCTTGTAAGTCTTTGCTTATAACTTCAATAAGTTACCAAAATTTCAACAAAGCCTAACGAAAATTATACAAGTTTTTACCGTAACCAAGCGGTATTACTAGCCGGTTCATTTTAGAATTGCAAGGGAGATTTTATCATATATTTGAAGTCTTCGGCTTTTCTATGCGAGGTTTTCTATGACTTGGCCGTTTTGGGGCAGGTAAATTTGAAAATGAGCACCTGTTGGGTTGTCTTCGCACGTGATATTGCCGTTATGCGCCTTTAGGATTTCAGCTGTTATCGCCAAACCTAAGCCCGTGCCGCCCTTGCGGTTGCTGCCTCTAAAAGCTTCAAATAAATGCTCTCTTGCTTCTTGGGTTATGCCCGGTCCGGTATCTTTTATATCTATGGTACTGGCCCCATTTTCTTGGCGTATAAAAATAGAGACTTCGTCAGGTTTATCAGTCGCTTTATTGGCTTCTAAGACTTGTATAGAGTTGCGTATGAGGTTGGCGAAAACGCGGTAAAGCTGCTCGTAATCACCATAAATTTGAGCATTCTCATCTATATCCGTTTTAATCAAAATATCATCTCTTGGTAAGTCTTGCTCTTCTAAAACCTCTGCGATGAGACGCTTAAATGGAAATTGCGTTCGGTTGGGATCGCGTTCATCGGCTTTGCCATATTGCAATGTGTCGGTGCAAAGCCTTATGGCGCGGTCAATCGAGCGTACCAAGCGCGGGGTTACGTTTTGTACCGTTGGGTCATCAACACCGCTTAAACGATCTGAGACCAGTTGAGCCGTGCTGAGCATACCGCGTAGGTCATGATTAATCTTACTCACGGCTGTCCCTAAATTTGCCAATCTGGTTTTTTGTAGCAACATGGTGGAGAGGTCTGTTTGCATGGCTAACAGCTCATTTTCCACCGTGCCAATTTCATCCGTTCGACCAGAGGGCTGGATTTTTCTGTCAGGATCTTGAGGGTTTTCACTAAAGTGCATCATGTTATGCGTCAGTTCGCCAATTGGTTTTACCAACAGACGGTTGAGGGCTAAATAGACCAAGGCTGCAGTGATCATTGAGATTAAAATTGAAAGCCCTAAAATATTTAAGGCAAAATTGATCATCTCTTTTTTCAAGGGGCCTTGTTCCATCAAGACCTCAATGAACTCAGGATTGCTCATTTCAGGTTTGCCAACCACTCGGATGAGGGTTTCTTTGGGTTGGAAATAGACCTTAATTGCATCCGTTATCAAATCGTAGAACGATGAATTTCGCAGGTCATAAACAATGGGTTCGATCGGGTTTGGCACAGGTGATTGCAGAATTAGAATTCTTTGATCGTCTTTCTTTAAAGCTACAGAATAAACTTGCGCGTGCGTTAACAGCTCCCAGCGCAACTTTTCTGGGACTGTATTGTTTGGGGCCGCCTCAACCGCCAGTGCCGCTATATAAGCCGCGCTTAGACGTTCATCTAACCAACCGCGCCTAAAGTTCCCGATTGAAGGTAAGAAAATCAAAATCTCAGCTAACATCACAAATAATAAAGTTAGTATCAGCAACTTTTCTGACAGGCTAAAACCTTTGGTGATTTTGGATTTACGGTTTTTCATACTTATATTGATGTTTACTTACTTTGAAGGTTGCAATTTGAGATCAATAGCATGGACTTAGTATGTCACATTGGGATGTGTTATCAAAATTTTTATATTTAAAACAAGGCCTTGTTAGGGTTGTCTTGTCCTACAAATAAAACTGAACCTCATTCCCGTTCTTAAAAGATAATATTATGTCATGTTTTCTTTGATGTTATGGCTATTTATCCAAATTTGGCTAATAATTTTATCAGTTTGCGCAATAAGGGATTCATTAATTTGGGTTGAAAGTAAGTATAGGCCACGCGCTTATTGGCCTCGCTTAATGTAGGATAAGGTGAGACAAAAGCTGTCATTGCCTTAATGTTCATGCCATTTGCAACAGCAAAAGACCACATCTGGATCAACTCACCAGCCTGGTCACCAACAATAGAGCACCCTAAGATCTTGCCCTTTTTAGACGCTACCAATTTTACAAACCCTGTTGTTTTTCCTTCAGCTTGGGCGCGATCATTTTCTGCAAAGGGCCAACGAAGCACATGGATTTTGCCATATTTCTTTTTTGCCTGCTCCTCATTTAAGCCAATGTGCGCCATTTCTGGATCTGTAAATGTGACCCAAGGAATGATGTTGTTATTCACTTTTGCTGGCAGGCGAAACAGGGCGCGGCGAATGACAATGCCCGCGTGATAATTGGCCATGTGGGTGAATTGCAAACCACCGGCAATATCACCGATTGCAAAAACTTTACGGTTTGATGTCACCAATCCACTATTCACTTGAATGCCGCGGCGGTTATATTTGATGCCTGCTTTTTCAAGATTTAGACTTTCTATGTTTGGTTTGCGCCCCGCTGCGACCAACAAATGTGAACCTTGTATTTCACCAGACTCGTTGCCCATTAAAACCTTTAATTTAACCCCTGAAATATCTTGATTGATGCTCTCGATGCGCACCTCTTCAAGTATTTCAATGCCTTCTTTTCTTAGTTTTTCTAAAACAACACTGGTCATCTCAGGGTCATCTTTGCCAAGTGCACGCATAGCTTCAAGCACTGTTACCTTTGAACCCAAACGATGATGGGCCTGCGCCATCTCTAGCCCAATGGGCCCACCGCCAATAATTATCAAATGTGGTATATGGCGGTTGTTTTCAAAAATGGTTTCATTGGTATAAAAATTAACTGTGTCTAATCCCGGAATTGGAGGGACAGAGGGACTTGAACCCGTTGCTAATATCGTGCGGCGCGCGGTGATTTCATATTGCCCAGCTTGAATGGTCTTTTTATCTTTAAAGCTGGCTTCTTCTTGGATGACATGGACACCTAAGCCTTGAAACCGTTCCACACTATCGTTGGGCTCAATCGCGGCTATGACCTTTTTTACATGTTGTTGAACAGCGTAATAATCAATCTCTGGTTCATGAGGAGTGATACCAAACTCATTGGGAGCGCGCATTTGATGAGCTCGTTTGGAGGCCGCTAATAAAGATTTTGAGGGCACGCAACCAGTGTTCAAACAATCACCGCCCATCTTGGCGCGCTCGATCAACACCACCTCAACGCCCAATTGAGCCGCTGCGGCTGCAACGGATAACCCACCTGAGCCGGCACCGATTACACAAAGATCTGGGGTTAGTTGATGTGACATGATATGTATCCTCTTATTTATCTCACGGGCGAAGTTTTGCCTTTGGCAAAACAAGCCCTCCGATGGGCGGCGCTCGCGCCGGGCGTCTTCGACGCCATGTCACCTAGCTAAGAGCTAGGCTCCTTCTTTATCTCATACGTTTATAGTTCAAACTAAAACAAGCCTTTACGATGGGCGGCGCTTGCGCCGGGCATCTTTGATGCCATGTCACCCAGCTTAAAGCTGGGCTCCTTCATTATTTCATTCGTTCATAGTTCTAACAAAAAACAAGCCCTTACGATGGGCGGCGCTTTTTTGCAATCCGTTGGTCTCAAATCGTCTACAACTTTTCAAGACTGATTTTGTGCCGGGCGCTTGCAAACGATCATCTTAAACTACATCTCACTCAGCTTGTAGCTGGGCTCCTTGTTTCTTTCATAATCCATCTTGGATTCAATGACAAAACAAGCTCTGTCGCCAGAGGCACTTGTCTACAGTCTTTTTACTTAACTGTTTGCCTCGTTAACGGTCTCTTTTTTTGATCGCATTCGCTTGACGACAATGGGGATGAGGGCGACAAGTCCTAACAGAACCAAAGCGATGATCAGATCTGTGGTCACTAGCGATGAAATATCCAGCTCAAATTGACAGCCCCCTTGCGCGCCTTTTTCAGTAAGGCACGCTTGGTAACTCTCTTTTTGGGCGGTGATTACACTCTCTAAACCCTGGCCGATATATGAAAAAGCGAGTGTGCCTGGGATGATGCCCACAAATGTGGTCCAGATATATGTCGGTAAAGCAACGCCTAGGAAAGCTGGTGCTATATTTACCAACCAAAATGGAAATGCAGGAACAAGACGAAGGAACAGCATGTAACTGGTGGCATTTTCCTTAAACCCTTCCTCTAGCTGTTTTAACCAGGGGCCTGCTTTGCTCTTTAACAAATCACCAAGTGATGTTTTGGCCGCCAAGAACACAAGGGTCGCACCGATCGTTGCGCCAACGACAGTTGAAAAAGTACCAACCAGCCAACCAAACAACAGACCGCCTGAAATCGTTATCGCGGCGCCGCCTGGAATTGATAGCGCGGTCACAGCAATGTAGAGGGCGATGTAGGCCAGCACAGCCATGATATAATTGGCGCTGATAAAACCTTGCAGGGCCTCTAGATTCAGGGCCAATTCTTTCAAAGTCAGATATTTATGCCAGCCTTGTGAAAAGGCAAAGCCCATGAGCCCCACAATAATAAGGATGGGAGCGTATTGCTTTAAAATTGATTTTGTTGGTTTTGTTTCCAATGAAATGGTCTTATCATTTATGGAAGATCCATGTTTATTTTTTGTCATTGAGAGACCAATCGTAGAAATAGCTGTTGATGGATGTGATCTTGCTTAGCTTAGCTTTCAAAGGTTCTTTTGCATATTTTTTAAAATGCATCAGGATGTTTTTCTGGTTTGTACCAAAGTCTTTTTTAAACCAAGAATATATTTTTGAAGCTTTAAGCTTGCCATTTTTTATTATAACGCCGCGATTTGAATTTATGTAATCACTTGCGGCTTGATCTAATTGGGTCTCTAAAGCGGCCCCCGTAAAAGCTTTGTTTTGAATGTTTGGACACCCGATGGAGGCACAATTAACCGCATAATGTACGCGCGGGTCCTTGTGAATGACCCTTAAGATTTTGTGCTCAATGTCATCTAGGCTTAATTTGTTACCATCAATGGTGACCAATTTTTTCCCCCAGGGACCATTGGAGAACAAGCCTGGTGAGATATCTATATCTTTAATCGATTTCACTGGATAGGCATCCAAAACCACATTCAAAGTCACCGCATTATAAAGATTGGCCCATAAAGCAAATTGCTCTTTTTTTGATAAATCGGATATTTTAACCCCTTCTAACTGAGAGATATAAGCCTTAAGCGCTGGTTGTTTGGCTTTTAGACTTGCGTAATTCACTCGATTTAAGCCCGCCTTATCTAGACTAACATACATATTTAGTAATTTTGAAAAGCCAGAGTGGTCAATCTGAATGGTTGATTGCTCATTTGATTTTCCAAACATACTAATAAAGGAAGCTGCATAAAGAGAGCTTGCTGCATATAGAAAAAGTGCCAATGTTATGCCAAATGTAGCAAAGGTGGCCTGTGATTTTTGGGTTCTCATAAACGAATTCCTTAACCAGAAAGACTCTAATTGTTAAATTTTGAGGCTTGTGAACCTATAAATTTGTCTACTCCTTAATTTATCACAGCTGTCCTTGCCCCTGTGGTCATATATGATCAAACATCTGTGAGAGAATTTGATCTGACGATTTTGAGACGATAATTTGCTGTTTTGGCGTGAATATTATTGACATTAGCCGGTTCTCTTGGCTATATGCCTCTTTAATAGCGACACACATGATTTGAGAGCCGTGACGAGCTGACTACACATGTTACATTAGGTCCCCTTTAGATTACAGGGAGGCCTTTGGAATGTGAGTGGGCGCTTTTTTGGCTTTTTTATATTTATTGGTGTTTTTGAATGTTTAAGATGGAGATTGTCTCGTGAAACGCACATATCAACCAAGCCGATTGGTACGCAAACGGCGCCATGGATTTAGAGCGCGTAAAGCAACCAAAGGTGGCCGTCAGGTCTTGGCCAATCGGCGTTCTCGTGGCCGTAAGAAATTAAGCGCATAATATTTTGTGCTGTTGAAGAATGAGTGTTTCAACATTTCTTAGAAATAGCTTGCCTCTTTAATGTCCTTAGCTTGGGTTAGATTTCTTTGGGCTTGATTTTTTGATTTATAGCGCACCTTTTCACAGGTGCGCTTTTATCTTGAGGGATGAGGGTTTTGCTGGGTTTTTGCATAGGTTTTTCTCATGAGCCTTTTGATGTTAACAAAAAGACATGACTTTATAAGAGTTAAGTCTGGTGTCGCATTTGGGACCCAAGGGGTCTTGTTGCAGGCGATTGCTCAAGATGTGTTGAAAAGCTCTTCCCCTCCGCCGCGCTTTGGCATTACCGTTTCTAATCATAGTGTGCGGCGCAGATTGTCACAAAAAAAGCACCTAGGATCTGATATAGACCCTCAAGGCCTTAAATCTGAACAAAGACGCGGGCCTGTTTCTGTGCTTAGAAACCGAATGAGACGCCGTTTGCGCGCAGCTTTAAACTTGGTGGCCCCGCAATTTGCGCATGATGGGATTGACTATGTACTTATTGGTCGCCCTCACTTAGAGACACTTAATTTTGAAATTTTGCGAAAAGATTTAGAGAAAAGCTTTCAAAAAGTTCACGGACGGCTTATATCAAGCAACAAACATCATTCAAAACCATAATGGCTATCTTTAAACGGGCCTTAACTTTTTAGGACTTTGTGCATTTACCATGGATGAAAATAATAAAAATTTTATTGTCGCCCTCATGCTTTCAGTATTGGTGTTTTTGGCTTGGCATTTTTTCTTTGTCGCTCCAAAGCAAGAAGCGCAAAGATTGCGCCAGCAACAAGAAGCAGCTTTGAAAAAAGAAAAAGATGCCGGCACACCTTTTGCCCCCAAAGCAGATGTTGCTAAGGGGCCTCAATCACCAGCGGTGATTGCCCAGCCTATCGCCCCTAGAGATCGCTCTTCTGTCCTCTCAGGCTCAAAGCGCGTTGAAATTGAGACGCCATCGATTAAAGGTTCTCTCTCGTTAAAGGGGGCTAGAATTGATGATCTTTTATTGTTGGACTACCGGCAAAAGGTAGATAAAAATAGCCCCCCTGTTGAATTGTTTTCTCCAGCTGGCTCCACTCATCCTTATTTTGCTGAATTTGGTTGGTCTAGCGGGTCACAAAATAGCATCAAAGTGCCAACGCAAGATAGCGAATGGAAATTGGTGAAGGGTGAGCGCTTAACGCCTTCTTCGCCTATCACGATTGAATATGATGCAGGCGGCGCGCTCTATCAGCGAGATATTTCTGTTGATGAGAAATATATGTTCACCATTACCCAGCGGGTAACTAACAAAAGTGACAAAGCTGTTGATCTATCAGCCTATGGCTATTTATGGCGCCAGAACAAACCTTATTCTGAATCTTTGTTTATTTCGCATGAGGGCGCTGTTGGGGTGCTTGATGGGGAATTGCAAGAAGAGACTTATGCCGATTTAGAAGATGCCAAAAAATTTGATTATAAAGTCAAGACGGGCTGGGCCGGTATCACTGACAAATATTGGGCCTCTGCGCTCATTCCTGATCAACGGCTTCCTTTCTCTGCTAGCTTTCGCGGTGATACCACTAACAATGCGCCCTCTTATCAAACAACTTTTTTGTTAAATGGGCAGCGCGTTGAGCCTGGCGCGAGCCTTGAGCTTACCAACCGTTTGTTTGCTGGTGCCAAACAAGGGCGGGTGATTGAAGCCTATGCGCAAGAGTTTAAAATTGATCGGTTTGAAAACCTCATTGATTGGGGCTGGTTTCATTTCATTACCAAGCCATTGTTTCATCTGTTGGTTTACATCAATGATATGGTGGGCAACTTTGGTGTGGCTATTTTGATCGCGACGGTTTTGGTCAAATTGGTGTTATTCCCGCTCGCCAATAAATCTTATAAATCAATGGCGATGATGAAAAAAGTGCAGCCAGAGATGGAGAAAATTCGCACGCGCTATGGCGATGATAAGATGAAACAGCAACAAGCGTTGATGGATCTTTATAAAAAGGAAAAGATCAATCCCTTATCTGGCTGTTGGCCTATCTTGGTCCAAATTCCGATATTCTTTGCGCTCTATAAGGTTTTGTATGTCACCATTGAAATGCGCCATGCGCCCTTCTTTGGCTGGATCCATGATCTATCCGCCCCTGACCCAACATCGATCTTTAATTTATTTGGGCTTATTCCTGTTGATTTGCCACAATTTTTAATGCTGGGTATTTGGCCGATCATTATGGGCATTACCATGTTTGTGCAGATGAAGCTGAACCCAGCGCCAACGGACCCTGTGCAAGCGAAGATCTTTACCTACATGCCAATTGTTTTCACCTTTATTCTTGCCGGGTTCTCTTCTGGTTTGGTGATTTACTGGGCTTGGAACAACTTTTTATCGATCATTCAGCAATATCTGATTATGAGACGAGCTGGGGTTGAGGTCCCGCTATTGGAAAATATTGGTTTTAAAAAAGAGAAGAATGAGAAAGATTAATCTTGTTTCACCTTACGCCTAATCGCATGATTTAGTGGGCCCCATTTAGAGGACTGTTTTGGAAAACTCTGCCGAGAATTTGATCGATAGCGCGGCGCTTGCTAGCGGGAAAGCCTTGTTTCGCCGACCGATTGAGTTTGTGAAAGGTGTTGTGAATGTGGATGGCCTGCCAACGGATGGGCGGCCTGAGATTGCCTTTGCTGGGCGCTCCAATGTTGGTAAATCAAGCCTGATAAATGCGTTGTGTGGACGCAAGGCTTTGGCGCGCACCTCTAATACACCAGGGCGCACCAGAGAGATCAATTATTTTTCAATCGAGGCTCAAGCCTATCTGGTTGATATGCCTGGCTATGGCTATGCCAAAGTGCCCAAAGAGTTGGTTGCTGGGTGGACGAAACTAATCGAGACTTATTTGCGCGGCCGCATAAGTTTGAAACGCACATTCCTTTTGATCGATGCGCGCCATGGTGTGAAAAAAAATGATCGTGAGATTATGAAGCAGCTTGACCAAGCAGCAGTGTTGTATCAGGTGGTATTGACGAAAGCTGATAAGATCAAAACGAACCAGCTTGAAACCTGCCTGTTAGAAACGAAGGACTTGATCAAGAAGCATCCTGCTTGCTATCCGCTCGTCCTTTGCACATCATCGCAAAAAAATACTGGCATTGCTGAATTGAAAGCGGCGGTTTTTTTAGCACTGAATAGCTGATAAGTTTTTCTCTCTCACGGCTATTTCAAGCGCGAAAAGCGCTTGAGCCTGCGAGGGCGCGGCGCTCGCGCCGGACGCCTGTGGCGTCATGTTCGCTCGCTAAGCTCGCTTCCTTCTTCGGGATGGGAGCTTGTTAGAATGTATCATGTGAATTCAACAAAACACAACATACGCTAAACGAAGAAGGGAGTGCTCTTTTTCGTAAGCACGGACATGGCGCAGCCCGGCGCTTAGCGCCGCCCCTCGGAGGGCTTTTCGCTTTTTCAGCGAAAAAATAGCCCGTGAGAGAGAGAAACAGAGCCTGTTTCGTGAATTCAATAAAGAAAAAATCGCTCTCACTCTTGTGGCGCGTTTAGTTTTTCGATTTCTGTTTGGGCGCGGGTGAGCAGATCTTGCCCATATTTTGCAACGCCATATCCCAGCGCAAAAATCAGACCAACGACAAGCAGACGTTTGGAAATGGCTACGTAGTTGCGTGTTACTTTGACCTTATAGGCGCGAGAGGGTTGAACAGGAATTTCTGCTGTTATGCCGTTCTCATTGCTTGAGCGCACTGTAATATCAAGCCGCAATTTAGAGAGACCAGCTTTGCGCGGTAAGACACGCCAGCGCCATATGGCAAAATCAGCCTCATCAACAACCCCTTTATGAATTTCGGACCATTGGGTCGATGCGGTTGAGCAATCGATTAAAAATTGGCCATCTGGGCCGGTTAAACACACGGTGAACGCTTTGGTAAGCGGTATTTTATCTTGCTTGGCACGTAAACCATAATGGTCTTGGCCAAAGTCAAGTTCGGCGTTTGCAAACCTGGCAACACGCACTTCAATGTAATGCACTTTTCCAATCCGCATCACTTTTGGGATGTTTTCTATCACCAAATCTTCTTGTGAATGCTCTTGTAGTTCTTGACCAGACCTTTTAATGGATGTCGCCAGCTCATCCATTCTAACTTGTGTTTGAGGCTCTTGTGGTTGGAGCAGGGGGGCCTGCCGAAAGGGAGGCTGCGTGGCAATCTCTGGTGCAGACCTATCTGGCTGTCTATCTCCTTGCTCGTGCCCCCCTCTTGTCTCATGTTGCCGGGGCTCTTTTCTGGTGACCTCTCTGGCGCCTTGTATCACGCTTGGCATCCCTGTTGGGATTGCGTCTTGCAGAGACATTTGGGGCGGCGTTCTTTGGGGTGGTCCCGGTGGTGGTGGATAACCGCCTGGATGTTGAGCTTGTCCCCCTGGGAGCGGCGGGGCCTGCACAAACTGTTGGTCGGGGGCCGCCCTATGAATCCCTTGATCTGGGATGGGATTGCCTGATTTGTCTGTCTCATTAACAAATGGTGATGCGAGCGTTTGTCCCTTTTGGTCTAACTGAGCGGGGGGTGTTAAATCAGGTGGTGGTGGTGGATTTTGGGCAAAGGACTGCGGATCAGTTTGGTCTTGGGGAACATTCGTTTGCTCCTTAGGTGTACCTGAAATGTTGGTTTCTACTTTTCCAAACGGCTTCTCGGGCGTTAATTTATGGCGCGCACCGAACTCATGAGTCACAGGCGGTATTGCGCGCTCTGTCTTTGGGGTTTGATCAGCAATTGGGGGTCTTTGGTTTTCACCAAATGTTTGATCCTGTCTGGCCTGTTTTTGAGTGTTTAAAACAATTTTTGTTGCGCTCTTTTGTATTGGCGGTGTTGGGTGATCGGCCTGTCCATCTACGCTGATATCATAATCTGCTGGGTCAGCTTCGGTTTGGATGATCGTATCATTATAAAGATCAGGATTTTTCGTCGGGCTCTCTGCTTGTCTTTGACCAGCTGAAGGCGTATCGGCTTTATCCTTAGTTTTGAATTCAACTTTTGGTGCTGACTGGGGTGGCTTTGCTTGTGTTTGTATGGGAGAGTGACCGGTTTTTTCACCTGGATCGTTTTGTTGACCTTGGCTTGGAGGCTGTGTGTTTTGCTGATCTTCTTGTTGATTTAGTGTTTTTAAAGCCTCGTCAAAGGTAAGCCCATGACGTTCTAAAATTTTGTGCGTGATCATCCCCCCTTCTCCGCTGATAATGGCTGAGAGGATGTTGGCACCGTCTATTTCATTTTGATTAGAGGCAATGGCAGCTGCAGACGCATGAGCAATTAGATTTTGGACCGTGATATCGAGAGATGGTGGCACGGCATTGGGACTAATGACACGTGCTTGTGGCCCCAATTTTCGCAACAAATCATGGCACAAAGCTTCAACATCAACCTTACAAGCCAACAAAACGGCTACGGCGTCAGGGTCTTGTCCCATCGCAAGCAACAGGTGATCAAGGCCCACAACAGTATGCTTGCGCCGTGCTGCTAAATCCTCAGCGCGGCTTAAACTATCATGCAGGTTCCGGGTTACTGGAAGTTGTTGACCCATTTCATTGGCCATATCTACACTACTCAAGCTGCCTCCAAGCTTTGGCTATGTCTTAACTATGGTACACTATATATCTTAATTCGTGGTCTCGATAAGACCTATTTGTGGCTGAATACAGATTTATGGCTTATTACTGGTTTATGACTAACGACCGGTCATATAGCCCCCTTTAAAACCATAGTTCTTATTCTACCCTTTAAGGTTTTGGTTACGATAAACCCCTTATTAGGCCTGATCTTACTCAAATTTAGCAATATTTTACTGGTTTGGGTATCGTTATTTCACAAAGAGGTGCGAATTTTGCATTCGTTTTGTGGAGACTTTTGCATTGTGGTTTACATTGAACCGCACTAAAAGCTGATATTATAACATTTTGAACTGTTGAATTTTGAATTGAGCGATCATGACCACCGAGCACTTAGATGAAAAACACATAGAAAATCAGCAATTGGATGATCAAAACTTAACTGATCAGTTCGATGAGACTTCCCCTTTAAGCAAGGCCCATACCCTTTCTGAAGCGTTGCCGTTTATGCAGCGCTATGACAATCAAACTGTGGTTGTTAAATATGGTGGCAATGCCATGGGCGATGAGGTGCTGGCAAAGAGTTTTGCTCGCGATATTGTTTTGTTGAAACAAGCTGGGGTGAACCCGATTGTCGTGCATGGCGGGGGGCCGCAAATTGGTGCGATGCTCGAGCGGTTGCAAATTAAATCTGAATTTAAAGATGGCTTGCGCGTTACGGACCGGCCAACAGTTGAGATTGTACAGATGGTGTTGGCTGGCTCAATTAACAAAGAGATTGTTTCTGCCATAAATGCTCAAGGGGGCAAGGCGTGCGGGATTTCTGGTAAAGATGCTCATTTGATGATTGCCAAGAAACTTGAAAAACGCACCCATGATCCCAAATCAAACACAACCAAATTGGTTGATCTAGGGTTTGTTGGGGAACCGACTGTGATGAACCCGCATATTGTCGAGGTGATGATCCAAAGCGACCTTATCCCTGTGATTGCCCCCATTGCCGGAGGGCTGGATGGCGAGACCTTTAACATTAATGCAGATACGTTTGCTGGGCACCTTGCCGCGGCGGTGAATGCCAAACGATTATTATTGCTCACCGATGTGGCCGGGGTCCTTGATAAAAAAGGATCCTTAATTGAAGAGCTTTCCCTTGATCAGGCACGTGGGTTAATTGAAGATGGCACTATTAATGGCGGCATGATCCCAAAAATTGAAAGCTGCATTGGGGTTGTGGAGAGCGGCGTGGAAGGGGTGGCCATTGTGGATGGCCGGGTCAAACACGCGGTTTTACTGGAGTTACTGACCGCTCATGGTGTTGGCACTTTGCTTGGCGCGGTGGGGGCAGCTTAAGGATTGCCTGCTAATATGAAAAGGGCCACCTCATGATTTTCATATGGCTTGGCATATGAATGATAAATGGGGCAGCCCTTGATTTGCAAACTGAGATTTACAAACTGAATTGGATTGATTTTAAATCGCTAGCTTCCAGTTTTATAAGTTCGTTTTAATTTATGCTTTCTGAAAGACGATTAATTTCTTCTTTTAACTGAAGTTTCTTGCGTTTCAACTCTGTGACTTTTACATTGTCAATTAACGGACGGGATCGTTCTCTTTCGATCTTACCTTCTAGTGTTTGATGTCTGTGGCGAAGTTCTGAAATGTGAGCCTCAACTGCCATAAAACCCTCCGTGTTTAAGTTTTCATTACATGGTTATTGTGACAAAATTTGCCGGAAATGTCCAATCTCGTTTGGTTACATGATTGAAAAATTATTAAAGTTTGTTTTTTGGCAAATTTACAATAATTATAAGATACCTATGTTTTTTTTGCATATATTGCAAAAATATAGTTCTTTTTAGCTGTTTTGCATCGTTCGTACTCATTAAGGGTGATAGAATTGGGAATTGAAACAAACATTGATGACGGCTTGCGCACGCGGCTGGCTTTGAAACGACAAGAACATCAAGACCTTAACCAAGCGATACATGCTTTGGCGTCTCGGCCCACCATTGATCAGCTGCAAATGCAACGTTTAAAGAAGAAAAAACTGATGTTAAAAGATGAAATTAAAGCCTTAGAGGCAAAATTATTCCCTGATATTATCGCATAAGAGCCAAAATGGTGAGTGGTTGGATATATATCCTTGATGCTTTATCTGGGTCCTTTGGAAGCGCTTGACTTGCAAAAATGACTTTTCTTCTTATAATCGCTCGTTTCGATCGTTTTTGGAAGAGGCATTGGCCTTGAATCATTGGGAGAGGGGCATTGGCCCCTTTGGTATTTTATGAACCATGAACAACCGCTTGTTAGTCTTATTATGGGAAGCCAATCAGATTGGCCAACAATGCAACATGCTAGCGATGTTTTAACCACACTAGACGTGCCATTTGAGACAAAGATTATTTCGGCGCATCGTACACCTGAGCGGCTTTTTGACTTTGCAAAAGAAGCTGAAGGGCGTGGTTTGAAGGTGATTATTGCAGGGGCTGGTGGTGCAGCGCATCTACCTGGTATGGTGGCAGCTCTTACCCCTTTGCCAGTGCTTGGGGTGCCTGTGCAATCAAAAGCTTTGTCTGGGCAAGATAGCTTATTATCAATTGTGCAAATGCCGGCTGGTGTGGCAGTTGGGACATTGGCTATTGGCAACGCAGGTGCTACTAATGCTGGATTGCTCAGCGCTCAAATTTTAGGTACAAGCGATCAGGGCTTGATGAAGCGTATTTCGACGTGGCGTACAAAACAAACCAATAATGTGGCGCTAACGCCAGAAGATGATGACGCATAAACCTTTACCCCCTGGGTCAAAAATTGGAATATTTGGTGGTGGCCAACTTGGCCGCATGCTGGCGATCGCGGCCGCGCGGCTTGGCTTTCACGTACATATTTACTCTCCGCTACACGGATCGCCCGCCTTTGAGGTGGCACATGAGCATACCATTGCACCTTATGGAGATTTAGTGGCTGTTAAGGCATTTGCCGAACAAATGGATGTGGTCACCGTAGAATTTGAGAATATTCCGCTTGATACCTATGAGCATGCAGCAAAATTTTGCTCGATTTCCCCTGCCCCCACCGCGCTGGCTATTGCTCAAGATCGCTTAGCTGAAAAGAAATTTCTTACCTCACACAATATTCCCATTGCCCCTTATGTCGAGATTAACGGTGAGGGTGATATTGTCTCCGCTATCTATAAGCTGGGGCCCGATGGCATTTTGAAAACAAGGCGTATGGGCTATGATGGTAAGGGCCAAGTTCGTCTAGGGGTTGGCGTCGATCCAGATTTGGCTATTAAAGCCTTTAGCAATCAACCAGCCATTTTTGAAAAAATCATCCCCTTTAAATTGGAAATTTCATGTATTGCTGCGCGCGATATTCACGGTAACATTGTGTTTTATGATTGCCCGCGCAATGAACACCGCAATCAGATTTTGGCGGAATCACACGTGCCGTCCGGGGTGCCAGAGACATTGGAAAAATTGGCTCGTGCCTATACCGCTAAAATTGCTGATAAATTACAATATGTTGGTGTTCTAGCTGTGGAGTTTTTTGTGCTTGGGCAAGGTAATGAGCACCCTTTGTTGGTGAATGAAATTGCCCCGCGCGTTCATAACTCTGGTCACTGGACAACGAATGCGTGCGCTTTTGATCAATTTGAAAATCATATTCGCGCCATAGCTGGCTGGTCTTTGGGTTCAACCAAACGCCATTCGAATGCGATGATGACGAACATTGTTGGTCATGATATGGACCGGTGGGCGGATTTTGCCTCTAATGAAGGCGCTATTTTGCATCTCTATGGCAAGGAAGAAGTACGTGAGGGCCGAAAATTAGGGCATATCACATATCTTTATGAAAAATCTTAAAGGTTTTTCATTGCTTTCATTTTCTCTAATTTTTTATTTCTTAGAAATCCGTCTTTATCTGGAAATTTTCTGGACACAGATATCTATTTTTGATACATAAAGCTTAACCTTTACGGCTCGGGGTTTTTCGGGCCTTTTATTTATTGTCAATTCCCACACTATTTTACAATATGGTTTGGAATTTAGACCTTAAGAATGGAGATGATGACGCGTGCAGGTACTCGTTCGCGATAATAATGTCGATCAAGCGCTAAAGGCCTTGAAAAAGAAGATGCAACGAGAAGGCATCTTCCGGGAAATGAAACTTCGTAATTTTTATGAAAAACCTTCTGAAAAGCGGGCACGTGTGAAGGCTGAAGCCATTCGCCGGGCACGTAAGTTAGCGCGGAAAAGAGCGCAACGCGAAGGTCTTGTTCCTGGTGGTCGCACTAGCTAAAGCTTAGGCACGTGAATTTTAGGTGGTGCTTTGTTTTATCTGAGGCAGCGCTGGTCCATTTGTTTTTGTTTTGATCAGACATTTTGAGATATTAATCTCTTTAGATTGATGTGCATAAGAGCTATCATTTTTAGATCGACGTTCTGGTCTGATGATATTGCTCTCACTTTGAAGTCCGCTTATTTTTTTAAGTGGGCTTTTTGGTTTTTTTTAAGACCTTGTGCCTGCTTCCAAAATATTGATGACGCGCCTCGGCATCAGAAACCTTTGATTTCTCCATGAAATTTCTCTTCTCCAAAACAAGGTCACAATAGAAAATTTTCTATCCTGATGATCAACCAAGCGGAGATTTGCCACCTCACATATGAGTGGCATTCAATGAAAAAAAATAAGAAACCCTAACTTAGATCAATAACAAAATATTATTTTTCATTAAACTTCTTCATAAGAGTCCCCATTCAACTCATACGAAGGAGAAAAAAATGCTAGCTGATCATCATGACTTTGGACATGAACACCCAGAACATAAAGCTCAGATACATGAGCTGAAGGTAAGCAATGCACATTTCGCTAAATTATTTACCCAATATCATGACGTGACCAAGGAGATATTACGGATCGAAAAGGGAATAGAAGCTGCAAGTGATGAAAGATTAGAAGATTTAAAAAAACAGCGTCTTTTGCTAAATGATGAAATGATGGAGATGCTTGTAAATGTTGGCTAAGTGAGCCCCATTTATGTCCTGCTTTGAAGAGCTGTCGGGTCGTGCCATATATTTCATATCCTGAATTATATTAAAAATTGCATATTATGCAGTGTGCTGCGCGTCTTAACTATCTATGATGGTGTAAATTGTTTTTCGTAGGTGTTTATAGAAAGGACGTATTTTAGATGAGTAATTATTATACTGAAGAGCTACATGGTCCACATGAAACGTTTGAGCTTGGTAATTATGCACTTGAAAATGGACAGACTTTCCCAGATGCAAAATTGACTTATAAAACGCATGGGACTTTAAACGCCGCAAAAGATAATGTGATTTTGTTTCCTCATATGTGGTCAGGTACGCCCATGGCAATGGAAGCGTTTATTGGTGAGGGGCGCCCTCTCGATCCTTCAAAATATTTCATCATTTTGCCTGGCCAATTGGCAAATGGGTTTTCTTCATCGCCTAACAACACGCCCAGCCCTTTGAACGGGGGGTCTTTTCCGCAGTTGAGTTATGGTGATGATGTGCGCGCACAGCACCAATTACTTACTGAAAAATTTGGCATTCGTGAACTGCAGCTTGTGCTTGGTTGGTCTATGGGCGCTGGACAAACTTATGAGTGGGCCGTGCGCTACCGCGATATGGTGAAGCGGGCGATGCCAATTGCGGGTACGGCTAAAACAACGGATCATAACTCTCTTTTTGTGCGTAGTATTGAGATGGCTTTAAAATCCGACCCTGCCTGGGATGGTGGGTATTATGCTAAGAGTGAGGATGTCCATGTCGGCATTCGCCGGATGGCGCAGCTTTGGTCGGTGATGGGGCTTTGTCAGGCTTTTTATAGTGCGGAAGTTTGGCGTGATGTTGGGTTTTCATCTTTGGATGATTTTATGGTGCGTTTTTGGGAGGCCTATTTTTTACAAATGGACCCCAATTGTTTGCTTTGGCAGGCGATGAAATGGCGCAATGGTGATGTTAGCAAACATGCTGGCGGTGATCTGCGGGCGGCTTTGTCTCTCATTAAAGCGAAGACACTGGTGGTCTCCTTCTCAGATGACATGTTCTTCCCGCCACATGATTGCCTTACGGAGCAAAAAATGATTGCCAATAGCTCTTACCGTGAGGTCAAAAGCCTATGGGCACATTTTACAATGTTTTGTATGAATGACACGGATCGTGAGCAAATTGATACTTGCATCAGTGATTTGCTGAATGACAAACTATAAGCTTATTATGGATTTTGATTTGATGGGGGGCAAAAATTTGCCTCCCTCTTTTTGCTTATAATTTGCGATTCTTGAATTAACGTTTGTTAGAGCGCAACCGCACGACGATATCCACGCCAGCGATCTCCATACCTTCTGGCGCTTGGGGCAAGTTTTCTAAGGCAAGAGCCCCGCCTGGGATGTCCAATAGTTGGCCTTCACCCTCAACGTAGAAATGCTGATGATCAGACATGTTGGTGTCATAATATACCCTGGTTCCGACAAGGGCGACCTCGCGCAATAGGCCTGCATCACGAAATTGGTTTAATGTGTTGTAGACTGTGGCGAGTGATACTGGAATGTTTTGAGCGACAGCTTCTTCGTGCAGCATTTCTGCGCAAACGTGCCGATCTCCTGATTGGAACAAAAGTTCACCTAACGCCACTCGTTGACGGGTTGGACGCATACCAGATGAGCGTAATGCCTCACACATGCAACTCTTATCTTGGCAGCTTTTATCTTGGCAGCTTTTATCTTGGCAATTGGGACTTTCGCATGCCTCTGGATCACAGGCTGGGTCATCTGTTGATAAATTTTGCGTGGGCAGTGTTGTGCTTTGGCTCATTTTATTTCTATCGTCCTGGTTCTATGATCTCTTAAACATGCCTGCTGGCCTTCAAATTTACTGGTAATCGGCCATGGATGTGTTCTATGTTACAAAATGTTAAAAAACATCACACTTGGTCTTTTGAAGGCCATCCATCTATGATAAAAAAGAGTTTGGCGTCTTTAAAAGCGCCCTTATAGATTACGTATAACAAAAATAATGGGGTGCATCAATGGCGGATCGCCAATCTAGTTTTGATTATGAAGACTTACTTAAATGTGGGCGCGGGGAGATGTTTGGCCCTGGCAATGCACAATTACCGTTGCCACCAATGTTAATGTTCGATCGCATCACCCATGTTAGCGAAGATGGCGGCGAGAATGGCAAAGGCCTGATTAAGGCTGAATTTGATATTCGCCCTGATCTATGGTTTTTCCCCTGTCATTTTCAAGGCGACCCGGTCATGCCTGGTTGTTTGGGGCTTGACGCGCTTTGGCAGCTTACTGGATTTTTTCTGGGCTGGCTTGGCGCACCTGGGAAAGGGCGCGCGATTTCCACTGGCGAAGTTAAATTTAAAGGCATGATTACGCCTGACACAAAACTTGTTGAATATGGCATCGATTTTAAACGTGTTATGCGCGGCCGATTGGTTTTGGGAACAGCCGATGGCTGGGTCAAGGCGGATGGCGAAACTGTCTTTATCGCCAAAGATTTGCGTGTTGGTTTGTTTGGGGCTGACTAGGCGTCTTAATTTGCCTGGCTATGTTTGCCTTTGATTGAATTTATATTTTATGTAGAGGAATAACTATGAGACGTGTTGTCATAACAGGGATGGGGATTGTCTCCAGTATCGGCAATGATCAAAATGAAGTTTTGCAATCTTTAAAAAACTCCACATCTGGCATTGACACCGACGAGACATATGCAGAGTTTGGCTTTCGCAGTCAGGTCTCTGGTGCGCCAACTTTGGATGCACTTGCCATCGTTGATCGCAAAGTGCGCCGTTTTATGGGAGAGGGTGCGGCTTGGAATTATGTGGCGATGGAAGAAGCAATTGCGCAAGCTGGCCTAGAGGCAAGCGACATTAGCAATGAGCGCACCGGGCTTATTATGGGTTCTGGCGGGCCGTCTGCACGGGCGATTGTCAAAGCAGCTGACACAACGCGCGAGCGCGGGCCCAAAAAGGTTGGTCCGTTTGAAGTGCCCAAATCAATGTCCAGCACCAATTCTGCAACCCTGGCAACACCGTTTAAAATTCGCGGCGTGAATTATTCTATTTCTTCTGCTTGCTCAACATCGAGCCATTGTATTGGCAATGCTTGTGAGCTTATTCAATGGGGCAAACAAGATGTGATGTTTGCCGGTGGGGGCGAAGAACTTGATTGGACTATGTCTGTATTATTTGATGGCATGAATGCTATGTCCTCCAAATTTAATGACCAGCCAGCGAAAGCCAGCCGTGCTTATGATGCCAACCGGGATGGGTTTGTCATCGCTGGCGGTGCCGGGGTCTTCGTCTTAGAAGAGCTTGAACATGCGCGCGCGCGCGGGGCCACCATCATTGCCGAGATTGTTGGTTATGGAGCCAATTCTGATGGCTATGATATGGTTGCCCCTTCAGGTGAGGGAGCGGCGCGCTGTATGAAACAAGCGCTGGAGACGGTGGATTGTCCGATTGATTATATCAACCCGCACGGCACCTCAACGCCGATTGGTGATTTAAAGGAGATTGAAGCAATCCGTGATGTCTTTGGAGACAAAATACCGCCTATATCCAGCACAAAATCTCTGACAGGGCACTCTTTGGGTGCTGCTGGCGTGCAAGAGGCGATTTATTCTCTTCTTATGTTGCAAAATGGATTTGTCTGCGAATCTGCTCATATTGAGGAGTTGGATGAAGCTTTTGCTGATGTGCCGATTGTTCGCGCGCGCGAAGACAAAGAACTTAACGCTGTTATGTCTAATAGCTTTGGTTTTGGCGGCACCAATGCCACATTGGTCATGAAAAAATATAACGGATAACAGCAAGCTTGCTTGTATTTTTGTTTTAGACATCCTTTCAATCAATTTTTTAAATTAAGTATTAGAGCAACCAAATGACAGATTCCAATGAAGTGACCGATATTGCAATGCCTGGCCCTATTATGAAGGGGAAGAAGGGTTTAATTATGGGGGTGGCGAATGATCGCTCCATTGCCTGGGGTATTGCCCGTGTGCTAGCGGGACAAGGAGCTGATCTGGCTTTTACCTATCAAGGCGATTCATTTGGACGCCGCGCCATTCCTTTGGCTGAATCAACTGGATCTGAGATCATTGTCGATTGCGATGTGAATGATCTGGATAGTGTTGATAATGTTTTTAACGTCATTGGTGATAAATGGGGTGAGCTTGATTTTGTTGTACACGCCTTGGCTTTTTCTGATCGCAATGAACTGAAAGATCGCTATTGCGATACAAGCCGAGACAACTTTATAAATACGATGGTTATTTCTTGTTTTTCATTTACTGAAATTTGCAAACGCGCCGCACCATTGATGAAAAATGGCGGGAGCTTGCTGACCTTAACTTATGCGGGGGCGCAAAAAGTTGTGCCTTGCTATAATGTTATGGGTGTTGCAAAAGCGGCGCTTGAGACAAGTGTCAAATATTTAGCGACCGACCTTGGACCGGACAACATCCGTGTGAATGCGATGTCTGCTGGACCGATGCGCACATTGGCTGGGGCTGGTATTTCGGATGCGCGTTCAATGTTTAATTTCCAGGGGCAACATTCACCTCTAAAGCGCACGCCGACACTTGATGATGTGGGTGGGGCCGGGCTTTACCTTTTGTCTGATTTATCTGGCGGTGTGACGGGTGAGATTCATTATGTCGATTGTGGTTACAACACAGTGTTTATGCCTGATCTGGAATCGTTGAAAAATACGGGATATTAAAGCTCATTATTCTCTCACGGCTATTCCAAGTGCGAAAAGCACTTGGGCCTCCAAGGGGCGGGGCTTGCCCCGGGCAGCTAGTGCTGCCATGTCCTGACGCTGAAAAAGCGTCACTCCTTCTTTGTATAAGAAAGATTTTGATCGTTGAAAAATACGGGATATTAAAGCTCATTATTCTCTCACGGCTATTCCAAGTGCCAAAAACACTTGGGCCTCCAAGGGGCGGGGCTTGCCCCGGGCAGCTAGTGCTGCCATGTCCTGTCACTGAAAAAGCGTCACTCCTTCTTTGTATAGGAAAGATTTTGATTGAGCTTTGAGATGCCCACCAGCAACCGCACTACTTTGTGTACTTTTCTTTATTAGCAATATATGGTGAGAACAAAACTTGGGGTGCTCTCGCGTTTTGTTTTCTCTTTTTTGTTTGATTTTTTCAGGAGTGCTTTGAATGATTGGTGTGTTTGATTCCGGTCATGGAGGGTTGACGGTCCTCAAAGCGCTGCGTGATCAGTTTCCTCACTTGCCGTTTTTATATCTTGGTGATCATGCCAATGCGCCTTATGGAAATCGTCTTTCAGAAGAGGTGGTGACTTTAACTCAGCAAGGGGTTGAGGCTTTATTTCAACATGGTTGCAAATTGGTTGTGCTTGGCTGCAATACCGCCACTTCCATTGCGTGTCGCAGCTTGCAACAAACCTGGTTACCTAACTCCCAATGGCAGGACCACAATGTGCTTGGGATCATTGCCCCCACCGTTGAGGTGGCGACACAAACGCCGTGGGGGGTGACAGAGCCCCAATATCCACAAATGCATAAAGAAGATGTGATTGGTGTATTTGCAACTCAGCGCACAATTGATAGCGGCGTGTTTACCGAAGAGATAAAAAAACGTTGCCCGCAAATGCAGGTCGTTGGTCAAGCTTGTGCCCAACTGGCAGGATTGATTGAAGCGGGCGCACCTGAAGACGCACTTGATAAACTGGTTGGTGACTATGTAGCAGCGCTGCTTGCACAACTGGATGGGAAGTTCCCTCATTTTGCGATTTTAGGCTGCACCCATTACCCTTTGGTTGAGCCACTATTTGCTCGTCATTTGCCACCCTCATGCCGCGTGTTGTCTCAGCCAAAAATTGCGGCCCAAGCGCTTGATCATTATTTGAGACGGCATGTGAATTATGTTGAGGGGTGCACAGCTGGCAGCGCTTTGAAACTGATGACAACAGGGGATGTCGAATTGGTGGAACAGCGGCTTGTGATTGACTGGCCTGGACGGCCAGCCTTTCAAGCTTATAATTCACCTTAAGGGCCTCTTTGTTTTAAGCCCTTAAGGTGAGGGTATTGCTATTATCAAATTTATTTAATTTCAGACAACAACTTTGGATTGGTTACCAATTGGCGCACGCCATGGGCATGATCTTCTTTAAAGATGTTGCTTTGGCACCATTTGTGTACTGAGCTTATATCGACTTTGGCGCAGCTGGGGCGCACACTCCATGTGACTTGCAAAGGCGAACATGTTTTTTGCGTGTATTTAGGGCCTGTGGTTGAGCCTTGAAAGACAGCCGGTGTGCCCGTGTTTGTTGGCAATGCTTTGGCTTGGTGAAAGCCGTTTTTGATGTTGCCGTCATACATGAAGGTGCCAAAATTTAAGGCTTTTGGGTCGTTTACAACCAAGAATGATTGGGCCTCAACGCGCAATTGTGGATTGGCGCATTGCTTGGAAAGACAAGAGCCTAGCCCTTTGCCTGGATTGACATTGCAAGAGCTGTGTACCCAGTGCACTTCAATCGTATCGCCTGGTTTTAGCCCCTTACAAGCGCCCTTGCCGTTGGCTGGATCACTTTTTTCTTCATTGGTTAAATTAGGTGTTCCGTTACATTTATAACCACCATGTTTACCCGGGCCGCCTGATAGTGAGAAACCAGGACCTTTATGTTCTGCATTGGTATGAAAATGGATGTTGCATAAATTTAAGCCGTCAGTGGAGCCCGCCAGACCAAAATTTTGTTTATTGGTTCCCTGTTTTTGGGCGATATCACGCGGCGTTTGTGGGCCATAGCCAGTGCAAATTTCTGCGCTATGAGCATTTTGAATGAAAAAACAACCGATAAGAAGTGTTGTGAGAAAAATA
>JAJFHF010000105.1 GCA_021775775.1 Hyphomicrobiaceae bacterium
GAGCCGCATTCGATTGGATTGGCCGTGGCGATCAAGATCGTGGTGACGGTGCCGCCGTTGATGCCATGCGCACAGCCTTGGGGCACCTCGAGATGGAAGGCCTGGTTGTCATTGGCGAGGGCGAGAAAGACGAAGCCCCGCAACTTTACAATGGTGAGATTGTCGGGCAGCCAGGTGCAGCCTTTAAAGCAGACATTGCCGTTGATCCGGTTGAAGGTACGAGCTATTTAGCAAAAGGGCTAACCAATGCTCTGGCTGTAATAGCCATTGCCCCGCGCGGCTCCATGATGGACCCAGGGCCCGCCTTTTACATGGAAAAATTTGCGGCCCCCCCTCAAGCCAAGGGCGAGATTGATCCCAATTGGTCAACGCAAGAAAAACTCAAGACGTTAGCTAAAGTTCTAAAAAAAGACATCTCAGATATCACTGTTTATGCTCTTGAAAAACCACGCCACAGACAACTTGTCGAAGAAATCCATGAAGCAGGCGCCCGGGCATTATTATACCCAGCCGGTGACGTGGCAGGCGCGCTGTTGGCGGCCATTCCAAATAGTGGTGTTGATTGTTTAATGGGCACAGGCGGCACCCCTGAAGGGATCATGTCTGCCGTGGCCATTCGCGCGCTGGGTGGTGAATTTATGGGGCGGATCAATCCCCAACTACAAACAGAGGCTCTGGCTGTAAAAGAAGCAAAACTTGATACAACCAGATGGTATAAAATTGATGAGCTTGTCAGCTCCGACGATCTGTATTTCTGTGCCACCGGCATCACGACAGGGTTGCTACTCGATGGCGTAGAAAAAGTTGATGATGGTTTCAAACTACAGACATTGATGGTCACAGGCGCCACCAAAGAACGCCAGATTTTAACAACCTATACAAGTTCTAGATCGTAGTTTTTATCGCAAGATTAAAAACTAGATTGTAGAAAGTGTTTATAAAAATCAATGCCTTCCACAAGAGAAGGTGATTAGAATAAGAAACAAAAAAGTAACCAAAATTTAGCTTAAACGCTTGGGTTCACTTTTAAAACTGGGGATAGTGAGATATGCCAAAGACCGTTGATCGTCCCATTATATTGGGTGTCGTTGGAGATAGCGCGACAGGGAAAACAACACTCTCAGCTGGTGTTGCTAAAATTTTAGGGGAAGATCGCTGCACAGTGATTTGTACCGATGACTATCATGCTTTTGATCGTAAGGAGCGCTCTGAAAATGGAATTTCAGCGCTCGATCCTAAGGGCAATTATATTGATATTCTAGGCCAACATATTAGTGCTTTGCGCCGTGGTGAAGCGATTTTAAAACCAATTTACAATCATAACACTGGCTCACTAGACCGCCCTGAATATGTAAAGCCACGTGATTTCGTCATTATGGAAGGTTTGCTCGGTTATGCCTCACGTGAGATGCGTGACTGTTATGATGTGAAGATCTACCTTGACCCAGAAGAAGATTTGCGCGTGAAGTGGAAGGTCCACCGTGACACCACGAAGCGTGGCTACACAGAAGAGCAAGTCCTAGCTTCACTAGAAAAACGTAAAGAAGATAGCCCTGCCTTTATCCGGCCTCAACGCACATTTGCAGATATCGTGATCAGGTTCCAAACACCTGAAAACGGGGCCGATGATGCGCATCTTGATGTACGTCATCTTTTGCGACCAACTTTGCCTCACCCAGATTTTAGTCCACTTTTTGAATCTGCCGGTAACAATGGCTTGCATCTAGAGCTTGCCCGTGATGTAGATGGCAAGCCTGTTGATGTCTTGGAAATTGATGGCACAATCGCTGATGATCATGCTGACAAAATCCAAAATCTTCTTTGGGATCTGATCCCGGAGGCGAGCCATTTACGCGCCGCTTTAGGGCAAGTAGATGGGGCATCAGCAGTAAGTCATCCACTAGCGTTAACTCAGCTCTTGGTTGCTTATCATATGGTGAAAGCTGCCCTCGGCGAACACGCCGTTTAAAGAATGGCGAACACGCCGTTTGAAGAATAACGAGCGCAGTAAATTAAAAGATTAAGGGAGATCTTCTCATGGCAGAAGCGGTCGGGTCAAAAAGCGACATAGACGAAAAAATGAAAAAGAAAATGGCCAACGCCATACGTGCACTTTCTATGGATGCTGTTCAAAAAGCTAATTCCGGGCACCCAGGTGCCCCCATGGGTCTTGCTGATGTTGCAACGGTTTTGTTCACTGATCATTTAAAATTTGATGCCTCAACACCAGATTGGCATGACCGCGATCGCTTTATCATGTCAGCTGGGCACGGCTCGATGTTGGTTTATTCTCTGCTATATCTAACTGGCTATCCAGGCATGGATATTGAAACCATCAAGAATTTTCGTCAATTAGGAAGCGCCACCGCAGGGCACCCTGAATATGGGCACGCTCCTGGCATTGAGACAACCACTGGCCCGCTTGGCCAAGGCATTACGACCGCTGTTGGTATGGCGCTCGCAGAGCGGATCCAAAACCAAAACTTAGGCGATGATGTCATTGATCACCACACTTATGTAATTGCAGGTGATGGCTGCTTGATGGAAGGCATCTCCCATGAAGCCATTTCTATGGCTGGCCATTTGCGCCTTAATAAGCTGACTGTGTTATGGGATGACAACAATATCTCCATTGATGGCACCTTAGATATGGCTTGCTCCGATGATCAATGCAAGCGTTTTGAGGCTTCAGGCTGGAACACAATTAAAGTTGACGGCCACGACATGGCAGCCATTAGTGACGCGATTACCAAAGCCAAGCAAAGTGATCGTCCAACATTAATCGCTTGTAAAACAGTGATCGGTTTTGGGGCGCCAAATAAACAAGGCACATCAGCCACCCATGGGGCTCCGTTAGGCGACGAAGAAATTGCCCTAACAAGAGAGGCTTTGGGTTGGAATTCTCCCGCTTTTGAAATCCCAGAAGATATCTTAAACGCTTGGCGCTCTGTTGGTGCCAATGGCGCAAATGCACGTGAAGCTTGGACACCAGCTTTTAACGCTTTATCAAAAGAGGCAGCCGCAACATTGGTTGATCCTTTGGGTGGCACTGTAAAACAAGATTTAGCGGCAGCGGTTACAACGGCGAAGAAAAAATTTGTTGAGGGCGGCAAAAAACTAGCCACCCGCGTGTCTTCAAAAGAAGCATTAGATGAAATTCTACCAGCCATTCCCGGCATGCTGGGTGGCTCAGCAGATCTAACGGGATCAAACGGTACAAAAACCATTCAATACAAACAAATTAACCGCGATAAATTTGATGGCAACTACATCCACTATGGTGTGCGCGAACATGCCATGGGTGCAATGATGAACGGGCTTTGCTTGCACGGCGGCTTCCTGCCGTATTCTGGAACATTCTTGGTGTTCTCTGATTATGCCCGCGGCGCCATCCGTCTATCAGCTTTGATGGAACAACGCGTGATCTATGTCATGACCCACGATAGCATCGGTCTTGGTGAAGATGGCCCAACCCACCAACCGGTGGAGCATCTTGCTTCATTGCGTGCCATGCCAAACCTAAACGTGTTTCGCCCCGCCGATAGCGTAGAAGTTGCAGAATGTTGGGACGTGGCCTGTCGGTCTGAAAAGACCCCAGCAATTATGTCTTTGACCCGCCAAGGCGTGCCATTGTTGCGTGACGATGCAGATGGTGAAAACAAATCAGCCAAAGGAGGCTATGTCCTTAAAGAGGCAGACGGCGCCCGTGATGTAACATTGATGGGCACAGGCTCTGAGGTTCCAATCGCCATGGATGCGGCCAAACTCCTAGAAGCAGATGGCTTAAAAGTGGCTGTGGTCTCTCTTCCATGTTGGGAATTGTTTGAGGCGCAATCAGCTGACTACCGAAATCAAGTTTTAGGATCTGCTCCTCGTGTTGGCGTCGAAGCTGCCATTGAACAAGGTTGGAGCAAATGGCTTGGTGACAGCGGTGAATTTGTCGGCATGACAGGATTTGGCGCATCAGGTCCAGCTGAGCAACTATACGAACATTTTGGCATCACAGCGCAAAACGTAGCCCAAGCGGCAAAACGCGTTACGAGCAACGCATAAGGGGATTAGCAAAATGAGCCAAATGGCATTAGATCAATTAAAAACCATTGCTGACGCTGATGTGCGTGGCAAACGGGTTCTGGTACGGGCAGATTTGAATGTGCCGTGCCAAAATGGTCAGGTTTCCGATGCAACACGCATCGAGCGTTTCTTACCAACTGTGCGTGAGCTTGTCGCGAACGGTGCCAAGGTGGTTATCATGACACACTTTGGACGCCCCGAAGGTCAGCGCAATCCAGATATGTCTGTGGCCCCTGTTGCTGCAAAGGTGAATGAGATGTTGCCTGACATCAATGTTGGGTTTGCCGAGGATTGTATTGGAGATGCCGCTTCATCAGCTGTGAATGCTTTGGCAGATGGTGAAGTTGTGATGTTGGAAAATCTTCGTTTTCACAAAGGTGAAACGGACAATGATCCTGCCTTCGTGGCTGAATTGGCCAAACTTGGTGATCTCTATATCAGTGATGCTTTCTCAACATCTCATAGGGCCCACGCTTCAACCGAAGGGTTAGCCCATCAATTGCCAGCCTATGCTGGGCCATTAATGATGGCCGAGGTCAATGCCCTCAAGGCAGCATTAGAGGCCCCCAAACGTCCCGTTGCTGCGGTGGTTGGCGGCGCAAAGGTTTCAACAAAAATTGAATTATTGTCTAACCTTGTCTCAAAGGTTGATGTGGTGATTGTTGGTGGTGGTATGGCCAACACCTTCCTTTATGCCCAAGGCGTCAATGTAGGCAAGTCACTTTGCGAACCTGATTTTGTTGGCACAGTTGAAAACATTCTTGGTCGGGCAGCAGAAACCGGCTGCAAGATCATTTTACCAACCGATGTGGTCGTCGCTTCTGAATTTAAAGAAGGCGCGCCAAACCAGGTTGTCGATGTCAATTCAGTATCAGACGATGGCATGATCTTGGACGCTGGTCCTCAATCTGTGGCCAATCTTGTTGAAACACTCTCAACATGCAAAACACTTCTTTGGAACGGCCCAATGGGCGCGTTTGAAATATCACCCTTTGGAGAGGGAACCTTTGCACTAGCTCGCGCAGCCGCACAAGCCACCTCAGAAGGTCAATTGACGACAATTGCTGGTGGCGGAGATACGGTCGCAGCTCTAAATGCAGCCGGTGTAACACAAGACTTTACATATATATCAACAGCTGGCGGTGCGTTTCTGGAATGGCTAGAAGGGCGGGCTTTACCTGGCGTTGTTGCTCTTACACGTAGCTAAAGAAAGGCGTTGTAGCGCTACACGCAGCTAAACAAAAGCGTTGAAGCGCTACAAGTAGCTAAGAAACCGCGTTGAGGCACTAACACGAAAGTTGGAAAGTGTTGTTGCAAAAAACTAGATATTCTGAAAAAAACAGGTTTGTTTTTTTTAATCAGAGTTAAAGAAAAAGAATTTTAGGGAGTTTATTAAAATGGCGAGAATTACACTAAGACAATTGTTGGATTACGCAGCAGAAAATGACTTTGGTGTGCCAGCTTTTAACATCAATAATATGGAGCAAGGCCAAGCGATTATGGATGCGGCACTTAAATGCGATGCGCCCGTCATTATCCAAGCCAGCCGCGGTGCACGTGGTTATGCCCATGATGTAATGTTAGCGGCTATGATCGAAGCCTTGGAAAAAATCTATCCAACAGTGCCGCTTTGTATGCACCAAGATCACGGCAATAATGAAGCGACTTGTTTATCTGCGATCCAACACGGCTTTACCTCAGTGATGATGGATGGTTCCTTGCAAGCTGATGCAAAAACACCAGCTGATTATGACTACAATGCAGGCATCACCAAAACCGTAGCAGACTTTGCTCATATGGTTGGGGCCTCAGTAGAGGGCGAACTAGGCTGTCTTGGCTCACTAGAGACCGGCAAAGGTGAAGCTGAAGATGGCCACGGCTTTGATGGGGAACTATCAAAAGACCAACTATTGACCGATCCTGAAGAGGCCGTTCAATTTGTAAAAGAAACCAAAGTGGATGCCTTAGCCGTTGCGATCGGCACTTCCCACGGCGCGTATAAATTCACCCGCCCTCCAACCGGCGACATTCTTTCAATCGATACCATTGCTGAAATTCATAAACGCCTACCAAACACCCATATTGTGATGCACGGCTCATCTTCTGTCCCACAAGATTTGCAAGACGTCATCAATGAGTATGGCGGTGAAATGCCTCAAACCTACGGCGTGCCCGTAGAAGAGATTGCCAAGGGCATTAAAGTTGGTGTTCGCAAAGTAAACATCGATACAGATCTTCGTATGGCAGCATCTGGTGCTATGCGCAAAGTAGCGGTGACTGATAAGTCTCAGTTTGATCCGCGCAAATTCCTACTTCCTGCTCGCGATGCGATGCAGAAAGTATGTGAAGACCGTTTTGAAGCCTTTGAGACCTCTGGTCATGCTTCAAAAATTAAAGTTATTCCTATGGCTGATATGGCAAAACGCTATGCCTCAGGAGAACTTGATCCGGTAACAGCATCTTAATGATGGAGTTGTTGTTCTAGCTGCTTTGTTGCAGCAAACCCCCCGTCTTATATTGATATGAAACGGGATTTTTTAGAGAAAAACCTGAATGCCAAAACGATTAGAATAAGTTGATCGTATTGGTCAAAGGGATGTAAACTGAAAGGAAAAGAAATGGCAAAGTCTTCTGAGACTGTAACCGGTAAAGACCGTTACAAATCAGGTGTTATGGAATATCGGAAAATGGGCTATTGGGAACCTGATTATGAACCCAAAGACACCGATGTAATTGCACTGTTTCGTATTACACCTCAAGATGGTGTTGATCCAATTGAAGCTGCAGCCGCGGTTGCTGGTGAAAGCTCAACAGCAACATGGACAGTTGTTTGGACAGACCGCTTGACTGCTTCTGAAAAATATCGCGCGAAAGCTTATCGTGTTGACCCTGTGCCAAATAGCGATGATCAATATTTTGCATATATTGCTTATGATCTTGATCTATTTGAAGGTGGCTCAATTGCCAACCTAACAGCATCAATCATCGGTAACGTGTTTGGATTTAAACCACTGAAAGCGCTACGTCTTGAAGACATGCGCTTTCCAGTGGCCTATATCAAAACTTTCCAAGGACCAGCGACTGGCATCGTAGTGGAACGTGAACGTCTTGATAAATTTGGTCGTCCCCTTTTAGGTGCAACTGTGAAACCCAAGCTTGGTCTTTCTGGTCGTAACTATGGTCGGGTTGTCTATGAAGCACTAAAAGGTGGTTTGGACTTTACCAAAGATGACGAAAATATCAACTCTCAACCATTTATGCACTGGCGTGACCGTTTCCTATATTGCATGGAAGCTGTTAACAAAGCTGAGGCGGCCACTGGTGAAATCAAGGGTACTTACCTAAATATCACAGCTGGTACAATGGAAGAAATGTATGAGCGGGCTGAATTTGCAAAACAGCTTGGTTCAACAATCATCATGATTGACCTTGTTATCGGCTATACAGCCATTCAATCTATGGCTGTTTGGGCACGTAAGAACGACATGATCTTGCACTTACACAGAGCGGGTCACGGGACGTACACACGTCAAAAAACTCATGGTATTTCTTTCCGTGTGATCTGTAAATGGATGCGCCTTGCTGGTGTTGACCATATTCACGCCGGTACCGTGGTTGGTAAGCTTGAAGGTGACCCTCTTATGATTAAAGGGTTCTATGACATCCTTCGTGAAGACCATATTCCACAAAATCTAGAGTGTGGTGTTTTCTTTGATCAAGATTGGGCTTCACTGAATAAAGTATTGCCTGTTGCTTCTGGCGGCATTCACTGTGGTCAAATGCATCAGCTGATTCACTATCTTGGTGAAGATTGCGTGCTTCAATTCGGTGGCGGTACAATTGGTCACCCTGATGGCATTGCGCAAGGTGCGATTGCTAACCGTGTTGCTCTTGAAGTTATGGTTCAAGCTCGCAATGAAGGCCGTGACTATATGGCTGAAGGTCCTGAAATTCTAAACAAAGCTGCTAAGTGGTGTGCGCCTCTGAAGTCTGCATTGAACACTTGGAAAGATGTGACTTTCGAATATACCTCAACTGATACGGCGGATTTCGCGCCAACAGCAACACCTAGTAACTAATAAGAGGAGACTTGACATTATGGCTATGTCTAATCCCGGAAACCGGGTAACACAGGGGCAGTTTTCTTTTCTCCCCGACCTAACAGATGAGCAAATTACGCTTCAGATTAAATATGCTCTTTCAAATGACTGGGCAGTGAACATTGAATATACAGATGATCCACATCCTCGTAACACTTACTGGGAAATGTATGGATTGCCGATGTTCGATCTGAAAGATCCTGCTGGTATCTTGATGGAAATCAATGAATGTCGCAAGACGTTCCCAAACATGTACATCCGCATTACTGCGTTTGATAATACACATGGTTGGGAAGCGCCTCGGATGTCATACATTGTAAACCGTCCGCCATCAGAGCCTGGCTTTAAACTGCACCGCCAAGCACGCGATGGTCGCACACAAGGCTACACAACTGAGCCTTACGCGACAGATAAACCTGAAGGCGAACGTTCATAAATATTTGAATGTTTTATACATTAATATTGGTGGCAGGTGCATCCTGCCGCCAATACCTAACACTTTGATATTAAATGATTAAATATATTAACTAAAGATGTGTGATCGAGATGAGCGATACTATAGATACGACCCCGGTGATACTGCCAGATGATGCAAGTGTAAATCTGCAAGAAGAATTTGAATCCTCACAAGTACAAGAGGTGCTTGATCAACTTGATCGTGATCTTGTCGGCTTAGTGCCAATCAAGACACGAATTCGTGAGATCGCGGCTTTGCTTCTGGTTGACCGTTTGCGTCGGCAATTTAATCTGATTTCAGAAACACCAACACTTCATATGAATTTCACTGGCAATCCAGGAACAGGCAAAACGACTGTTGCACTTCGAATGGCAGAGATACTTCACCGCCTAGGTTATGTCCGTGAAGGGCACCTTGTCTCTGTAACCCGTGATGATCTGGTTGGTCAATATATTGGCCATACCGCACCAAAAACCAAGGCGATTATTAAAAAGGCTATGGGCGGGGTGTTGTTTATTGACGAGGCTTACTACCTTTATAAGCCTGAAAATGAACGCGATTATGGCGGTGAATCCATTGAAATCTTGTTGCAAGTGATGGAAAACCACCGAGATGACCTGGTTGTAATTTTGGCCGGTTATAAAGATAAGATGGATCATTTCTTCGAAAGCAATCCAGGTATGCGCTCGCGCATTGCCCATCACCTAGATTTTCCAGATTATTCTGCAGGTGAGCTCTTCGAAATTGGAGAACTTATGCTCTCTGAGATGAACTATGAATTGAGCGATGATGCCAAGAAAGTCTTTACAGATTACATTCCTTTGCGGATGAATTTGAAGCATTTCTCCAACGCGCGTTCAATTCGTAACGCACTAGATCGTGCGCGTTTGCGCCAAGCAAATCGTCTCTTTGCTTCAAGAGACAAAAACCTGACCAAAAAAGATCTGATAACTTTGTTGCCAGAAGATTTATTGGTTAGCCGGGTCTTCACTGAAGGAAAACTTGAAGGTGACCC
>JAJFHF010000106.1 GCA_021775775.1 Hyphomicrobiaceae bacterium
TAAGAGAAAAGCGGATCATGGCGGTGGTCCCTTTATTTAATAAATTTTTGATTGGCGGCCTGGGTACACATTTGCTCACCAGTTGTCCCTTTATAAAGCTGGGACATTCTGGGCATCATTGCAGCTTTCATGTTTTGAATAGCTTTATCGGTTTTGGGGTTGCAGTTTAAGATTTGCAGTTTTTCTTCAATTTGCTCACTGGTGTAGGGAAAGTTGGAGCAGTTTTGGGCTGCTGCAAGCGCCATGATTGTGCGTGCAATCTTATTGCCTTGCGGGCGGTCTGGGCAGGTTTCTTGTGCCTTGGCAGCAGGTTCGGAATGTAAAACCACCGGGCTATAAACAGAACCGAATAAAAAGAGCAGGGCAAAGACTTGAGAGGTTTTGATTGGGTGTTTTAAAAGGGGGCGGGTCTTCATGGTGCATGTCCTTGGTTTATCTATGATTTTTATGATCTTCTAAAGCTTGGTCGCAGCGAACTATGTTTTGGTTTTAAAGACTATACGAAACAGGTGTGAATGTTATCTTTATGGTTAATTTTTTATGAGTAAATTTTTCTAATCCTTGTGAATTAGAAGGAAAAGCAATTTGGGGCTTGCCACAAGTCATCAGTGGATTATAAGTGGAACTTAATCGGATGATAAATGGGTCTACAGGGCAAAATAAGGCTCCTATCATTGTTTTTGTAAAAGTTAGCTTTGAGTTGAGGGTTTGTTGTGGGGTATCAAAAAGAACGGGTTTATTTGTTCGACACGACTTTGCGTGATGGGGCGCAAACACAAGGGGTTGATTTTTCTCTTGATGATAAAGTTTTAATAGCCAATGCACTCGACCAACTCGGACTTGATTATGTGGAAGCCGGCTATCCTGGCGCCAACCCGATCGATAGTGCTTTTTTTTCCCAACAACGAGATTTAAAACACGCAAAAATAACAGCCTTTGGTATGACCAAACGGGCAGGGCGCTCACTTTCAAACGATGCAGGCTTCCAGACCGTTTTACGCGCCAAGGCACAAGCCATTTGTTTGGTTGCTAAAACTTGGGATTACCATGTCCGCGTGGCCTTGGGTGTAAGTAATGAAGAAAATTTAGAGACAATCGGAACCAGTGTTCGCGCCGTCAACGAACAAGGCCTAGAGGCTATGATTGATTGTGAACATTTTTTCGATGGCTATAAAGCCAACAGCGACTATGCCTTGTCTTGTGTGAAAGAGGCTTATAATGCAGGCGCGCGCTGGGTTGTTTTATGCGATACCAATGGGGGGGCACTGCCCCATGAAGTCCGCGATATTATCACCGAAGTTGTCAAAACTGTGCCAGGCGATCATTTGGGCATTCATGCTCATAATGATACAGAAAATGCCGTGGCGAATTCTCTTGCAGCCATACGCGCCGGGGTGCGACATGTGCAAGGCACATTAAATGGCCTAGGCGAGCGCTGTGGCAATGCCAATTTAACCTCGATCATCCCAACTTTGTTATTAAAGGCAGATTACGCCAATCATTTTGAAACGGGAATAACAGCGCATAAATTACGCACAATCACCCATGCGTCACGTTTGTTAGATGAGGTTTTAAATCGTGCCCCACAAACATCCCAACCCTATGTGGGTGACAGCGCTTTTGCCCACAAAGGCGGCATTCACGTTTCAGCCGTAAAAAAAGATCCCTCAACCTATGAGCATGTGCCACCAGAGACCGTGGGCAATAGACGCAAACTGTTGGTCTCAGGCCAGGCAGGTAAATCAAACATACTAGCTGAGTTAGAGCGCTTGAATATTGAGGTCGCGCCTGATGACCATCGGGTTGATGCGCTATTAGAAGAGGTCAAGGCCCGTTCAAGCATCGGTTATGCTTATGACGGCGCTGGGGCCTCCTTTGAATTGCTAGCGCGCCGCACGTTAGGCGAAGTCCCTCACTTTTTTACAGTAGATAGGTTCCGCGTCATGGTTGAGCGCCGCTATACTGCAACAGGTGACTTGGTCACCGTATCAGAGGCTACGGTAAAAATTACAGTTGATGATAAAACGATGGCCCATGTTGGTGAAGGCAACGGCCCTGTGAACGCACTTGACCAAGCGCTTCGCAAAGATTTAGGCAAGTTCCAATCCTACATCAAAGACCTTGAGTTGGTTGATTATAAAGTCCGCATTTTAACTGGTGGCACAGACGCTGTAACAAGAGTGTTAATTGAAAGCGCAGATGGTCAAGGCAACAGATGGTACACAGTTGGTGTCTCTGCAAACATTGTTGACGCCTCATTTGAAGCTCTGGTCGATTCAATCAACTATAAATTAATGCGCGACGGGGCAACTTTGTAGGCCAAAAGCAATACCACTTCCAAAGCCTCAAAAAGCTCTTCATCGTAACCCGCGTCGCATTAATCCATCATCCCCACTATCTATTCAGTGATCACTTCACAATAATGGTGATCAGTTTAGACTTAATAGGAGGATTGTGAGGGATGTGATTTTTATCACCAAGCACCATTTGTAATGTGTAAGTGCCAGGTTTTAAATCCAAACTTGTCTCAGTCTGCCCGCCACCAAAATGGATATGGCGCTCATCAGAAGGAATGCTTTCATTCAGCTCATCACCTTTGAGGGTTCCATTAATAATAAGGTGATGATGACCGGTGTTTTTCTTATCAGTTCCAGCTGGAGCAATGCCCATTCCAGATAAACCAAATTGAATGTGCACAATTCCCTTGACAACATCACCATCTTTTAAATTAATAAAATAAACTTTAGCTGTTTCAGGGGCACTGGTTTTCTCAGCCTTTACAAGGAATGAAAAGCTTGTCATAGCTGTCAAAAAAACAGCCAAAAATAAAGGGGACACAATGTTAAATTTAATAGACATATAGTTCTCCAGTTAATGCGATGGCCATCCATCAAATGATAGTTTGATCGCAATTTGAATGCTAATCAACCCTCTTATGAGTTTATGACATTTTTGAGATTTCTTAACACGGGTGTCAAATCGTGAAGCATATCAAAAGCAAATACATACCCTAGCTTTTGCGTGCTTATTTGGAGGGGCAATTTTCTCAAAATGAAGGTCCTGTATCAGACCAGGCTAAGTTCAAAAAATCGCCCGCTGCTAACTCAAAAACGGGGTTTTCCCTTTTCCTGAGCCAGAAAAGACACATATTGATGTTTTTTTGGACATATAATCGTGCCACTAGGTTGCAATGGAATAGATCAAAACACTGTACTTCCAGCCTTTTTATCTATTTTAAGCGCATTTATAAGGAACATTTAGATTTCTGAATAAAAGCAGATATTTTGTGGAAAACTTGCAAAGCCTGAAAACCAGGCTTATATCTTGCAGGTATTTTGTAAGACTACTTGTTGTTCCAAATCAATAAATACATTTAGTCATGTGTTTTAGCTAGAAATTATAGCATTAAACACGGCTCTTTTCAGCTGGATTGTATCTTCTGAAAAGTGCCCAAAATTGCAGTTGTTTGTATGATTTGTTAGTATCAAACAGATGTTTAAGTTTGAAAGGCGTTGAGTAATGAGTGGCGTAAGGTTTCTTTCGATTGTTATGGCAATTGGAGCCTCTTTTTTATGGGGTGGATTTGTCGTTAACACTTGGTATAAAAATGGGCTGAAAAAAAGCACAAAGCTAGAAAGTCCGTCCCAAAAACATCTTCCCAAAAATGCAGATCTTGCCGCTAGCAAAAGCAACGCGCCAGAGATTAAGCAAGAAATAAAGCAAGCAAAGAAGCCAGAAAAAAAGCTAGAAAAAAAACCTGAGCAAAAGATCGCCGCTGTGGATGAAACATTGCAGCACGCTGATGCCATGGCGCTTGCAGCTTCAGAAGAGTTTAACAAAGCTACCGAACAAATTAGCAAATTGACGGCTCCAGAAGGTGAGCATCAGTTAAACGCAAAACAAAAAATTGAAACAGACAAAAAACCAACCAAGCTTGCCCTCGCAAGAGAAAACACAGCTGAGCCAAAACAAAAACCAAAAAAGTCCACGCCCAAGAGCAAGCCTATCTGGCTCGTGCCAGATGGGGTAACCCCGCAATATGTTTTAAAGCCGGTTAAAAAAGCAGCGCCAGCTAAAAAAGCGATCGCAGCCAAAAAGAAGCAGCCCAAACAAGTTGCACAAAAAACGAAAGACACCAAAAAAGATGGTGCCTCTAAAAGCAAGCCAATTTGGGTCGTACCAGATGGCGTGTCGCCGCACTATGTTTTAAAGCCTGCAACAAAACAAATTGCACAAAAAACAAAAGACATCAAAAAAGAGTCTGCCCCTAAGAGTAAACCGATTTGGGTCGTGCCAGATGGGGCAACGCCGCACTATGCCGTAAAGACGCACGAAGAAGTTACACCAGTAAAAGAAGAGGTCGCGTCTAAAACTGTGAAAAAGAAGCCTGTGTGGGTTGTTCCCGATGGTGTCACACCTGAATATGATAAATTCACAGCCATAGAGGTTGGTTCAATTCCATGGCAGATACCAATGGCAAATGATCCTATTGATGTTAACCCTGTGAAGGCCAAAATCAAAGAAATTGCAACAGGTGTTAAAGATAGCGCCTCAGTTGCGGCCGGGAAAGTAGGGGAAAAATTATCTTCTCTTGCCAATGAAGTAAAAGAAAAAATTGAAGGTGATGACAAATGGGTTGTTCCAACAGGTGTCCAACCTTCATATAAAGAACGAGACTATGTCAGAGATGAAGGTTCACCTATCTGGTCTGTGCCCGATGCCATTACGCCATCCTACGCGCACCGTGATGAACCAAAAGAAAAAATCATTTCAAAACCAGCTGACAAAACAGTCCTTGCTAAGTTGAAAAGCAAACTGGCAAAGAAAAAGCTAGTGGTGGCTGAACAAAAGGTCACAGAACAAGCCATTAATAACAAAATTGAAAATCGCCTAGGTGATGGCGATGGTGATGGGGATGCACAGCCAACCACCCGGCGCCCTCAGATCAATCAAGATAAAGATGGTACGCGGCTTTCCCAGGAGCCAGAAATTGCCAGTAAATCGGTATCTGATGATCAACCATCAACAAATGAAAATGTGCAGAAATCAGTAACAGAAAACAAAAATGATAAATCTGCCAAAACACGTGTGGCTGTGGGATCGGATTTAAAACCTCTGGTTGATGACAATCCCAAAAGCGCAAAGCAAGATAAAGAACAGAGCCTAGAAAAGAACTTAGTCACCAAGGACAAGACCCAAAGCGCGCAAAACAAAATCGCCAACAATAAAAAAGCCGCGGACCCAAAGCCAATATGGGTGGTTCCAACAGGTGCAGACCCGCAAGTCAGTGTTGTGGCACAATTGGAGCGTGGACTTGAGACTGTGAAGCAAGTTGCCGAGGACGCCAGCAATGAAATTGCTAAAAAAGTTACCTCTCTTGGCACCAATGTAAAAGAAGCTGTGGCCTCCACCCAAAAATGGGAGGTTCCTACCGGCGCAAATTGGAATGATGGAAAGCCTGAAAATGAGCCCCTGCAAGTAGAGACAAAACAGGCTCAGATAGAAGATGGGGAGATCAAAGAAAAAATAGCCAAACAAGAGCCCCTCGTAACGGCATTAGTAGAGACACAAAAAGACCCGTCATCTAAAGAAAAGTCGTCAAAAGCAATTGCCACTAACAAACAAGAAGAAGAGACATCAAAGGGCGCTTCAAAAGACGACGCCATGCCTCTGCCCATTAAAAAAGAAATTACACTAGCCGCTCTACCAAAGAAAAAAGACGCGGTGATACCTATGGCCAAAAAAGTGATAGAGGATGACGCAGATATCTTTGTGTCTTCTAAAATGAATCCCATCGGGCAAGACGTAAAAGTGGCTGCAAAAGAAGATGGCGAATCCGTTCCAAAGAATGAGGAAACAAAGAAGAATATTACCCCGAAAAAAGTCTATAATCGGATCCTTGAAATCATCGATACTGTAAAAAATGGCAAAAGCAGCAAAAAGAAAACCGATCCAAACAAAGTCTCTGGGCTTGATAAAGCGCGCTTTGCCGCTTTAAAAGTACTCATGGTTGATGATGTAAAGTATAAATTTACAGACATTAAAAAAGGCGAAGGCGAGATTAAAATCTCTGGACGTTCTCAATCAGGGTCAAAACTGGCTTTGTATATTGGTGAGCATCGGTATCTTGGTAATGTTGTGTCAAATGACAAAGGCGAATGGTCTTTTGAAAAATCTTTGTATTTGCCCAAAGGGTCTCATGTTATCCAGGCACAACAAATGAGCAAGAGCGGTTTGGTATTAGCTAAAAAAACAATGCCTCTGAAACAAACCATAGCCGCCAGACCACCCAAAGATTTTGCGCCAGATGTTGGCATCAACCTTGACGACAAAGACTTGAAGGTGGTGCAAGATAAGCTAAAAGAAAAAAATCTGCCCAAACGTAAACTTGCAAGCCAAGAGCCGGACCCAGCAGCTAAGCCAGTTGCTAAAGATAGCAACGTGAAAGCCCCGAAGGTCAAAGATCAAAAAGTAAAAACGAGTGCCAAAGCAGAGCAAAAGCTGGCTAACCTACAAAAACCGGCCAAAGGGCAAGAGAAGGCTGAAGTGAAAACAGCTCCTCTTATCAAAGAGGCAGTCCTAAAGACAAAGCCCGACCAGGAAAAAGCTAAGGCTGAACAACCTCAAGAAACAATTTATATTGTTCAGCGAGGCGATACAGTCAAAAAAATTGCGAAAAAAATCTATGGAGATTCCAAGCGCTTTAAGGAGATCGTGCAGTTAAATCCTAATTTGCCAAAAAACAACATGATCCATCCCAATCAAAAATTGATCATAAAGGCGCAAGGGCAACCACTGGTCAAAAAAGATGTTAAAGCGGCCGTCAAAGAGACGAAGGAAGTGAAACTGGCAAACCTTGATACGAAAAAAACAGGCAAGGTCATGGCTAAGGACGCGGTCAAAACCACAGAGGAAAACGCCAAAGAGGCAAACACCATCCCAGTGCCCAAGCAAGACATCACAAGTTACATTGTCCGCAAGGGTGATACATTGTCTAAAATTGCCCAAAAAATATATGGCAATGCCAATCGTTACAAAGAGCTTTTCAAATTAAATCCAAAACTGAGAAAAAACGGTTTGATCCATCCCAAACAGCGCCTTGTTGTTCAAGCTTCAGGCAAATCTGATAAAAAAGAACCAGGCGTTAAAGTGGCCGCTGTGAAAACGAAAAAAGCCACCAAGGTAAAAGAGACGAAAGAAACAAGCAAACCAGTCAAAGAAACCAAAGAGACAGGGACCACAACAGGGGCTGAATTTTATAAGGTGAAGAGCGGTGATAATCTTTGGAAGATCGCCAAAAAAGTCTATGGCAACGGTGCCCAATTTGGACAGCTCATCAAACTGAATCCGAAACTGGGGAAAAACCCCAAACTTATCCAACCCAATGTTAAGTTGCGGGTGCGCAGCACATCGTCTTAATGTGAATACCTTCAAATTTGATCGTGAACGATCAAAACGGGTAAATGTCTTACAAAAGCGTTATGTTAATAGATTAAGGGTTCAATTTTGATCATTTCAAAATTGAACCCTACTTTTTTCTCACAGACCCTTATCTTTTCTATGGAGAAAAGGCTATATAGTTTAAAAATTCTATTGAACATCCCGCTTAGTGAAACGATATGCAATACATATGAGACATTTTAAACAAGGCCATGATGCTGATTTAAACGGCCCAGACTCACAACAAGAGGCTAAGCCTGTTTATGTATTGCGCGCCCTCCTGCCATATGCCTGGCCTGAAGGCCGGTATGATTTACGTGTAAAAGTCGTCTTAGCATTCCTAGCTCTCATTTGTGCAAAGCTCGTGACTGTGAGCGTCCCCTTTGCCTATAAAGCGGCGGTTAACGCGCTTGATGCAACATCAAGCTCCACACAACTTTTAGCGCTGGGGATCGTGCCGGTCATGCTGATCATCGCCTACGGTATGGGACGGATCATGATGATCGTGTTTAATGCTATACGCGATGGTCTGTTTATTAGTGTTGGCCAAAACGCAGTGCGCTCTTTATCGGTTGCCACCTTTGAACACCTGCACTCACTCTCACTACGCTTTCATATGGAGCGACGGACCGGTGAGTTAAATCGTGTCGTGGCGCGCGCTAACACCGCCATAGAGTTAATCATCCGCATGGGGGTCCTACAATTTGTTCCAACCGTTCTAGAGCTGATATTGGTCTTTACAATTTTTTGGACAATGTTTGGCTGGCAATATGTATTGGTGCTGACAATCACCGTTTTAAGCTATCTTTATTTTACCAAAAAGGCGAGCGATTGGCGCATAGAAATTCGTCGCGACATGAACAATTCAGACAATGAGGCAGGCGCAAAAACCGTTGATAGCCTGCTAAATTATGAAACCATAAAATATTTTGGCAATGAATCCTTTGAAGCTGAACGTTTCGACAAGGTGATGTCCGGCTATGAAAAAGCCGCCATTCGCACATTTACTTCATTAGGCGTGTTAAACGCCGGGCAAGCGGCTATATACACCATTGGTCTGACAACGGTGATGTTAATGGCGGCCAACGGTGTGGCGCAAAAACAGTTAACCTTGGGCGATTTTGTCATGGTCAATGCCATGCTCATTCAATTGCAGATCCCCCTAAATTTCCTAGGCATGGTTTACCGAGAAATCCGTCAAGGTTTGGTTGATCTTGAAAACATGTTTATGCTTTTAGAGAGCAACCCAGAGGTGGTTGATATCAAAGGGGCAAAACCGTTGCTTGTTGATCAAGGCGAGGTGGTGTTTGAGAATGTTAGCTTCGCCTATGACCCCAAACGCCCCATTTTAAAAGACGTGAGCTTTACCGTGCCGGCTGGCAAAATGACGGCCATCGTGGGCCCCTCTGGCGCTGGCAAGTCGACCATATCAAGGGCCTTGTTTCGTTTCTATAACATACAAGCAGGGCGCATTCTTATTGATGATCAAGATATAGCTAAAGTAACCCAAAAAACCTTGCGCGCTTCAATTGGCATTGTCCCCCAAGATACGGTTTTGTTTAATGATACGGTTTTTTATAACATTGCTTATGGGCGCCCATCTGCCACAAGAGACGAGGTCTATGAGGCCGCAAAAATGGCACAAATAGATGAGTTTATTCGTGAATTACCAGATGGTTACGACACTGTCGTTGGGGAGCGCGGGTTAAAATTATCAGGCGGTGAAAAACAACGCGTGGCGATCGCTCGTACAATCTTAAAAGCCCCGTCCATAATGATGTTGGATGAGGCAACAAGCGCCCTTGATAGTTACACAGAAAAAGAGATACAAGGGGCGCTAGATTTAGTAAGTAAAGAGCGCACAAGTCTGGTCATTGCCCATAGATTGTCAACCATCACCCATGCGGATGAAATTTTGGTTCTTGATAAAGGCGTGATTGTGGAACGCGGAACCCATGAAGAATTGGTGGCTAAGGGCGGTGTTTATGCAGGATTATGGCAACAACAAAAAAACAGTGTGACGAAAGAACCGGTAATCTAGCAGCGAATAAATTGCCAAAGTGATATTAATAATAAAGCCCCTTTAAAAATAAAGTAAGAGGGGGGATGAATTTTAAAGTGAGGTCTATAGTGTCTGATCATAATAGTTTTATGGATAGTTTAGAAACGGTGCTGGTACCAGTTCACAGAGATGGGCACAAATTTGTCGCAATAAGCGCTCTGTTAACATTATTTCTGTTTTGGTTATGGACCCCTTTGGGTTGGATTGGTGCCATTGTGACCTTGTGGGTGGTTTACTTCTTTCGTGACCCTGAGCGTGTGAGCCAAACCCGTGATGGGTTGGTTATCGCCCCAGCAGATGGTAAAATCACCGCCATAGAAGAAGTGTTGCCCCCCAAAGAACTAAGCCTTGGCGAAGATCCATTGGTGCGTGTCTCTACGTTTCTTTCCATCTTTGATGTCCATATTCAACGCGCCCCAATTGCTGGCGAAGTGCGTGAGGTGGTCTATACACCAGGCTTGTTCTTAAATGCTGTTCTAGACAAAGCCAGTGAGGACAATGAACGCAATGGTGTTGTTATTGAAGATGCCCATGGCAACAAAATAGGTGTTGTTCAAATCGCCGGTCTCATAGCGCGGCGTATATTATGCTTCACAAAAGAAGGAAGCGCGCTGGGTGTTGGCGAGCGTTATGGCCTCATTCGTTTTGGCAGTCGCGTCGATGTATATTTGCCAAAAGGTAAAAAGGCTCTTGTGAGCGTTGGCCAAAAAGCCATAGGCGGGGAAACTGTGTTTGCAGATTTAAAGTCTGAAGAAGGAACGCGCGAAGCCAGATCCCAATAAAGGGACCAATAATATGAGCTATAATATCTTTTAAGTAGGCAGTGGCCAAAAGATACAATAGATTATGTTGAATAGCTTTGCATCGACCATCAAAGAGATAATACATGTCACTAGACGGTGAAAATCAAACCATAAAAGAAAGCGCCAGTAACAAGACCGCGACCAAACAGCGCCCCAAACGCCGCTTTCTATTAAGCCGGCGTGAGCCAGAGGTGCCCCTTCGTGCGCTTATACCCAATGTGATCACCTTAATGGGGCTTTCTGCAGGGCTAACATCCATCCGAATGGGCATTGATGGGCGCATTGAATTGGCCATCGGCCTCATCGTTCTGGCTGCCATTCTAGATGGCATTGATGGCCGGGTCGCGCGTCTTTTAAAAGCTTCATCAAAATTTGGCGCTGAATTAGATAGTCTAGCTGATTTTGTAAACTTTGGTGTCGCGCCAGCCATTTTGATGTTCAGTTGGGGGCTAACCGCAGAAAAAAGCATGGGCTGGATAGCGGCACTTGCTTTTTCAATCTCAGCGGCTCTTCGTTTGGCCAGGTTTAATGTCTCTCACGATGACGCTGAAAGTCCAAAATGGAAGCAGCGTTACTTTGAAGGTGTTCCAGCCCCGGCTGGCGCGCTATTGGTTATGTTACCATTATACCTGCATCACGGCGGTCTGAGCCTATTCAAGGATATGCCTCAGCTTACAGCCATTTATATGATGATCATGGCAGCGCTTATGGTCTCTCACTTGCCAACCTTTTCGGGCAAATTGCTCGGCGCGAAAATCAAGCTGAGTTATGCGATGCCAATCACGGTGGTCGGTGTGTTAATCGCAGCCATTCTTTTAACCTACCCCTTTATCACCCTGAGCGTGTTTTGTTTTCTTTACATGGCAACCTTACCATTTGGTCTGAGCGCTTACCACAAAGACCAAGAGCTCTATGGACAAGGTGGTGAAGACAAAGATGAAAATGAAGCGCCGCAGGACCCTACAAATACAGACAAAGATCTCCCCTTGCATTAGGGCAATCTAAATCAGTTGCAATTCTTTCAAGCTCACATGTCCATCACGCCCAACAATAATGTGGTCATGCACAAGGATGTTTATTTTATCCAATGCATCCATAATCTCTTTGGTCATTTTCACATCAGCACGAGACGGGGTCGGGTCTCCAGAAGGGTGGTTGTGAGCCAAAATAATGGCGCTCGCCCCAACCTCGAGCGCACGCTTGACCACCTCTCTGGTATAGACCGGTGTATGATCAATCGTCCCTTCAGCTTGCACTTCATCCAAAAGAATATGATGACGTTTATCTAAAAATATAATACGGAATTGTTCACGTGGTTCATGCGCCATGGCCGCGCAAACATAGCTCACCATCGCGCTCCAAGAATTCAGAATGGGTTTTTCTTCTAATTCGGATTGTAACAAACGAAGGGCGCAAGCCTTAATCAATTTCAGTTCAGAAACAACCGCGTCGCCAACCCCTTTGACCTCTTTTAACCGAGCCTCAGGTGCATGAATTACGTTTGAAAAACTCCCAAATTTAGCCAACAACTCTTTGGCCAGCGGTTTCGTATCAGCCCGAGCTATAGCGCGAAACAAAATCATCTCCAACAGCTCATAATCTGGCATCGCCTCAGCGCCGCCCACTTTAAACCGTTGGCGCAGGCGCGCGCGATGCCCTTGATAATGTGGTTGACTTTGTGCGTCTTTAAATTCACCCATCTTAAATATTCTACTCTTACAATTGAATATCGTCGGCCCAGCCACTAGGCGATAGGGTGAAGATTTCATACCCCGTTTTGGTCACGGCAATAGAGTGCTCAAATTGAGCCGATAAAGATTTATCTTTGGTTACAGCCGTCCACCCATCAGAGAGAACTTTCACATCAGGACGTCCAAGATTAAGCATTGGCTCAATAGTAAAAAACATACCTTCCTCAAGCCTAACACCAGTGCCAGGCTCCCCGTAATGCAAAATATTCGGAGGGGTATGAAACTGGCGCCCCAATCCATGCCCACAAAAATCACGCACAATCGAACACCGCTCACTCTCGCCATAAACTTGAATGGCATGCCCAATATCACCCGTTGTAGCGCCTGGGCGCACAACCTCAATGCCCTTCATAAGAGATCGATAGGTCACATCAATTAACCGCGACGCTTTTACAGGAATATCCCCAATCGCGATGGTTCGGCTCGTATCCCCATGCCAGCCGTTCAAAATTAAGGTCACATCAATGTTAAGAATGCTGCCACTTTTCAAAGGTTTTGGGTTGGGAATGCCATGGCAAACCACATGGTTAATCGAGGTGCAAATAGATTTGGTATACCCACGATAATTTAATGTGGCTGGCAGAGCTTTATGATCCAAAGCAAATTCTAAGGCCAAATCATCAAGGAATTGCGTTGTCACCCCCGCTTTGGCATGGTGCACAAGTTCATCCAAACATTGCGCTGCAAGTTGGCCAGCTTTGCGCATACCCTCAAAATCATCCTTGTTATGTATGGGAATAATAGGGCTATGTCTGTTCATCGTGTGGTCCTTCATTGCGCAAAATAGGTTCGCTAACACTACTGCTTTGGCGCCCCTTTTGGCAAGCTTTGAGAAACAGCATGAAGAAAAATTTATTTTCTAAAGGTTTGGTCAAATCATAAGTTTTATATCTTAACTTTACTAGATATTTTAATCTCACCGGGGCTAAGCTGGCATTTATAGGCGATCGCTTCAACACCTCCCTTTTGAGCGCTTTCAAACGAGCCGGCATAAGTCGGGTCAATGTCAGCTGCCACTGCAAACCGTGTGGCATCAGGCCGTTGAATCACATAAACCATAACCGCGCGGTGCCCTTGTCGGGCCATTTCTCTGAGCTCAGCCAAATGCTTGGCCCCGCGCGCCGTCACACTATCAGGAAATTCAGCTAATGACTTTGTACGTAAAAGATGAACATTTTTGACCTCAACATAACAAAGCTGGTCGCTGTTACTCTCATGATCACTCAAGAGCAAATCAATCCGGCTATTGTGACCATATTTAACTTCGCGGCGCATCGTTTTGTAGCCGGCAAGCTCTGTGATGGTGCCATCAATAATCGCTTCTTCGACGAGCTTATTAGGGTGCTGGGTGTTAATGCCAACCATCGTTTGATCAGCCAGCTCAATCAATTCCCAAGAATATTTGAGCTTTCGTTTCGGGTTGTTAGAAGGAGACAACCAAACCTTAAGCCCGGGGTCCTTTAATCCAAGCATCGCGCCCGGGTTGGCGCAATGGGCCGTGATAACCTGACCATCGAACAGCTGAACATCGGCCAAAAAGCGCTTATATCGTTTTATCAAAGTGCCTTCAATAAGGGCCGTTTCAAATTTCATTTTTAGATCCATTGATTGTTTGCAATTTAGTGTGCATAAATTAACAAGTTAAAGCTTTGTTCCAGGAGCGCTTATCATGACGCAATCTACGCCAAATTCAACAAAAGAGACAAGTTCCACAAAGGAGACAAGTTCCACAAAGGAGACTGGCAAAACCACAATTACCGCCAGCTTGTTGGTCATAGGCGATGAAATTTTATCAGGACGCACTAAAGATAAAAACATCAATACCCTTGCCAACAAATGCACTCAAATCGGCATTCGCATGATGGAAGTTCGTGTCATCAGCGACGATGAAACCAAGATTGTCGATAGCCTAAATGCATTACGCAATGAATATAACTATGTATTCACCACCGGCGGCATCGGCCCAACCCATGATGACATCACCGCCCAAAGTGTCGCCCTTGCTTTTAAAGTGCCGTTGAAAGAGCACCGCGAAGCGTTGAAAATTTTAGAAGAGCATTACCCCCAAGGCCAATTCACTGATGCCCGCCGCTTGATGGCCCGCGTCCCTCAAGGAGGTGAATTGATAAAAAACACGATCTCTGCGGCCCCCGGTTTTATGATTGAGAATGTCATTGTGATGGCGGGCGTCCCGGAAATTGTAGAGGTCATGCTTGATGATGTGACCCCTAAATTACAAACAGGACACCGGCTCTTATCACGCACCTTTAAAGTCATAGCCCCTGAAAGCGTAATAGCCCCGACATTAGAAGGCTTGCAAAGTAATCATGAAGGCCTCTCCATTGGTAGCTATCCCTACTACCGCGCAGGCGAGATTGGAACAACAGTGGTTATGCGCGCCATTGACAGCGCATTGCTAGACCAAGTGGCAGCTCAATTAAAGCTTGGGATTACAGATCATGAATTTATAGATGAAGGCACAACTTAAAAGGCGATTATAAAGTCTCATCACTAAATGGACTGGTCGTATCCGTGCCAACAAGAACCTCTTCGGCCGGTAACCACAAATGAGGGAAACGAGCTTCTAAAGTTTCCAAGAACGTCTCTGACATCTCTAGCAATTGCCCCAAACGCACATGCCCACCCACCAGATAAATATCACCGGTTTCAAGACTAAGGATTTGCCCCTGAGGTGATTTTTTAACATCCAAAGCGCGTGATTGAATAAACCAATCAGGATGATCCCCGCCCTCAAAATGCCGGTCATGATGATCTTTGATTTGAGCCGCGATGTCGGTTAGGGGGTGTGTTGCACTATTAAACAACTCGATAAGCGGTTTAAAAAAACCATCATGTTCTTTTAAATAACCACTCCATTGGCGCGCTTGCATAATTTTAGTGACAAGCTCTTCTTCCCAGTCAGATAAATCAGAAATGAAGGTGCGCAGCGCGTCCAGCTCATTCAAAATTTCATCACCAGTAAGTTCACCTTCAACAGTTGGCTGTGAAAACCGAGCTGCACGAATGTTCTCACCAGCTTCACTCGCGGCAAAGAGATGGTCCGTCAAAAAATAGACCAATGACTGTAATTGTTCATCAATAGGCATTTTAAACCGTCGTTTTTGCCACTTCATATGTCTTAAAAATCAATTTGTTGAATGTATCAGCTTCATCGCAAAAATATCACGCTCACAAAGGGCGCTGAATTCATTTCAGCAAATGAAAATGATCACTCAATCGTTTATATTCCACCAATCATACACAGATTCTCCCCAGGTGCAAAAGCCTGTGGAAAATCTCTGGATAACAAAGCCCCATCAAATCAATGATGGGGCTCTGGATCACTTGAAAGATAATAATAAGGCCGTGCAAGTAACAATCATAAAGCCAAAAATCAAGAAGCTAGCTACCCAATTGACACTGACATATCCACATGACAATCGACAAACAGGCCACGTGCTAGGCTTTATTATGAACAGCCACTGGTTGAGCCACAAGTATCACATTTAAGGCAAGTTCCATTGCGCACGAGTGTGAAATTTCCACACTCACCACAATTTTCCCCTTCATACCCCTTAACCCGTGCTTGTGCCATCAGTTCAGCCTTGCTTCCTAAAACACCAACCGGGGCGCTAGATGCACTATCAGATGTAACAAGATGCGTGGTCTCACCACTACTCAAGCCAGAATTAACAACTTGTTGCAGCTCAGCAACGGGGCTGTTTTGCAACTCATCCTTCGTCGCTTTGGTTTCAACAATTTTAGCTTTGTTAAACTGGCCGCGAAGCAAGCCGCGGCTTAAGAAACGTTCGGCATGACTATCAACCCTTTGCTCATTCTCATCATCGCCGCCGCCCATAGCTGTAGTCGAAGATCCAATTTCTCCAGGATCAACATGGGCCAAGTCATTGCGTGCGAGATAAGAAACGCCAAGCTCACGGAATATATAATCAAGAATAGACGTGGCATTCTTGATGCTGTCATTGCCTTGCACAAATCCAGCAGGCTCAAAACGCGTGAAGGTAAAGGCTTCCACATATTCCTCTAGCGGTACGCCATATTGCAGACCCAAAGAAATAGCGATGGCAAAATTGTTCATCAAAGAGCGAAAGGCCGCGCCTTCTTTGTGCATATCAATGAAAATTTCACCTAAGTGACCATCTTCATATTCGCCTGTGCGCAAATAAACTTTATGCCCACCAACAACAGCCTTTTGAGTGTACCCTTTTCTCCGGTGCGGTAATTTTTTGCGAAGCACAGCGGCTTCTTGGGTTTTTTCAATGACGCGTTCAACAATGCGTTCAGCCGCAACCACTGCTTTTTCACCTTGAGGAAGCGCAGATAAAGTTTCCACTTCGCCAATCTCATCGTCATCATCAATACCAAGAACTTGTGCGTTCAACGGTTGTGAAAGTTTAGAGCCATCGCGGTACAACGCATTGGCTTTCAAAGCCAAGCGCCATGAAAGCACATAAGCGTTTTTACAATCCTCAACAGTGGCGTTATTGGCCATGTTAATGGTTTTTGAAATGGCCCCAGAGATAAATGGTTGGCTCGCCGCCATCATGCGAATGTGGCTTTCAACAGACAAGAACCGTTTGCCCTTGCGTCCACACGGATTGGCACAATCAAAAACCGATAAATGCTCGTCCTTCAAATGCGGCGCCCCTTCCAACGTCATAGTGCCGCAACAATATTCATTGGCTAGATCAATCTCTTTACTCGAGAACCCAAGCGCACTTAGCAAATTAAACTCAGGATCATTCAGCTCTTCATCACTAAAGCCCAAAGTGTCTTTGCAAAACGCCTCACCAAGCGACCATTTGTTAAAGGCAAATTTAATGTCAAAGGTCGCAGCAAGGTTCGGTTCGACCGTCTCAAGCACCTCATCTGTAAACCCTTTTTCCTTCAAGCTTGCATGGTTGATGTGCGGGGCATCTTTTAAGGTGCCATAGCCAACCGCATAATTGGTAATGGCTGTGATCTCATTAGCGCTATAGTCAAGGCCTTTAAGGGCTGTTGGAACCATGCGGTTGATAATTTTAAAATACCCACCACCGGCAAGTTTCTTAAATTTCACCAAAGCAAAGTCAGGTTCAATCCCGGTTGTATCACAATCCATAACCA
>JAJFHF010000107.1 GCA_021775775.1 Hyphomicrobiaceae bacterium
GGCTCAACCACATCACCCATGAGTTTGGAAAAGATATCATCCGCTTCACTAAGCTCGCCAATTTTTACCTGCAAGAGTGTGCGCACAGAACTATCAAGGGTGGTGTCCCAAAGTTGGTCCGCATTCATTTCTCCAAGGCCCTTATAGCGTTGCATGGTTAGCCCCTTACGGCCAATTTCATAAACAGCATCTAACAATGCAACCGGCCCAGAGATATCACGTTTATCATCGCGGCGTGCCAAAATGGCATTGCCCTCATAAATCTCACCAAGCTGTTTGGAAAAACCATTCAGTTTGCGCGCATCAGCTGAGTGAATGAGCGCCTCATCAAGCACATGCACTTCTTTAACCCCGCGCAATTTGCGCGAAAAGCTCAAGCCTTTATCAGAGCGCACTTTGCCCTCCCAGCCGCGTTCTGTTTCATCAGAGATAACATCAAGACGGGCTGAGATCTCATCAGCTAGTTTTTGGGCAATGCCTTCATCGCCAAACACCTTAGAATCAAGCGCGCCAACAATCGCCGCTTGTTCAACCACAGAGCGCGTATAACGGCTATGCAAACCATTTAAAGCTTCGGCGAACGCGCGGGCTTCATGTACAGTTTCCTCAAGATCATTGCCAGCGCGCACTTCGCCATTTGCCAAAGTCAGGCTGGTCTCGTCAAGGCCAGAGGTAATCAGGTAATTCTCAAACGCATGTTGGTCTTTCAAATATTGCTCTGAATTGCCTCGTTTCACTTTGTATAAAGGTGGCTGTGCAATATAAAGATAGCCCCCCTCAATAAGCTCGGGCATTTGCCGATAAAAGAAGGTGAGCAACAATGTGCGAATGTGGGCGCCGTCAACATCCGCGTCGGTCATGATAATGATTTTATGATAACGCAGCTTTTCTATATTAAAGCCATCTTGATCAATATTGCGCCCAATACCCGTGCCAAGCGCTGTGATCAGCGTGCCAATTTCTTGGCTAGAGAGCATTTTATCAAACCGGGCCCGCTCCACATTAAGGATTTTACCTCGCAGCGGCAAAATCGCTTGGTTTTCTCGGTTGCGCCCTTGTTTGGCTGAGCCCCCCGCGCTATCGCCCTCCACCAGGAAGAGTTCAGATTTTGCCGGGTCGCGCTCTTGGCAATCGGCAAGTTTCCCTGGCAAGCTGGCCACATCAAGCGCGCCTTTGCGCCGGGTCAACTCGCGTGCTTTTCGTGCAGCTTCACGCGCCGCCGCCGCTTCAACAACTTTAGAAAGAATGATCTTGGCTTCTTGTGGATGCTCTTCAAACCATTGACCAAGCACTTCGTTTAAAGAGCTTTCAACCACAGGGCGCACTTCAGAAGACACCAACTTATCTTTGGTTTGAGATGAAAATTTAGGATCCGGCACTTTAACCGACAGCACACAAGTTAGCCCCTCGCGCGCATCATCACCCGTGAGCGAGACTTTTTCCTTTTTGGCAATGCCAGATGAATTGGCATAGCCATTGACCACCCGGGTCAACGCCCCGCGAAAGCCCGCCAAGTGCGTGCCACCATCACGTTGGGGAATGTTATTGGTGAAACACAAAACTTTCTCATGATAGCTATCATTCCACCACATAGCCGCTTCAACGGTGATGCCATCTTTTTCGGTGATCACGGTAATCGGCGTATCAATGAGCGGGTGTTTCGCATCATCCAAATAGCGCACATAAGCCTCAAGCCCGCCTTCATACATCATCTCTTCGACGATGGGGTCAGCATGGCGTTTATCTGTCAGTACAATTTTGACACCAGAGTTCAAAAACGCCAATTCACGCAAACGATGCTCAAGGGTTTTATAATCAAACTCCACCATGGTGAAGGTCTCAGGGCTGGGCAAGAATGTCACTTGGGTGCCCGTGCGCTCCCCCGCCTCACCGGTGACGGCCAAAGGCTCTTTCGCCACGCCATGTTCAAAGATCATCTCGTGCTCTTTGCCATCGCGCCAAATGGTCAACACCAATTGGGTGGAAAGGGCGTTTACAACAGAAATACCAACCCCGTGCAACCCGCCAGAAACCTTATAAGAGTTTTGGTCAAATTTGCCCCCCGCATGCAGCTGGGTCATGATCACTTCAGCGGCTGAAATTCCCTCTTCAGAGTGGATGGCCACAGGAATGCCGCGCCCATTATCATTCACCGTCACAGAGCCCTCAGCGTTTAAGATCACATTGACCGTGTCACAATGGCCAGCCAAAGCTTCATCAATAGCGTTATCGACCACCTCATAGACCATATGATGCAAGCCAGACCCATCATCTGTATCACCAATATACATACCAGGACGTTTGCGAACCGCATCAAGCCCTTTCAGGACCTTGATGCTATCGGCGCCATAGTCATTATTGTTGTCTTGCTCGCTCATTACTGTCCTCAATTTAAATCATATTTGGGCTAAAAAAACCAAATAACAGGGTAAAAATCCACTTATTTTCACGTCAAAAACCACAACTCACCGCCGCAATCAGGCCAAAGGCCAAATCCCCAAAAATCCACAATCTAAAAACGGAAAAACATTCGTTTAAAAATAAAATATAACGCATTGAATTAATTGATAAAAACAAAATATTTTGCGCGGGTTGTAGGGCGGGTTATTGGAATCGTCAGTTCACCACAATGGAGAGGCTTATCTTAGCATGGCATGTAAAATTATGCGACTATTTCGGCCCCATCCACACAAAATATTTGCGCCCGTTCACCAAAATAATCAAACACGTGTTTATCGGTTCCTGTCATCCAAGCTTGGCAGTTTAATTTTAAAATCTCTTCATAAAGCGCATGTCGTCTCATTTCATCAAAATGGGCCGCAATTTCATCCAACAATAACAAAGGGGCAAAGCCATCAGCTTTGTCATGCACCAAGCGCGCATGGGCTAAAATTAAGCCCGTCAGCAACGCTTTTTGCTCGCCCGTTGAGCATAATCTGGCAGGCATTTCTTTAGGGCCATGTCCAACTAACAAATCAGTGCGGTGCGGTCCCTCCATGGTACGTTTAGCCGCCCTGTCAAGTCCGCGGTTCTCACGCAATATTGCCCGGTAATCATCTTCAACATCCACGGCCGCATCAAGCTCTAAGGCTTTCTCTAACCGTCCATCCAAACTGAGGGTGGCAAAGGGAAAGGGGCTGCTTGGACAGGCTGTTTTGCGAATAACCCCGCGCAGGCGCTCAATGGCTTCCAGCCGGCCCGCCGCAATGGTCACCCCATGTTCAGCCATCTGCATCTCAAGTCCATCAAACAAAGGGTCTCGCAAATCTTGCATCTCAAGCAATTTATTGCGTTGGCGCATCGCGCGTTCAAACAAAGTCCACTGCTTGCGCGTTTGCGGGTTAAACACCAACATTAGCCGATCAAGAAACCGCCGCCTGTCAGAGGCACTCCCCATAAAAAGCCCGTCCATTTGCGGCGTTAGCCACAAAATTTGTAAAGAGCGTCCAAAGTCCGTGGATGAAGCAACTGTTTCTCCATCAATCCTAAATTTGCGACGCGGGCTATCTGTACCCGTGGCACCGCTCACGCCCGTTCCAATGCGCGCCTCACCCATGGTGCCATGTACCAAAGCTGAAACGGCCCAGTCGCCATCCCCTTGAAATGAGCCTAGATCACTGGTGACAGCACGGCGCAACCCCTTGCCAGGACTGAGCAATGAGACCGCTTCAAGTAAGTTGGTTTTTCCCGCACCGTTGGCCCCAGCCAACACCACAGGCGCACCAGACAAGGAAAGAGAGAGGGAGGCATAATTGCGAAATTGATGCAAAGATATCTGTTCAATCCAATTGCGATTGCCTTGCAAGGAACCCGTGTCGCTATGGTCTTGTTCGCTCAAAGGGTTCAAAAGGCATTACACCCGCATTGGCATCAAAACATACAGCGCTGAAATCTCACTTGAATCGCGCACCATAGTTGGAGACCCAGGATCCGCCAATAAAAACTTGGCTTTTTCACTTTCAAGTTGTCCTGTAATATCAAGTAAATAGCGTGCATTAAAGCCAATTTCCAAAGGCTCTTCACTATAGTCAACCACGAGCTCTTCGGTGGCGCTACCACTATCAGGATTGGTCACAGTTAGCACCAAATTGTTAGGGCTTAAATTCAACTTAACAGCCCGTCCCCGATCAGAAGACAGCGTTGCAACCCGATCAACCGCTTTGGCAAAACTATCACGTTCAATCGCAAGTTCTTTGTCATTTGCAGTTGGGATCACCCGGCTATAGTCAGGAAATGTGCCATCGATGAGCTTAGAGGTCATAACAAGATCATCAATTGAAAATCTAATCTTAGCGTCAGACATCTCGATTGTAACATCGCCCTCGCTCTCACCCATCATCCGGTGAACTTCGCCAACCGTTTTGCGCGGTATGATCACCCCAGGTAAACCCTCGTCTCCTCCAGGCAGCCCATCTGGTAGCGGCACCTCAACCAATGCCAACCGATGCCCATCAGTGGCAACAGCGCGCAGCATATCTTCACCCTCTGTTTGGGCTTGATGTAAATAGATACCATTGAGATAATAACGCGTTTCTTCGGTCGATATCGCAAATCTTGTTTTCTCAATAAGCTGTTTAAGCTGGTTAGATTTTAACTGAAATTTATGACTGAGATCATCTGTGCTCAGCTCAGGAAAGTCTTCAGCCGGGAGCGCTTGTAAATCATAGCGTCCCTTACCAGCGATAACCATGACCCGCCCATCACCCTCGCTAGAAATTTGCACATCAGCACCATCGGGTAATTTGCGAACAATATCGTGCAAGACATGCGCTTGAACCGTAATGCCGCCATTATCAGAGATCTTAGCGGGCACTTTTTCGATCACTTCACGTTCTAAGTCTGTAGCCGTGAGACAAAGATGGTCATTGGCAGCCACCAATAACACATTGGATAAAATAGGAATGGTGTTGCGTCTCTCAACAATGGATGTGACGTGGCTCAAAGATTTTAAGAGAGCGCTTTTTTCAATGACAAGTTGCATCTTTATACAATCCGCTTAAACGATCAGTAGTTAAATTCATTGGGTGAACATTCAGATGGAAAAATCTGATTGAAATTGGTCTGCAATTGAACCCGTTATAGTTTGATATTGCAATAGTTTTTCGTTGATTTTGGCATCATTTCACCACGTTTATGGCCCTAAATCTCGAAAATTCTCTCCAAATTCGCCCAAAATCCGCTCCCGAGCAACAAAATCACCCCAAAGTTGCACCTGGTATCGATGAAAGAGCCAGAAATAGAGAGATAAAAATCAGGCCGACAAAAGCCGGCCTGAAAAAACATGTCAAAATCACTCAGTCCAAAACCACATAACGCGCGCTTTGGTAAGGGACTTGGTCTCCCAACCCATCTAAGCCCAGACTATTTAAGCCCCAGTCCATCTAAGTCCTGCCCAACGAACCCCAAAATGAGATAAGGTTGCAGATCAGGGCCTCTTTTGATAGGCAGCCTAGTCTTTTAATAAGCGTTCTAAAATTCCCAAATCTTCTCTAAGAATTTGATTGTCAGAGATTTCTTTTTCGATTTTTCTAATCGCGTGCAGCACCGTTGTATGATCCCGGCCACCAAAGCGGCGGCCAATCTCTGGCAAAGATCTGGCTGTCAAACGTTTGGCCAAATACATCCCCACTTGGCGCGGCAATACAATCGATCGATTGCGACGTTCTGAAAGGATATCACTGCGTGTGACACCATAATGACGAGAGATAACGCGCAAAATATCATCAATCTTGATGCGGCGTGGTTCTTTTGAGCACATAAGGTCACGAATGATATGCTCTACGGCTGTGACCGTAATGGGCTCAGTGGTAAATTGAGAATTGGCATAGATCCGGTTCACCGCGCCATCAAGTTCACGCCCGCTCTCCGTTAAACGTTCAGCCAAAAAGCCCACAACTTCATCGTGCACCACAAATTTAGCGTCTTCATTGATCTTGTCTTTAACCCGGCGTTTGAGAATTTGTAACCGAAGGTCATAATCCAATTGTTCAACTTCAACCACGAGGCCGCCGCCAAGGCGAGAGCGCATGCGCGCATCCAAACTCTCTAATTGTGTTGGCGCGCGATCAGAGGCAACAATCACTTGTTTATTGCCATCGATAAGTGAGTTCAGCGTGTGTCCAAATTCTTGTTGGGTGGCACGACCTTGCAAAAATTCCATATCATCAATGAGCAGAATATCAATGCCGCGCAATTTATCTTTAAAAGCCAGCGCGTCGCGTGTGCGCAGCGCGTCAATAAAGCTATACATAAAGCGCTCAGCAGTTAGATATAAAATCCGCGCATCTCGGTTGCGCTTGGTAACCTCCCAGGCGATGGCATGCAAAAGGTGTGTTTTGCCAAGACCAACGCTGGAATGCACGTAGAGTGGATTAAAGGGCATTGTTTGCCCCAATTGTTCAGCAACTTGCTTGGCGGCTGCAAAGGCCAAGCGATTAGAGGCCCCGGTTACAAAGCTCTCAAATGTAAAGCGTTTATCAAGCGGTGACCCTTGAAACCCTTCATATTCAGTGAAATTTTCATCTGACCCATCGCTAAACACACCATTAGAGTTTTGAACACCAATTGTGCCACGCTTTTGTGGGGCTGATTTTGAAACCACATCAACCTCACCAGAATCTTTCACAGCCACCGGTTGGCGAACGGAAAAGACAATGGAGTTTATGGCTTCTTCAAGTTTTTTAAATTCTTGGCCTGAGGCAAATAAAACCCGGTCATAATAGTGAGAGACCAGCCATTTTCTTAAAAAACGAGTGGGGACAGTTAACTTTAATACCCCCTCGTCCAAGCCTTCAAATTCAACGCGTCCAAACCAACTGGTATAAATTTCTTCACCAAGCTCGGCGCGCAGACGCGCAGCAACTCGATCCCAAATTTGGCCCTTATCTTTCTTTTTCACAGTAGTCACCCCGACTAATTCAGCCCTTTTGGGCTATTATCGTTTTTAGCATGCCTTATTTTGGCTGCCATACCCTCTAAATAACTAACCACCGGTCACTCACAAATATTAGGAATGCCCAACATGAGCGATTCGTAATGTTTAAAATCAGCGATATTTTTAACAACGACTGAAAAGCGTTGTCAGCTATATCTCTTTTTAAGTGAGGCCACTGACCGGTACCCTCGATAGTTTTGGCCATTTAAAAAATAACCATCAAATTTTGCTTTTCTCCCTGGCCCAGAATTTAAAGTCTTTCAAACGAAATCCATCCAAATCCACCCAAATTCATGACCCGAGAGTTTA
>JAJFHF010000108.1 GCA_021775775.1 Hyphomicrobiaceae bacterium
AGTGCAAGATGTGGAAGGCTGGCGCATGCATTATCAATTGACCACCAAACTCTGGTGCGATCGCCTTACAGCTAAAAAGGATGAAGCCATTGCGATTGTCGGCGAGGAGACCTATCGTATTTGGGTGGCCTATTTGGCAGGGTGTTCTTTGGCCTTTATGCGCGGTTCGGCCCGGCTCTATCAAACGGTCGCAACCCAAAATGCCAAAGGCATGCCAAACCTGCCTCAAACAAGAGATGATCTTTATCGTTGATAGCGCGTTGCAAAGCGCCGTTGGGCAGCTGAGGGCTCTATATTATTCTCATGTAAATATGCGCGGGTAGGGTGACGCTCTACTGGCAAGTGAGCGGGCGGGCGCTCTTCATAACGCCCCATAACCTCAACACCTTCTTGGCCAAACAGATAAAGTCTTTTGAAGCCACGTTGAACAAACCCAGCCAGTGCTCCCTTTTCTCGCAAAAGCGGCGCCTCAATAGCATGCCAGGATATCACAGCAAACGCGAGCGAAAGAGGCAAGACAAACAAAAGCAAGCTTGGATAGTCAATGCCGGGATTGTTTTGCAAAACGATCTGCGCTATGGGCCAATGAAACACAAAAATTCCATAAGAGTAATCACCCAATTTATTAAACAGGCGGATCACTCCGTCAGGTCGCACCCCAAACCAAACCGCACTATAAGTTAGGGCCAAAATCCGAAACGGTTCCATATAGGCTGTATCATTGGTGAAGGCTGCCATAGCTATGACAAAAACCACGCCCCAAATATTAAGTGGTAATTTGTGGCGATAAGCAAACAATGTTAACCCCATCAAAAAGGCAAATCCAAACCTAGCCCCATGGGTTAAAAAGTCGATTTCAGAGCGCAAATCTGAAGCAAAACTTAAAACACAATAGCCGACCAGTGTAAATCCAATCCAAACCCATAAATGACGAGAGTGTAATAGCCCCAACCCGGCCGCAATCCCCATGAGCAAATAAGCAATCATCTCATAGCGCAATGTCCAAATCGAAATATTAACCTCGCTTGCCGCCGGCGCTGAGGTAAAGACACCAGGCAACGTCATATCAGGATAGGCAAAGGTCGTTAAAGGAACATAAGCCCACAATCGCCAGTCACCATAATATTGGTGAAATGAAACTGTGCTCACGAGCGGTCCTGCAACAAACGCCATAAACAAAGCGCTCACAAATAACAAAGGGCACAAACGTATAACCCTTGAAAGGGCATAAGAAAATAGCTTCGGGCGCTCCATCAATGAAGCCGTAATCAAATAACCGCTGAGCCCAAAGAAAATACAAATGCCGCAATGGGAAATTTGCACCAAAATTCCAATGGGCCATTCGAGGGCCGGGGAGGTACCATATACCACCCATAAACAATGGGTAGCAGCGACGCTGAGCGCGGTTAGAAAACGCAATAATTTAAAATTATTATCGCGCGCGCCGGCGTCAAACCTATGGTCATATGGTTGGAAAGAAGACACAAACAAACCCTTGAACTACGCTGCAATCTATAAAATCGAAAAAAGCAGAAAAAACAACAATCTAAGGGATATCAAAATAGTCTTTAAATTTCGTATGTTGATGCACAAAACTTACTGGGGAAGGTAAATGAATCTTTAATCAATGGTCCATATAGCTGCGCTCTTTCAGGTATTTGCGCCTGCGCGCAAATTTGCCGTGAGAGAGAAACAATTTCAACCATACCAAGAAGGTAGCGACCTTGGGAGCGAACATGACGCCAGCTTCGCTGGTTTTGCGACATCCCATGAGCCAACGGAAAAGGTATCAACCCGCTGCTGGTGCCTCCAGATTGGATCTTAGAAGAAATCCATCCGCACATCACGGAGCAAAAAACGTAGGCCAAGGGCCGTCGGCGCTTAGCGCCGCGCCGTCGCAGGGCGCCAGCTTCGCTGCCATGCCCGTGAGACAGAACAGAGACAGAAAAAAACTGCCCAAATACTCTGGGCAGTTTTTTATCATTTAGACAAATGAGACATTTAACGATCCGCTGGGGGCCTTAAATACTGGGGCTGCAAAGGGCGATGCCCAATCCAGAAATTTTGATGATAGAGAGAAAAACTATGTTGTTTGAAGTACCAAAGCAAAGCATTAAAAGAGGAAAGAAGGAGATGCTGCAGCATGGTGTCACTCCATTATTTATATAGTCGATCTCCAACGCGAGCCTTGACACTAACTTTATGTGCCGTAAGGGCTTTGATTAAAGAAAGACGTAAGATTAATTTGGCGCCAAACAATTGTTTAGAAGGAATGTGAGTAGACGTCATTTTAGAAAAAGAATGCTTGCTCTCAAGGTTGGGTTGCAAAGCTTTTTCAAAAGCAAGTCTGCCCATTTTAACACTCTTTCTTAAAAAGATTAATTGAGCTAAATCTCAATTAATTTAGATTGTTCGGTAAGCCATAAAACGCAAATACAAGGTGCGAAGCGTCATCGCCAAATACGGCGCAAAACGCGAATTGGTCACATGACCGGACCTGTTATTTAAGGTGGGCTCAAGAAGTTAAGAATTGTTTAACGAGTATAAATCTTCATCAAATTGTCACAATTAAATAAGACCAACCCAAACAAAAACGCCCTCAAAATTTTAAGGGCGTTTTTAAAGGTTTTAGTAAAGTGTTAGATGATTAGTGTGCCATCTCAGCAGCGCTTGTGACAGCTTCTTGCACTTTTTCAAAAGCGCGAACTTCAATCTGACGAATCCGCTCACGGCTAACGCCAAATTGTTGGCTAAGCTGTTCCAAAGTTTTAGGCGGATCACTTAAACGCCGCGCCTCAAATATTTCTTCCTCGCGCTCATTCAGCTCCGACATGGATTGTTTTAAAAGATCCAATCTTTCATTGAGTTCTTGAGCATCACCAAGCGCTGTTTCTTGATCCACTTGATCATCAACAAGCCAATCTTGCCACTCACCAACTTCAGCGTCCTGGCGCAAAGGAGCGTTTAAAGAAGCATCCCCTTGCATGCGCTGGTTCATAGAGATAACATCTTCTTCAGAAACATTAAGCTGTTTGGCAATCTCTTTCACTTTTTCAGGGCGCAAATCGCCATCTTCATAGGCGTTAATTTGCCCTTTAATCCGGCGAAGATTAAAGAATAGTTTTTTCTGTGAAGCAGTTGTGCCAAGCTTCACCAAGCTCCAAGAGCGCAAAACATATTCTTGAATAGAGGCGCGGATCCACCACATCGCATAGGTGGCCAGACGAAAGCCTTTTTCAGGGTCAAACTTTTTCACAGCCTGCATCAAGCCAACATTGCCTTCAGAGACAACCTCGCCAATCGGCAAGCCATAGCCCCGATAGCCCATGGCAATTTTAGCCACCAACCGTAGATGAGAGGTCACCAATTTATGGGCCGCTTTGCGGTCATTATGTTCGCGCCAACTTTTGGCAAGCATATATTCCTCGCCAGGTTCCAACATGGGAAACTTGCGTACTTCAGCCAAATATTTTTGTAAACCATCCTGCCCCGAAGCAACAGTTGGTAAATTATTCGTCGCCATAGTCAAACTCCACGATAAAGGCACCTAGAAACCATAGGCCCTATTAATAATGATTTGCGCGGGAACTTATTATAGATATTTAAAAACGGATAGTGAATTAAATTCACAGATTAGTTATCCCACATGTGCCATTTTTCATATGCGCACCAAATCAGCAGTTTAACGCCTTACTATATATAGGTAGTCAATTGTGTTTTTAAAGGGACTCCAGAAATTTTTCTATCTTTTTCATTTTTATGGGTAATTCACAAGTAAAAACAAGGTGTTCTCCAGATAGAGGATGTTCAAAGCCGAGCTCATGTGCATGCAAAGCTTGCCGTGAAAACAAGGTTAATTCCCGTTTTAAAGCTTGCGGTAAAAGCTCAGCTTTGGTTTTGAACCCCGTGCCATAAAGCCGATCAGCAATCAAAGGGTGACCAATATGGGTTAAATGAACCCGAATTTGATGCGTTCGCCCAGTTTCTAACCGACAAATCACTTTAGCAGCCAGGGCATCATCTGTCCCTTTGGATCTTAATTGAGTTTTAGCTTTGCCAGCGAGTTGAACGGCTTTGTGGCGCCGTTGCCCATAGGAAGCGACGGTTTCAAAATGAGTAACCGCTTTTTTGCCTCTCTCTTTTACAACAGCCATTTTCAGAGCATTTTTAGTAGAGCGACCAATCTGCGTATGAACGATCCCTTGAAGGGGGGCAGGGGTTCCCCAAACCAAAGCTGTATAGGCACGCACCAACGGCCCTGTTCGTCCATGATCGGCAAATTGTTGCGATAAACCATTATGAGCGGCATCATTTTTGGCAACCACCATCAGACCAGACGTTTGACGATCCAACCGATGAACAATCCCCGGGCGCTTAACCCCGCCAATACCAGAAAGGCTATCCCCGCAATGATAAAGCAAAGCATTGACCAATGTGCCCTGCCAATGACCGGTAGCGGGGTGCACCACCAGGCCGGCTGGTTTATTAATAACAATCAAATCTTCATCTTCATAAACCACATCAAGAGGAATGTTTTGTGCGATCGGTTCCGGGCTAGCTGCAGGTGGCAAAGTAACCTCATAAATGTCATGAAGTTTCACCCTTGCATTTGGAGAGGAAATGACCGTATCTTGTCGCAAAATACAGCCAGTCTTAATCAGCTCTTTAATACGAGAGCGGGTAATGCCCTCAAGTGAATTGCAAATAAAGCGATCAAGCCGCATGCCTTCATCATCAAGATTGGCACGAACACTAAGTTGGATTGAGCCATCAATGTCTTTAGGGGATGGCAATTGGTCATTATTAATATCATCTGTCATATGGAAAAAACTTAATGCTAAAAGAAGATGCAAAATCGCAAGACGAAAGTCAATCCACACGCATAGCGCAAGAGAGCACATTTTGGAACCCTTTGCGTGTTCGTATGCTTATCGCTGCGATCATCATCATGGCGTTTCTACTGCTCTTAGGCTTTGGTCTGGTCGTTTATAAGTTAATTGAAAAGGCCCTGGTCAAACAAGAGAACCAAACAAAGGTCACCCAGAACGTAGAGCAAGTTCCCACTTTTGAGATCGATCTTCAGGGGTATCAAATCAAACACTTAGCACAATCTGGCAACACGCTAACTTTGCATGTCATGAAAGAACAAAGTCAAGAATTGTGGCTCATTGATAGTTATTCAAAAAAGATCAAAAAAATCATCAAGCTAAAACAATAACCAACTTTGCTTTGACAACTCACATCACGGATTTAACACGCCATTATTGTTTTAAAGCTCTCATCATTTTTGCTTAAGCAAAGTCTCAAGGCGGGCGGTGAGGCTGGTTTCTTTTTCCAGGCTGCCGTTGGCCTCCACAGAGGTTGGGTTCTGGACAAGTTCAGCTGCAGCCTGCTCGGCCTTTTCCAGAAACACTGGCTTTTTCCCATCAAATTCAAATTCAAACGGGAGTTGATTTTGGGTAGCGTCTTGGGTCTTCGTGAAGGCTGATAAATTATGAAAATGACTGCGATAGATCTCATCATGCTCTTCCATAAGAGCCATTGCGATATTTTGCATCTCAGAACGCAACAGAGCTGTCTCTTCCGTTTCACGGCTTTCAAGCTCTATGAGACGCGCTTGT
>JAJFHF010000109.1 GCA_021775775.1 Hyphomicrobiaceae bacterium
GTTTTTAAATTGAGCGTGCAAATAAGCCTTTTGATCTTTTTTGGGAACAGTAAAAAGAGATACCTTTGGAGAAAAAGCAAGTTCATCCAAAAAGACTTGTCTTTGTTCCCCATCGCGTTTGACGCTTGTCAAATCAGGCACCTTAAACATCATTTGATACGTCCCAAAGGAAACTTGAACTTCGCGTGGTTTAGCAACAGCTATTTTCGGTGCTAAATTTTGAAGTCGCGCATGCGCCCTGCCACCTCTGGCTTCTTTTTTCATTCTTCGCGGCGCATCACTTTGTTCCATCATATCAAACTCAGCAACCGGAGACGCAGGTTTCACATCTTTCCTAAAATCAACAAACCAAGCTGACAAATCAGGGGCCTTGGTGCGCCCACTTGGGTTCGTCGTTGATAAGGTCAAGCTTACATTGTCCCAATCTTCTGAGGTGCGTTGAAAAATCTGCGCGCGGCGCACAAGTTTTAAACCATCAGTTTTGTTACCAGCTTCTTCATTTTGTGTGTTTAAACGCACTTCATAAGAAGGCCGCCACCCAGCACCATTAACCTGATAACGCACTTTGAAATTAGCAACCCCGCCATTCGCAGCCACAACATTAACAACCAATCGTGTGGCTTGCTTTTTCCCCTGGGGGTGTTCTCTCAAGCGTTGCTTTACATTTTTAATCTCTTTATTAAGCTCTTTAATTTTAACTTTAGCAGTTAAAGCGCGCGCCTGGGCATCAACAAATTTTTGCCCCATCAAGGCATAAAGCCTTTCATACTGTCCGGCCAAATCAGTGACACCACCACTCTCACCGCGCCCAACCTGACGAGACGGTAACAAAGTCATTTCAGTCAGCAATTTTTTTTGCAACTCAACAGCCTGAACTTCGCTTTGATGTAAAGAACGCTGATGAAGCAACTGATCAAGCTGCGCGTTAAGTTGTTTTACCAACGCCTGTTTGGTAATATCCTCAAATGGTATCGTCACCACCTTTTGATCAACAGAGCCAATCTCTAACCCTTCAAGCCCGCGCCCTTCCACACGCAACGAATGCCCTTGCAAGTGAGCCGGCAGATCTTTTAAAATCACATCATGACGACCAGAGGGCACATCAACAGAAAACTCCCTGGTAATTTGCGCCCCATTGGGAAACACCAAAACCGAAGAAATTTTAGACGTGCCCGCAATGTCGTCGGCATGGGCATGAACCGGCAAAACCATCAATGATAATGCCAAACCAAATTGCGATAGAAGAGAATATCTCATAACAATGTCCTTTATTCATATTAATTTCTCAAATCCCCTTTGAGATTGCAAGCAATCCCACCAGGTCTAACTGTCCATCAACAAACACCCAATAAATGCCCGTTGGTTCAAAATCGATTTAGCTGCTTTGAAGATGAACGCCAGATGAAAAAATACAATCATTACAAAATTGTAATGAAATCTCCCTCTGTCCAAAAGAAGGATTCGCAAACATCTTCCTGGGTCACACCTGATCAAAATAAATTTGTATTAAAATAAACGCGCATTAAAATAAACGCGCATTAAAATAAACACACATTAAAATAAACATTGTCCAATAAAAAAGGCCCCATTAGGGCCTTCTTCACAAAACATCATAAGACTCTCAAAAGCTCACTATACGAAGAAGGGAGCGAGCTTTGCGAGTGCACATGGCGCAGCCCGGTGTGTCACACCGCGCCCTCGCAGGCTCAAGCGCCTTTTGCGCTTGAAATAGCCGTGAGAGAAAACAAAGACTATAGAAACCTTAAAAGCTCAACGTTTTCGCATCAACCACGTGATCAAGCGCCCGGGTATTTTCAAGAATTTCCTCACAAACCGCTTTATCAACACCGATCAAAGCAATCGCATTTCCAGCCTCTTCTTCGCGCCCTAAGTTAAAGTTTGCAATGTTAACCCCAGCCTCGCCAAGCACTGTGCCAAGCGCGCCAATAAACCCTGGCTTATCTGTATTTTCAATATAGAGCATATTATCATCAAGCGCCGCTTCCATATTAATACCGCGCACTTGAATAATTCGAGGCTTGCCATCAGAAAACACAGTCCCAGCAACAGAGCGTTCTTGTCTCTCGGTCTTAACAGTTAAACGCATATATTGACCATAAGCCCCTTCGCTGCCGCGCCGCGTTTCCTCAACCTGAATGCCGCGATCTTGAGCAATCACTGTGGCACTGACCATATTGATATCTGCCAATTGCGGGCGCAATACGCCGCATACAGCAGCAGCCGTAAGTGTTTTGGTATTGAGATCACCAATGTCACCAACAAATTCAACCCGAATTTCCTTCAAACCCGTCTCGATGAGCTGACCAGCAAACAAACCCAATTGCTCAGCTAACTTTACATAGGGGCGCAATTTAGGCGCCTCCTCAGCTGAGACAGAAGGAAAGTTAATTGCGTTCGTGATCGCACCAGTCAACAAATAATCAGACATTTGCTCAGCCACTTGCACAGCCACATTCACCTGCGCTTCATCAGTAGAAGCCCCAAGGTGAGGCGTACAAATCATATTCGGCGCGTTAAACAAAACATTCTCAGTAGCAGGTTCTTTAGAGTACACATCAAAAGCAGCCCCAGCCACTTTCCCGCTCTCCAAACCATCGCGCAAGGCTTGCTCATCAACCAAGCCACCACGCGCACAATTTACAATCCGCACACCATCTTTCATCTTAGCAATGGCATCGACATCAATAATATTGCGGGTTTTATCTGTCAGCGGTGTATGCAAGGTAATAAAGTCAGCCCGGCCAAACAACTCATCAAGCTCAACTTTTTCAACCCCAATTTCAACAGCGCGTTCTGCTGTCAAAAACGGATCAAAAGCAATCACTTTCATCTTCAAACCAATGCCCCGGCTAGCAGCAATCGAGCCAATGTTGCCACATCCAATAACACCAAGTGTTTTGCCCGTTACTTCAACACCCATAAATTTAGATTTTTCCCACTTACCTTGGTGAGTAGATGTGTTGGCATCAGGTATATTACGCGCCAAAGCCATCATCATAGCAATCGCATGCTCAGCTGTAGTGATAGAATTACCAAATGGCGTATTCATCACAATCACACCTCTTGCCGTGGCCGCTTTAATGTCAACATTATCAACACCAATGCCAGCCCGGCCGATCACTTTAAGGTTCGTGGCAGCGTCTAAAATCTTATCTGATGGTTTTGTAGCAGAGCGAATGGCCAAACCATCATACTCACCAATGATTTCCATCAACTCTTCTTTTTCAAGACCAACTTTAACGTCAACCTCAATACCGCGCTCTTCAAATATTTGTTTGGCAAGCGGGCTTAGTTTATCAGAAATAAGGACACGAGGTGCCATGTTATTCTCCTTGAAAAGCTCTCAAAGGGAGCCTTTATCTATAAATTAAATGTCTTTGTGAAAAATGTGAATTATGCCAATTCAGCTTTTGCAGTTGCAAAGGCCCAATCAAGCCACGGCGTCAATGCTTGCAAATCCGATGTCTCTATGGTCGCACCAGCCCAAATGCGAAGGCCCGCAGGGGCATCGCGGTAGGAACCAATATCCAAAGCCACACCTTCTTCATCAAGAAGTTTGACAATCCGTTTAGCAAATGCCGCCTGAGCATCATCATCAAGCTTGCACACCTGGTCGTCAACAATCTTCAAGCACACAGATGTGTTCGACGCGATATCATTGCTAACAGCCAAGTTAGCCACCCAATCGGCGCTTTCCATCCACTCATTAAGAGTTTGAGAATTAGCATCAGCCCGTGCCTGTAGAGTTTTAAGCCCGCCAAGCCCTTCAGCCCAAGTGAGACCATCAATATAGTCCTCTAACGCCAACATAGACGGGGTGTTAATCGTCGCCCCTTCAAAGATCCCTTTAATGAGCTTCCCCGCTTTAGCAAGTTTGAAAATTTTCGGCATCGGCCAAGACGGTGTATAAGTCTCTAACCGCTCCACAGCGCGCGGAGACAACACCAACATACCGTGTTGGCCCTCACCGCCCATAACTTTTTGCCAAGAATATGTAAGCACATCAACCTTATCCCAAGCGATCTCTTGGGCAAACACAGCCGACGTTGCATCAACCAAGGTAAGACCCTCGCGATCAGAAGCGATCCAATCCCCATTGGGTACACAAACCCCAGAGGTTGTTCCATTCCAGGTAAAGACCACATCACGAGAAAAATCAACGGCTGATAAATCAGGTAATGTGCCATAATCAGCATCCATAACCCGAACATCTTGAAGTTTAAGCTCTTTGGTAATGTCACCAACCCAGCCCTTACCAAAACTTTCCCAGGCCAGCACATCAACACCGCGCGCGCCAAGCAACGACCACATGGCGGCTTCAAAAGCGCCCGTATCAGAGGCCGGCATAATACCAACCAAATAATCTTGAGGGATCCCAAGAATTTCTTTGGTTTTATCAATAGCCAATTTCAAGCGCGCTTTACCCACACCAGACCGATGCGAGCGCCCAAGAACAGCAGACTCTAAATTTTTAAGAGAATAACCTGGTCTCTTTGCACAAGGACCAGAAGAAAAATGCGCGTTTAATGGCCGCGTAGCCGGTTTTTGTAGATCTATCATGATCTATCCTTCCAGATAGTTGCCTCTCGTTGGGGAGAGGTGTCCCACGGACGGATGTATTGAAGTTTGAGATAGAAGTCAATAGACCATTTAGCTACAAGCCAAAATAAAAGGCGAAGCTTAGCGCTCCGCCTTGAATAACAACTACAAATTAAAGCTATACCTCTTGAAGTCTTAACTTATTTCATAGATTCATAAGAATCCTCACAACGGCTCCAACAACTAAAACCATAACGCACACCAACACGGATCTCATGAGTTTCAATTTCATCCATCAAAAATCTTTTACCAGAGCCTTTACGGTCATCAAGCTTAACATCACCCATATCAAGATAACGATAGCCAACATCAACTTTCCAATTTTCTCCAAAATCAACAGCAACACCAGCCATTAATGCCCATGCAAGATCGGCATCATCATCGTTGGTATCTTCCCCATCAAAACTGTGATGAACAAAACCAATACCAGCACCAACATAAGGTGTAAATCTAGAGCCAAAATCAAAGTCATAATACACATTGGCCAAACCCACCAAACTATCCATCTCAGCTGTGAAAGCAGCCAATGGTAAAGTGGCAGGAGGTGGCAGTTGTGAAAAAACATCGGCATTCATACGGTAATCAAGCGTAAAATCCAAACGAATACGAGGGTTAATATACAATCCTATCCCGCCGCCAATCGACCATGCTTCATCCCAATCAGTATTAATAAAGGCCGGCGCCAATCCTTGAGCAATAATAGAATCTGATACTTCGCCATCAAGGTTAAGACCATAGCCGACATCACCGCGGACATACCATTGACGATCATGCCCAGATGAAAGTTCGACATCCCCATCTTTCATACTATAACGACCATTATCAAAATCGGCAGAAAAAGCCATCCCGCTCATACCCAACAACATTAAAAAACTCAACAAACCAACTCGTATAATGCGCATTAAATTATCCCCTCAATGCAAAATCTAAATCTAAAAAGTGAAACCACTTATCGTTTCAGTTGAGGTAATTATTAACAAAAATACTTAATGGACATTTAAAACACCCAACAAAATGAAACATTTATAGTAAAAAACTGAGGTTTTACTTGAAAACAAAAAACAGTCTATTTCTCTCACTCAACGATTATTCATCACAACAAAAAAGGCAGGAAAAATTCCCGCCTTTTCATCTAAAAATTTCAAAAGAAATTATTTATAGCTATCATAATCAGGTGCAGCTTCAGCACACCGAACAAAGCAACTAAAGCTGTAACGAAGACCAACACGAATTTCATGAGACTCAAGGTCTTCAGCCTCTACAAAATCAGCTGTTGGAAATTTTGTTACTTTAGCCGCATTAGTAATGTCAGCTTTCACATCACCCATATTTAAGTAACGATAACCAACATCCAACTTCCAGCTATCTTTCAAGTCAACAGCCACACCAGCCATCAACGCCCAAGCAAAGTTCGTGTCACCACCACCTTCAAAATCGGCACCTTCAACATCATGATCAGCAAAACCAATACCCACACCAACATATGGCGTAATACGGTGTCCCATATCAAGATCATAGTAAAAATTCACCAAACCAAGCAATGTGTCTATATCAGCCGATGTTTGATTAGCCGGACCAGCAGCAGGATAATAGCCTGAAATTTCATTCTCAAACCGATAATCAAGTGTGGCATCTATACGAAAACCACGCATTAAATTGAAACCGATACCACCACCGAGCACGAGACCATCATCATAATCATTCGTTACGATATCAACTTGATTGCTATCCTCAAGGTCCGGGTCAGAATTAAACCCATACCCAAGATCAAGGCGCCAATACCAACGGCGATCAGAAACGGCTTCACCTTCATAGAGACTATCTTTAAGACTGCCCCGATAATCTTGGTCATACACATCGGCAGCTAAAGCAGCTCCCCCAGTCGATACCATCATAACAGCACTGACCAAACCTAACTTTAAAACATTCATCCAACTAATTCCCCTCTGTGAATTGCCAACTAACTGGCTAAACCTTTATGGTTAATTCACCATTAAGGCCGTCTTAATAACAACTATTCACTAGAAAACTTAAAAGAGAATTAACAAAAAACCAGTAAAACCACTTGATTTAGTTAATGAATACTTAATGATCTATCTTAAAGGTTAGGCTTAATAAAAATTTGTCATCGCACAGATTAAGTTGAAATTATAGTTCACCAAAGAAAAAAACACTCTGTATGCAGCCTAACCTTATACCGTTTGGTCTGTATTCAGCACACCAACAATTTCAGAAACAACTTCAGATACAACAACTTTATCATCCCCTTCAGCCATAACACGGATTACAGGCTCTGTACCTGATGGCCGTATAACCAAACGACCTGACTTGCCCAAACGATCTTCTCCAGCGCGAATAGCTTCAATAACATCACTGCGCTCAAGGGGCGCCCCTTGAGAATAACGCACACTTTCTAACAATTGAGGAACCCTCTCAAATTGTTGGCATACAGAACTAACAGGCTTTTGTTGCGCAATAACCACAGCTAAAATTTGCAATGCAGAGACAAGCCCATCCCCTGTGGTCGAAAAATCGCTTAAAACAATATGGCCAGATTGCTCACCGCCTAAGTTAAAACCGTGGCGGCGCATATGTTCAACCACATGACGATCCCCCACAGGGGTTCTAACCATGCTGAGTTTTTCATCCTTTAAAAACCGCTCTAACCCTAAGTTGGACATGATCGTGGCAACAACGCCGCCCGAGAGCAATTTACCCTGATCATTCCAAGATTTTGCTATAACAGCCATCAACTGGTCGCCATCAACCAGATGGCCTTTTTCATCAACAACGACAACCCTATCCGCATCCCCATCAAGGGCAATACCAATATCCGCACGCATCTCTTTGACTTTTTCACACAGCAATTCAACGCTGGTAGACCCACACCCCGCATTAATATTTGTCCCATTCGGCTCAACACCAATAGGGATAACCTCAGCGCCAAGCTCCCACAATGCCAGCGGGGCAACCTTGTAAGCGGCGCCATGGGCACAATCCACAACAATCCTCAAACCCTCAAATCGCATATTGCGCGGTAAGCTTCGCTTTGCAGCTTCAATATACCTATCGCGAGAGCTCTCAATCCGCTTGGCGCGGCCAATCTCCTCAGGAGGGGCCAAAAGAGGGGCAACATCACTGCTCACAAGCTTGGTGATTTCAGCCTCTTGTTCATCAGATAATTTATAGCCATCTGGTCCAAAAATTTTAATACCGTTATCGCAAAATTCATTATGAGACGCTGAAATCATCACACCCAAATCAGCCCGCATAGACCGCGTTAACATGGCAACACCAGGGGTGGGCACAGGCCCCAATTGAAAGACATCCATACCAACAGCGGTAAATCCTGATATCAAAGCTGATTCAATCATATACCCTGAAAGCCGTGTATCTTTCCCAATAACCACACGGTGGCGATGGTCTCCATTACGAAATATATGCCCCGCTGCCATGCCAATTTTCATGGCAGTCTCAGCTGTCATAGGGTATTGATTGGCACGGCCGCGCACACCATCAGTTCCAAACAATTTTTTTGTCATAACCCTAAAACTCCCTCTTTCATTCACGCCAAACAATTAAAAACTAACAAGAAACATCTATAGGGCAATGACCATTAAAGCAATGAATCTAATCATAAATACCCAAACGGGGCAGCTCAGCCCCAAAACATATTAAAATAAGTCTTTATGCCATCTTATTCACATACATGGCCAAATCATGGACCTAATCTCTTTGCTGTGCAAACCAAACATTTAACGCCTGGCGTGTTGCAGCCACATCATGAACCCTCAAAATTTGCACCCCTTGCCCGGCCCCTTTTAACGCCCCCGCGAGGGAACCTGGCAAGCGCTCATTAACATCTTCATCTCTGGAAAGGGCCCCAATAAAACGTTTGCGCGAACACCCTAATAAAATCGGAACGCCCAAGCCATGAAACAAACTCACCCCATCAAGCAGCGCGCAATTATGCGCGGTCGTTTTACCAAACCCAATCCCAGGGTCAACAACCAACAAACCATAGGCAATACCAGCTTCAAGCGCGACCTGAATACGCTCTTTTAAATAGTCGTACACTTCGCTAAGAACATGAGAATAATGCGGCTTTTTTTGCATGGTCCGCGGGTCCCCTTGAGTATGCATCAAAACCACAGGCACATCCAATCCAGCCGCAACCTGAGGCGAACGCTCATCAAACCCAAGCGCCGAGACATCATTAATCATCGTCGCCCCCGCCTTAACAGCTTCCTCCATCACAATCGCTTTGCGCGTATCAATTGAAAGCACACAGCTTGTTTGCCCCCTCAAAGCTTTGATAACAGGGATCACCCGAGCAAGCTCTTCGTCAACAGGCACCACATCAGCCCCAGGCCGCGTGCTCTCACCGCCAATATCTAAAATGCTGGCCCCCTCATCCAAAAGGCGCAAACCATGGCCAACAGCACGCTCAACAGTCTCAAAGTTACCCCCATCTGAAAAACTATCTGGTGTCACATTCACAATCCCCATAATATGGGTACGGTCCATCGGCAATCCAGCAATATTAGAACGCGGTTTCGTTAATTGCGCGCACGCAGCATCAAAATCAGAAACCCCCTCAAAATTCCCTATCTCTTGAGACCAAACACCACTCGCGCCGCGCTCCAGCCGCTCAACACTACTAAAACCAATCCCTTTCATACCGGCCAACATGAATGGCAAAGCCCCCTGCCTGGGGGCCCCATCATAGAGGTGACAAATTGGTCGCCAATACACCATATCTCGTCCTCTCTTCGAACCGTTATATTAAAAATCAAAACACACCAACAAAAAAGCCGCCCAAACCCAAACCAAGGATCAAGGCGACTTAAATTTTAAGACAAGACCAACAATTTACCCTTGTGGTTGAGGTTCAAGGCCCCCAGAAGGTTCTTTTCCACCCTTGCTTGATTTTGTTTTACCCGTCATCGGCACCACAGAAGAGGCACCACCAGAGGATTGATCCGGATCTTCACGATTGGGCAAAATCCCATTCAGCAAGTCATTCACTTCGTCACCAGACAAAGTTTCATATTCAAGCAAACCTTTTGCAAGCGTATGCAAATCATCAATCTTTTCTTCTAAGATGCGCTTCGCGGTTTTCTCGCCGCCATCAATTAACGCGCGCACTTCCTCATCAACAATTTTAGCTGTCTCTTCAGAAATATTCACTGATTGCGTAACAGAATGACCCAAAAACACTTCTTGCTCATTGTTGGTATAAAGCACCCGTCCAAGCTTTTCAGACATGCCCCATTCCATGACCATGGCCCGGGCCAAGCTAGTAGCTTGTTGGATATCACCTGTGGCCCCATTGGTAACTTTCTCAGGACCAAAAATAAGCAATTCAGCTTCGCGCCCACCAAACACTGACGCCAAACGCGAAACACAATATTGTCTTGTATAGCTAAGCCGATCAGCCTCAGGTAAATTCATGGTCACGCCAAGGGCCCGCCCGCGCGGTATGATTGTCACCTTATGCAAAGGATCATGATCGGGCATATGAATACCGACAATCGCATGACCAGCTTCATGATAGGCCGTGAGTTTTTTCTCATCTTCGGTCATGACCATTGAGCGGCGTTCTGCACCCATCATCACCTTATCTTTAGCATCTTCAAACTCTTGTTGTGTGACCATACGCATTGAACGGCGCGCAGCCAACAAAGCTGCCTCATTAACAAGATTTGCCAAATCAGCTCCTGAAAACCCAGGTGTGCCACGTGCAACAACCTTTAAATCTACATTAGGGGCAAGCGGTGTTTTAGCTGCATGAACACGCAAAATCTTTTCCCGGCCTACAACATCAGGGCGCGGCACCACAACCTGGCGATCAAAACGACCAGGACGCAATAGCGCAGGATCCAACACGTCAGGGCGGTTAGTTGCCGCAATTAAAATAATGCTTTCATTCGCTTCAAAACCATCCATCTCAACAAGCAACTGATTGAGCGTTTGCTCGCGCTCATCATTACCACCACCAAGACCAGCACCGCGATGGCGGCCAACAGCATCAATCTCATCAATAAAAATAATGCACGGCGCATTACGTTTGGCCTGTTCAAACATGTCGCGTACCCGGCTGGCACCGACACCCACAAACATTTCAACAAAGTCAGACCCAGAGATCGTGAAAAACGGCACATTGGCTTCGCCGGCAATGGCGCGCGCTAATAAAGTTTTACCCGTACCAGGGGGGCCAACAAGCAACGCCCCATGCGGAATATGTCCGCCCAACCGTTGGAACTTTTGCGGGTCACGCAAATATTCAACAATCTCAACCAAATCATCTTTTGCTTCATCAACACCAGCAACATCATCAAATGTCACTCGTCCATGATGCTCGGTCAGTAATTTAGCTTTTGATTTGCCAAAGCCCATGGCCCGGCCACCGCCGCCCTGCATTTGGCGCATAAAGAAAATCCAAACCGCAATCAGTAAAAACACAGGCAACAATGTTGTGAACAAAATATTAAAAAATGAATTAGAGTCATCTTCAGGTGGCTTGGCTGTTATTTTAACGCCTTTTTCAGCCAACTTGCTGACAAGTGCCGGATCATCTGGTGCATATGAGCTAAAAGCAATCCCATCACCATAAGTACCTGTGACTTTTTGGCCCGCAATGGTCACCTCTTTAATGTTCCCAGCGCCAACAGCTTGCATAAGCTCTGAATAGCTAATTTGCGAAGCCTTGGTATTATTTTGCGCGCTTTGGATCATGTTGAACAATGCCAACAACAAAAGTAAAATAAACACCCAAACTGCAAAATTACGAAAATGCGAATTCATAAAAATGTCCTGTTCTAAAAGCCTTAAAACTGTGCAATCAGGCCTCATTCAAGAGAAGACGGCACAATAGCCGAACAACCCAACTCGATTTACCCATAACATAAGCAAGCAACAACGCTTTGCCAAGAGCCCGATAGAGATTAAATGCACCTAAATCACGAATAAAAATGCCAATACCATTTTTAAAAGTTAAGTGCCACTTTTCAATGAAAAGGGTCTTAATTTAAAGCTTTTTTGTGGTTGCCTTCTATTAATCCCCTAAAATGGCTATTTTTTAACATATAAGCCCCAAATCAGGCCCATTCCCAATAAAAAAGCAATGTTTATATTTAATACTCACCCAAGACCCAAAACAACATTGATTAAAAATAGCACACTTACCCAAGCGACCACACAGCCTTGAGATCAACATCTAGTGACCCCCCCTCGACTTCCTTACTCTCTAACGCGTCTAAGAATAATCTTTCTTCTATAGGAGGTAATTGCGGCACAGCTAAAAGTTGGCCCTTTTCCCTCCCACCCCAAACAGTAGCGAAGCCCAAGACCAAATCCAAAGATAAGGGTTTTTGTTGTTGTTTAAAAAAACCAACAACAACCCCCGCTTCCTCCCTTGAAAGGGCGCGCACAATAATAGCGCAAGCCAAACCCGAATTTACAGCCATGCAAATCCGTTTGTCCCATAAAACTGATTGGGGCGCACCGGCCTTTAAGTCAAGAGATATCACCTCAAGATCAAAGCGCCTTGTCTCACGGTAAAATTCATACCCGCCGTTGGCACGCCGAACAATTAACACACCGCCTAAAACAAATTGCTCAGATTTCATATCCAGCAAACGCTGGGCACCGCGCTCAATTTTTGACAACGCCAAAGCCCCTTGGCCAAAACGAGCCAGCAAAATTTGCAAAACCACAACCTGCACCCCATAAGGCAAATCAGCAAACGGAGCCCCCCTCATTTTTAAATACCCTTCATCATAGAACTCTACAGACTCACCAATAAAACCATTCGCCCATTGCTCCAAAGCAGTGCGCGCATGCGCCAAACGTTCGCTACTGCGCGCGATCTGATCACGAAGCTCTCCATTAGCATCAAGCTTTTGCAAAATCTGGCGCACCTCAACCCGCTCATAATCGCAATCTTGATTACTCGGGTCTTCGTACCATTCAACTTGGTTTTCACGTAACCATGCCACCAGCGCCTGTTTAGAAAATTTCAACAACGGCCGAACAAGCTCGATGCCATACAGTTGCTTGAGGCGCAAAATTCCAGCCAACCCCTCAACCCCGCTCCCGCGGCGCAAACGCATAATAAACGTCTCAGCTTGATCATCGAGAGTGTGAGCCGTTAACAATCGCCCGATCCCTCGCGCCTTTAATTGCCCCGACATGGCCTCATAACGCGCGCCGCGCGCCTTGGCTTGCACACCCGTCTTCCCTTGCAGACCATCCAGTCTCAAAGGCACAGCCTCAAACCCAAGCGCCCGCGCTTGCCCCATAACAAATTCAACTTCATCAGCAGATGAGGCACGCAACCCATGATCAACAGACAACACCAAATCTTTTTCATGTTTTTCAAGAGGGTTTTGCGCGCGCCATAAGCCAAAAAAATGCATCATTGCCATGCTATCTGCCCCGCCAGAAACAGCCAACGCAACGCGGTGACCAGTGGCTAATCCAGCAAACAACTCTTCATAATTTAAATCACTCTCATTCATGCAAGGCAAGCTACTGTGAAAGAGCCCAGGGAGCAAGAGCACTGATAATAGAAGACTCAGCAACCCGCTTATGAGCAGAATTGCCACCTCAAAATACGATTATCAATATTTAGATTTTGAAAAATTACAAATGCTTCAAGATATTAAGAAGCGGGTTATTGAGAGAATATTTTGGCAAAGCCCCCACAAAAAAAACCACTTAAAATCAATTTTTGGGAATAACAAATTTTGCATTCAAAGCTTTCAGCAAGCGCGCATCACGTCCATAAATATCTTTATAAAACCGGATTTGATTATTAATCGAAGGGTCAACTGTCCAATATAAAATGGCAACAGGCAATGTCTTTGATAAATTCACTTGGCGCAATTTTTTCCCCGCCAACACTTTATCAATCTGCGCCCTCGTCCATCCATTACGATTGGCCAAAAGAATTTCGGCCAATTTAATAGGGTCCTTCACCCGAATACACCCATGACTAAAAGCACGGCCAGTCTTCCCAAACAAAGAGCGTGATGGCGTATCATGCAGATAAACATTATGACGATTTGGAAAAATAAATTTCACCCGCCCCAACGCATTTCTAGGCCCTGATTTTTGCACCACATTATAAGGAAAAGAGCGCGCACTCAGATTTGACCAATCAACGGAATTAGGTGAGACCCTTTTTCCATTGGAAGCAACCAACTCATAATTACGCTGTGTTAGATATGCAGGGTTGGCCTTTGCCTTGCCAAAAATTTCATTGCGCACAATGCTACGCGGCACACCCCACGTTGGATTAAGAACCACATATTCTATCGCATCCGTAAACACCGGCGTGCGGTGATACGGTTTACCCGTGATAACTTGGGTGGACCAAACTAGTTTATTGTTCAAAGTCACAAACAAATAAAATCCAGCAATGTTAACAACGATTATATCTTTCTCTTTCTCGATTTTGCGCAACACCCAGCGCGCCCGTTCCATATTCACCCGAACCTGATCAACCCGCTTTTGAGGCGAGACATTCAGTTCTTTTATCGTGCCCGGCCCAATCACCCCATCCGCATCGATCCCATGATTTTCCTGAAACCGTCGAACCACCTGCACCAAATCATCATCATAAACTTTAGATTGTGAAATAAAACTAGCCTCAAGACCTTCAGCTAAGGCCATCCTTCGGCGCAAAAAAGGCACTTGATCGTTTTCATCACCTGGTTTTAAAATCAATCCCCCTTGGATGACAGGCCAATCAACAAGGCGTGCATTCGAGGTATAAATTTTCAATACTTTTTGCAAACCAGTATAATAGGTATGGTCGAGACGCACGCCCTCAATCAAACCACGAATGTTATTTAATTTAAGGGCCTCGCTTATGATGTGAACCGGCTCTCCATCAGGAAGCGGTCGGTCATAATTCCAATTGGCATCTATCTGTCCAGGGCTCACCTTGCCATAAAACATCTGATACAACAGCCGCACCAACGCATCACTTAGTAAAATATCTTGCTCAAAGTCAGTGAGATTAACAGATGGCTCTGAAGAAAAAACCAACCCAAGCGCTTGGGCATGAAAATCTTTTCTTTGCAACCCATCCATCCAACTATCAGAAATCGCTCGCTTAAGGTCATTTACATTCAGAGGATCCGTCCATACCCGGCGATAACCATTGGCCTCATAAAATTTTTGTAAAAACTTAACTGTAAGAATGTGGTTGGTGCCAATCACCCGGCCAGAAGCTGAACTCAACCCCTCTACAAGAGTTTGTAAACTTTGAGCACTCTTCACAAGAGGCGTTGGGATCACCGCGCTTTCAGCAAAAGCTGGAGAAGCCGCTACCATACTCATAAATACAAAGCTCACAAAAAAACAAAAAACTCTCAAACTCAAAACAGCCCACCCTTTATCCTCACCTCCCAGAACAATGCAAACAAGGTCTAAGAAAGAGAAAGTTATAGCAAAACATTATTATGAGTTTATTCTAACCATTAGCCAGAGTCTAACTATGGATGAGAAATGATCTAACAGCCGGCTTTGCCGCGTTCTTCACCAATTTTACGCGCAACATGCCCCGGTAAAGACTTATACTTAGATCGAAGCTCAGCATATGTTTGACATGCCGCCTCAGATTGCCCCAAACGCTGCAATGATATCCCCAATTTCAAAAGATTATCAGGGGCCTTTTGGCTCGTGCGGTAGGATTTATAGCCCTTTAAAAACTCATTCGCAGAACGCCTATAATCGCCGCGAGCAAAAAAAGTCTCACCTAGCCAATATTGAGCATTACCAGAGAGTTCATCTTGAGGGTAATTTGATAAGAAAGACCGAAACGTCGCTTCAGCCGAAGCATAATCACTAGCAATCATATAATTATAGCCCGCATCATAAAGCGCCCGCGAGCTTTTACCATTCAATGTTACCCGGCTGGCTGGCGGGCCCCCTTCAGTCTCAATATCGGCACCAGGCACCCGATTAACAGGCATTTCGTTTTCCAATGAAGACCGCGTATCAGCGCCCCACCCCTCGGTGTTTAAATCGGGGTTATCCAATTGACTACGTGGCGGAAGGTCACGCAATTGCCGATCTCTTTGAGGAATTTGTTTTTGGGGGACTTGTAAATCCCCTTTTTTAACCATGGTCTGCAAAGCACCAATAACAGATTGCATCTCAACAATTTGGCTCTCTAACCGATCAATCCGTTGCAAGGCTTCAACCAATTCTTGAGATCGTCCAACAACTGTTTTTGCTGTTTTTTTACTCTCTTGGGAATAACCAGGCTTGATCATCACAAAAGCTGAACCAACACAAAAAAGCACACCCATTAAAATACAATGCTTCACTTGGTTCATAACCTTAAGCCCTTTAGGTTTTTCTTTCAAAAAAAAGATTATAATAGAAAATGAGCGTCAAAAAAACCTATCCACTGCAATCTAAGAAAGTTTTTCACAAAACTAATCAGTCAAACAGTGCCTAATAGCCAGCGCCACTATTCAAGCGGGTTTCGACACGGCGATTTTGCGACCAACAGCTAATATCATCACAAACTGCTACGGGCCGCTCTTTACCATATGAAATAGTGCGCAATCGCGTTGGGCTAATGCCATTCGACAACAAATAATTTTTCACAGTCTCAGACCGGCGACCACCAAGAGCTAAATTATACTCTCGCGTTCCGCGTTCATCCGCGTGCCCTTCCAATGTGACCGTATAATTAGGATATTTATTCAACCACTTTACCTGGCCGCGCAAAATGCCAAGCGCTTGATCCGTTAATTGCACGCTATCTGTCGTAAAATGAACAGTGGTCCCAACATTAACAGCAAAATCTTGAGGGCTACCAGGTTTCGTCGGCGTGCCAGTAAGGCTCTGATTGGCGTTACTACAGCCAACAACGAAAAGAGCCACCAAAGAAATAAGAAAAAATTTAAAAATATGAGACGTCATAATCGCTCAGCCTAAAGTTAAAAATGGACACTCAAATGACAGCCTAAAAAGTGTTAGGACGAAATCATCCAAGAGCTAACCACATTGGATTGGATCACTTAAAGGATCACACCTGGATTAATGGACAAAACCAGTAATTTATTAACACATAAGAATGAAAGAGTTTACAAGATAAAGCCAATGAAAAAAATCAAACTACATCTGGGTAACGAGTTAAAAGTCTATTTTCAGGCTTATTTTTGCGCACTTCCATGCCTACTTTCATGCATCTTAACTAAGGCAATATAGTGACATCTAGAATAGAAATCTAACGCTAAAACATCTCTCCCAGACGTCTTCAACATATAAACGTCTGCAACAAATAAAAAATCGTACTGTGCACAAAAGTACACAGTACGATCTTTATCTGTCATGAAGCCAAATAAGCTTCAAAGAAACAAGATTGCTAATAATTAGCGAATTGCTTGTTCAACAGGAGCGATATCACCACCAAGCTTCATAGGCTCGTGACGTACTTCACGGCGACAAGCACCAAGAGTAGCAACTGTTCCAACGATAGTAGCAGCAATAATAAGACCTTTAAGACCTTTCATATTCATTCCCCCTTCAGGATAAATTTAGGATCAGAATGACCCTGTTTCAAAACAAAAATAAACTAATAAGCACAAGATAACACCAAAGGCATCACCTCAATGAGTTTCTAGCGTACAGTTTGCTCGTGAACTACATCACCACCAAGTTTCATTGGTTCGTGACGAACTTCGCGCCGACATGCACTAACAGATGCAATCGCACCGATCAGAACAGTAACAACAAACACACGTTTAAAAGAATTCATAATGTACTCCTTAGACGTTTTACAAGTAGTGCATACAACCGAATTACCGGTGATGCATGACAAGATCAAGAACTGAAACGTCTAAATCTCATGTTTTCACCAATAATGGTGCGAAAAAGACACGAAACTAGCGATGTAGCTCTTTTGTTCTAAACTTAATTAACAGTCTAGACACAACAATTACATCATTTAGATTCGTCCTCTAAAAGCAAGGTTTATATAGATTATTTGTTAACATGTGGTGACCAAGATGGGTCTGATCCCCAAGAAGGCGTTAAAATACGACGTTCATTATAACCGGTTAAATCCACAGAGTAGATCCTGGGCCCCGATTTCTCCCCGCGAGACTCACGAAAAAACATCAAAACCCGTCCATTGGGAGCCCACGTTGGGCCCTCATTATGATAACCTTCCGTTAAGATACGCTCCCCTGTGCCATCAGGGCGCATAACACCGATTAAAAAGCGCCCCGACTGTTGCTTTGTAAAAGCTATCAAGTCACCACGCGGCGACCATACGGGGGTAGAATAACGCCCAGCACCCTGACTAATCCGTCGCCCTTGCCCACCATTAGCACTCATAACATATAGCTGTTTTGAGCCCTCTCTGTCGGTTTCAAACACGATATTTTTACCATCTGGAGAAAAACTAGGCGCCGTGTTAATCGAAGAACTATTGGTCAAACTCTTTGTTTGCCTGGTGCGTAAATCCATCATAAAAATGTTGGCGTTAGGTCCTTGCTGCAGGCTCATAATGATTCTTTGCCCATCAGGGGAAAAACGCGGCGCAAATGTCATGGTCGGAAAATCACCAACAACTTCTTTTTGCCCGGTTTCAATATTCAATAAATAAACCCGCGGCGAGCCGCTTTCATAAGACATATAGGTAATTTCTTGCGAACGAGGGCTAAAACGCGGCGTTAACACCAGATGATCACCGCGCGTTAAATAACGAATATTATGACCATCTTGATCCATAATCGCTAACCGTTTGATCCGTCGCTTTTTGGGGCCCGTTTCATCAATAAAAGCAACCCGTGTATCGAAATACCCAGCTTCACCGGTCATACGTTTATACACCGTATCGGCAATGACATGCCCAACCCGGCGCCAATTATTTTGTTTTATAAAAAACTGCTCCCCAGCCAATTGTTTGCCAGAAAACACATCCCACAATCGAAACTGTGCTTTAATCCGCCCATCTGGTAACCGCTCGGCTTTACCCACCAGCAAAGCCTGTGCCTTAATCAACCGCCAATCAGAAAATTTCGGCACCGCCAACACACTGGCCCCTTTATCAATGAAGGAGGCGGGGTCAAGTGGCTCAAACAAACCCGTCCCAGCCAGGTCAGCTTGAATAACCTGCACAACCTCTTGCACATAACGCTGCTCATCAAGAGTTTTGGCTTCAAAGCGCGCCACCGCGAGGGGAATCGCTTGAATGTTGCCGCGGGTAATTTCGACATCTATCTGAGCAACAGCAGCGTTAGAGACAAACAGTCCCATCAAAAACGCACACAGAAAGCGCAACAAGGGTCTTATATTCATAAGGGCACGACCTTTTCTCAAGACAAAAGTTATAAATACAGTTCTAAATTGCAATTTTCATCGCATCAAAATTAGTTCTTACCGAAACATAGCCGCCGGATTAAAAGAAAAATTCATAAACTTCCAATGATCATAATCTTTTTGAGGCAAGTTATAAGGCTGGCATTGATAAATGGCACCAAGAGCCCGATCAGCGGCGACCCTGAAAAAAGGACCAGGTACACTATTTAAAACTTTAGGGGTTCCCGTTAAAGTCCCATCCCGGTTTAACTTAATTTGCAACTTCACAATCAAAGTCTCGGCGGCTTCCCCGCCAGCAAGCGTGTTCCAACAAGGGCTCACCTGACGGTTCATGGCACCTTGAATGTTCATCATGCTAACACGGTCCAACCCTTTAGGAGCGCCCTTGACCTTTTTGGCACCAGGCAGATCAGGCAGTGAAGATCGAGAGTTAGCATCGGGCACTTTGTTCAAAAGGGCCGCAATCTTATCTTCATTGAATTTTTTCTTTTTCTTTTTCTTCTTCTTCGTTACTTTTTTCGGCTTTGGTTTGGGTTTTGGTTTCGCCTTTGGTTTGGGCTTTGGCTTTTCAGCTACCTTTTTAGGTTTTTCTTTTTCCTTCACCTTCGGCGGGATTTTTTCCACAATGGGCTCAGGTGGCTTTTCAGCCGCCGCTTCAACTATGCGCTGCGGCGCTGGCTTTTTCTTCTTTTTTGCTGGCTCAATTTCTTTGGTGATGGGTTTTACATCAGGCTTGTTAAGTTCTTTCTTTTCAGGCGCTTTTTTCAACCCTGCTTTGAGCTTGTTAAGTTCTTTAATATCAACAAGATCAACAGGGATAGAATCGACAACAGGTTGTTTAAAGGCCTTTGCATTTTGATAGGACAACAAAGCAAAGCCAAGCAAAGCGCTATGAAAAACAATTGATAAAATCAATTCAATGCGCAAATCGCTCTCCTCATCTTAAAAAACATTAAACAATCAATTTTAACAAGCTGGCAAACCCTCATCATTGCCCCGAAGCATCAGTTACAATGGCTAAACGTTTAAACCCAGCACTTGAGATCTTACCCATAACTTCAGAAATTTTTCCATGCAGGCTTTTATGATCACCGCGTATATAAATCCGCTCATTATAACCATTTTTAGCAATCGCCGTTAGTTTGGGCACCAATTCATTGATCTCAATTTCTTTATCTTGAATAAAGACCTTGCCCTCTTTGGTCACAGAAATGGTCAAAGGCTCCTTTTCACCTCCCAAGGCTTTTGCTTCGGTTTTAGGCAAATCCATAGGGATCCCAACAGTCATCAAAGGAGCGGTCACCATAAACACAATCAGCAACACAAGCATCACATCAACAAACGGCGTCACATTAATATCAGACATGGGCCGCATGCCACCACTACGCGACCGCCGCCGCCGCGGAATTGCTTTACCACCTCCAAGTGATGCACCCATGATTAGTCCTTAATCTTAAAATCTTTAACTTACGTTCTCATTTCAATCTGACGAGATAATATAGCGCCAAATTCATCAGCAAACCCTTCGTACCGATGCGACAATCGGGCAATATCAGACGAAAACTTATTATAAAAAATCACCGCAGGGATCGCAGCCAACAACCCAAGGGCGGTGGCAAACAAAGCCTCAGCAATACCAGGGGCCACCACGGCCAAACTCGTGTTTTTTGAAGCCGCAATCGAGGAAAAACTATTCATAATCCCCCAAACCGTGCCAAAAAGCCCAACAAACGGCGCTGTTGAGCCCACAGTGGCCAAAAACAATAATTTAGATTCCAGCTTATCAATCTCACGATTAACCGCGACATCCATCACTTTTTCAATTCGCATTTGAACGGTGGGCATAACTTTGGGGCCCGCCTTCAAGCTCTCTCTCCATTCACGCATGGCAGAGGTAAAAACACTTTCAATACCCTTGGTCTCTCGTTTTGTAATCTCTTCATACAGCTCTTCAAACGGTTCACCTGACCAAAATTGCTTTTCAAAAAAATCAGAGTGTTTGCGGGCGCGCTTAATGGCAAAGCTTTTTTCAAACACAATCCCCCAGGCCCAAATAGAGGCCGCAGCCAAGCCAATCATCACGATTTTAACGACGATATCTGCTTGCATAAAAAGGGAGAGAAAAGAAAATTCACCCTGATTCAGGCCAACCGTCCCTGCAGCTAAAACAACACTCGGGTCCATAAAATTCCTCTAAATCCTGGTCACTTCAAGAGACGGCCCTTCAAGAGACTTCTTTTCATTATTTAAACGTAAAGCTCAACAATCATTCACATGGTTTTGTGACAAAACAAGGGCTTTAAAATGATCGTTAAAGGGCCACAATCTCACTACACAACCAATCTTAACTATAAACTGGATAAATTATTCGCGAACAAGGCACAAGCCTTGATGTTTAATCCCTCTTGCAAAAGAACGATCAACTCTCTTTAGATAAAAAGGCTTCCCTCGTGGCCTCATCCATGCGAGCCGGTCGTCCCTCCCCACTCATATGCACAATCACCACCTTGGCGCAAAACAAAACGGTATCACCGCGGCGCACCTCTTGGATCAAAGTAACAGAGGCAGAACCCAGTTCATCGACACGGCTAACAACCTCAAGCTGATCATCCATTAATGCTGGCTTGAGATAATCCAACTCCATACGGCGCACCACAAAAAACCGCTGTTTTTTAGGATCTTTTTGCGCAAACATATCTTTTTGATGCAACCCTAACAACCGAACAAACTCAGTGCGGGCCCGCTCGCACCAGAGCAAATAACTGGCATGATAGACAAGACCAGAAAAGTCCGTATCCTCGTAATAAACCCGGATTGGCAAAAAATGTTGCTGCCCCTCCAGATGTCCGCTTAAATTTTGCCACTTATCACTCAAATTATAAACCCTTATTGAAAACACATTGCTTTACCTATCGTTTTTCATCTTTCACGTAAACAATCAATGAAAAATCAATAACAAAAAGGGAGATGAGCCTCCCCAGCTCATCTCCCGTAAAACCAACTCTAAACCATAAAGGTCAACAATCCTGCCTGAAACTTAGGCAGCGTGACGCTTGCGCGTAACCGCGCTCGTTGCCCCATTTATATAAGGAACCTGCCCGCCAAGCGCTTCTGCTTTGGCACCCAGCGCCAAGGCCCGTGTCTCTAAATCGTCACTAGAAATTCCACTATCCAGGTTTTCAATGGCTGATTTTACTTTATCAGCCAACCCCTCCCACATACCTTGAATGATACAAAACGCATAAGCTTGTTCCCCGTCATTCGGCCCAAACCCTGAAAACAAAGCCCCAAGCGCCAACAATTCATGGTCCACTCGCAAATCAAAAGCCTTAGCACTGGCATTTGCATATTCATAAACCCGCAAACCGCGCGCCACACCAGCAGCTCCCTGTTGCCCCCGAACCAGTTCAACCGCTTTGCTCACACTGCTAGAAAGAGGTAAACTAAGATCATCCCGGTCAATAAAAACAACTTTGTTAGGCGGTGTTGGTAGGTCATCATCCAAAACGGCGACAACCTGCTCTTTCACCTGATCAAGAACATCACCAGCCTTTTTGCTCACACTCGATACAGCCTCCTGTGAGGCATCAACAACATCTTCAACCTGGGCGACCCCAGAGGCCACAGCTTCTTTTGTCTTCAAGCTAGCTTGCTGACTTAGATCTTGTGCTTGCTCAACCGTTTCAGCCCCTAGACCAAACAATTTCTTAATCATTCCCATCATGGCATTATCTCCAGCGCATATCTAAAGGTCCATTATCATCTCATCATGATCATAATAAAATGACCATGAGCCGTATACATACCGTATAAAGTAACCCTAGAGCGACGCCAAAGAAATCAAACTTTAGGCCGCAAACACCTCAAATAACCGACAAACCAAGCTGAATAACCGACCAAAAAACAAAAATGAGCAACATTCAATACATTCACTCATCAGATCCGTTAAATAAATCTTCTAAATTTTCCTGGGCAGGCGGCACCCGTTTCACACCCAAATGTGCGAAAGCACGCGCAGTCGCCACACGGCCGCGCGGCGTGCGTGCAATCAAGCCTTGCTGCATCAAATAAGGTTCAACAATTTCCTCGAGGGCATCGCGCGGTTCAGAAAGAGCCGCTGCAATGGTCTCAATCCCAACCGGGCCACCCTCATAATTATGAATGATGCACCCTAAATAACGATGATCCAACTGATCAAGCCCCAACTTATCAACCTCAAGTTGAGACAAGGCCTTATCAGCGATCTCCTTGGTAATATCCCCGCCCCCATAAACCAGTGCAAAATCTCGCACCCGGCGCAGCAAGCGCCCCGCTATCCGCGGTGTCCCGCGAGCCCGTTTGGCAATTTCTTCAGACCCATCAGGTGAGATTTGCAACCCCATAACCTTGGCACCGCGCGTAACAATTTTGACCAATTCAGCTGTTTCATAAAAATTCAATCGAATGGGAATGCCAAATCTGTCACGCAACGGCGTCGTGAGCAAACCAGCTCGTGTCGTGGCCCCAACCAGTGTAAATTTAGCCAACTCAATGCGCACCGAGCGCGCCGCCGGCCCCTCCCCAATAATCAGGTCCAATTGATAATCTTCCATCGCTGGATAGAGCACTTCTTCCACCGCCGGGTTCAACCGGTGAATCTCATCGATAAACAAAACATCCCGGTCTTCTAAATTGGTCAACAAAGCCGCCAGATCACCCGCCTTGGCAATCACCGGGCCAGAGGTTGCACGAAAATTCACGCCCAGTTCGCGCGCCACAATTTGCGCCAATGTCGTTTTACCAAGCCCAGGCGGGCCGGCAAACAACACATGATCAAGCGCCTCTGTGCGCTGCTTAGCCGCCTCAATAAAAACCCGCATATTATGCCGGGCTTGTTCCTGGCCAATAAAGTCATCCAGCACCAAGGGGCGAATGGAGCGTTCTTCCTCATCTGTCAATTTTGGTCCCGGTGTCACAAGCCGCTGGTCTTCAGATTTTGGATCGCTCATTGAGCCAGCTCCTTCAGACTAAGACGAATGAGCTCTTCCACATGCGCCTCTTCACCCACATCTTGAAACACGCGGGCAACCGCCATGCTGGCATCACCAGCCGGGTACCCCAAATTCGTAAGCGCAGAGACAGCATCAGCCGCCGCACTCGTTCCCCCTTGCGGGACAACGCCAACATTTAAACCTTCCGGCGCACTCCCGCTACCACCAAGCGTCTTGCCATCAATGATCGAAGGCGTCGGTATTTTGTCTTTTAATTCTGAAACAATACGCCCCGCAACCTTAGGCCCAACACCAGGTGCGCGCGATACAATTGCCTTATCTTGCAGCGTGATTGCATTGGTCAGATCACCAACACTCAGCGTTCCTAAAATCGCCAATGCAACTTTTGCCCCGACCCCCTGGACGCTTTGTAATTTACGAAACCATTCGCGTTGAAAATCAGTTTCAAACCCAAACAGTTTTATCTCAGTTTCGCGCACATGAGTTTCAATCGACAGCTCCGCCCGCTCCCCTGTTGAGGGCAAAGCACCAAGCGTGCGCGAAGAACAATAAACCTCATAGCACACACCATTGACATCAATGAGCAACCAATCCTCACCAATGACCTCAATAATCCCTTTAAGCTTACCAATCATAATGTACCTTTTTCATCAAAAAGAGCAGAAGCTAGAAATGCCAATAATCTAAAAATCTTAAAAAGCTGAAAGCACCCGGGCCGCACGGCGATTATGCCCATGACAAATAGCAATGGCCAGCGCGTCCGCTGCATCATCCGTATCTGGAGCCGCTTTGGGAAGTAAAATTTTAAGCATGGCATGAATTTGGCGCTTATCAGCATGACCAGAGCCCGTTACAGTCTTTTTCACCATATTGGGTGCATATTCAGCCACCAGGCACCCATGCAACGCTGGCACCAATAACGCCACGCCGCGCGCTTGTCCCAGTTTCAACGTGGCTTTGGCATCTTTATTGACAAAGGTTTGCTCCACAGATGCCTCATCAGGAGCGTAGCGCTCAATTTCAGCGTTCAAGCCCTTATAAAGAGCTGCCAAGCGCTCCGCGAGGCTATCCTTAGCATCAGAAACAATGGTGCCACCCGCCACATAAGACAAGCGCACACCATCAAAATCAATCACGCCCCATCCCATACGCCGCAAACCAGGGTCAATGCCCAAAATACGAATTGTCTGATTAGAACCTTGTTGATCCACCGGTCGCGCTTTCTTCTCAAATATGAATATCAAGAGATTATAAAAGGGCTCTCAAGCAACGCGAAACCACACCCCAATGATGACTGTTTTAGCCAAGTTTTTCCAAAAGAGCATCCGAGACTTCAAAGTTGGCATACACATTTTGCACATCATCTTGGTCTTCAATCGCATCAAGCATCTTTAGAAACTTCTCGCCCTTTTCATCGTCCAACTCAATGGTAACTTGCGGCTTCCAAATAAGGCGCGCTGAATTCGGGTCCCCAAACTTATCTTCCAAAACTTTGGCAACCTCATGCAAATCATCACCATTCACATAAATCATATGCTCATCATCATCGCTCTCAACCTCATCGGCACCAGCCTCTAAAGCGGCTTCAAACATAGCCTCTTCATCGGCCACACTGGCGCGATATTCAATCGCCCCCACCTGATCAAAGCCAAAAGAGACAGCCCCCGTCTCGCCAAGATTCCCCCCACCTTTAGAAAAAATCGATCGAATTTCACCAGCGGTGCGATTGCGGTTATCAGTCAGCGTCTCAATGATAACACCAACGCCCGCAACACCAAATCCTTCATAGCGGACTTCTTCATAATTTTCCCCGCCCGCATCCAAAGATTTTTTAACCGCGCGTTCAATATTATCTTTGGGCATGTTCTGCGCTTTGGCAGCTTGAATGGCGGTGCGCAACCTAGGATTCATATCCGGCTCAGGCGTCCCCATTTTGGCCGCAACGGTAATCTCTTTAGCCAACTTAGAAAAAATCTTGGACCGCTTTTTATCTTGGGCACCCTTACGGTGCATAATGTTCTTAAACTTGGAATGGCCCGCCATATCCTAAACCTCATACAATCTCAATTTAAATAAGTCTCAATTTTAATTACAAAACTCTCAAACCATCAACGGTCTAATCATACAAGAGCCGATAAAAAATCCAAAGCGCTCTCGTTCAATAAAACTGAATCAGTTGAAAGGGTTTTATAAGCGAGCACACACGCAAAATCCAGCTTCAACTCATTTTCTTGCGCTCAAAACCGCCCCAAGGCCTCATTAAGAGGACAAAACACCCCACAAAGATAAAAATTAACCTTTTGTTAACCTCAAATTCGGCATCATTACCCCAATGGAGCAAATGATTCTTTAAGTAGTGAATTGATCATTCATTATTTTTCATGATGTTCCATTAAAGTGAAGGAAAAATTCAGTACCTATAATTTATTAAGCTTCAGTTCGATTGAACAATGTTTCACTCCATAACTGAACAAAATAAACCAATAGCAAACCATGGACCCCGATCTTAAAACTGAACAATTTAGCTAATCGTTCAGTCTCATAGTGCTGATAAGGAGCTGCATAACGAGCCCGTTTGCAAATAGCTGCCTTACACATGTGAACCGCGTGTCGTGTTTATGAAAGATGAATGACCCCAGAATTTTTTGTCTTTTATGATGACCCTTTAAAAACTGACCCAAAATAGCGGCTCGGATCGACTTAAATGTCCTCCGAGCCGCAATGGGCCCGCCTCAACAGCCAAGCCCGTATTATCATCAATCTCCACACAAAACCCACAAATCGTCGCCTCTCCAACCTTTGGTTGAAAACGTGCTCTTGGTACCCGGCTCACAAACCTCTCAACCGGTTCGTCTGCCTCCATACCAATCACGCTATCATAACAGCCGCACATCCCTGCATCCGTTAAAAACGCAGTCCCGCCAGACAGAACACGAGCGTCACTTGTTGGCACATGAGTATGGGTGCCCACAACCATAGAGGCACGCCCATCAACAAAATGCCCCATAGCTTGTTTCTCAGATGTCGCCTCGCAATGAAAGTCAATCAAAATAGCGTCAACCATTTGCCCCAGCGGACTAGCTGTAATCTCGCGCTCAATGGCAGCAAATGGACAATCCATCTCAGGCATAAACACCCGCCCAACACTATGAATGACCAAAACATCCTTACCTGTACTGGTTTTAAACAACCCGGCCCCAGCCCCTGGCGCTCCTTTGGGGTAATTAATCGGGCGCAATAATTGTGGGTGGCGCTCAATAAACACCAAGGCATCTCGTTTGTCCCAAACATGATCCCCCCCTGTGACCACATCGGCACCTGCGTCAACCAGCTCCATTAAAACATCTTCGGTAATTCCAAAACCACCAGCCGCATTATCCCCATTCACCACGATAAAATCGAGCTTATAAGTTTCTCGTAATTTGGGGAGTTCTTCAACCACAGCTTGGCGACCGCTTCGCCCAACAACATCCCCCAAAAAAAGCACTCGCATAAATCAACCCATCTTGTTTACCTGTCTTAACCCAGACAAATTTATCTCAAATATCAAACAACACAGTCTTTTGTTTGGCTACCAAATAGCACACTCTTTTATATTTGTGCCAAATAGCGCACAGCTTTATTTTTGCGCTAAATAGCGCGCCTGTCGCTCTTCATTCCACACCTTACAAAGAGAAGGCGTAATCACACCATCAAGCAATTGATCATGGTCTTCGCTTGCCAAGTGATCAACCAATTGCACATCATAACCAACTCCAAAAGCGCGCGCGCCTTTGCCCTTCAAATTAAACAAAGTTCGATCATAAAACCCCCCACCATAGCCCAAACGAACACCAGTTCCATCCACGCCCAACAGAGGCAGCAAAAGAAAATCAGGCTGAACAACTTTTGCATCCGCCATTGGTTGCAAGGTTTCAAAAGGACCACTAATCAACATATCCCCAGGCACCCAAGATCGAAATTGCAAAGGGCTCCCTTTTTCAACAACCTCCGGCAAGCAAAGCTGAGCACCACGTTTTGAGAATTCAACCATTAAGGGGCGAGGGTCAATTTCAGTCCCAATAGGAATATAACCAGACACAAGAGAAGGTTTTTGAGAGCTGACAAGAACATCAATCATTTGGGCCAATAAAGACGCACTAAGACAGCCATTAGCCTGATCTTGATCAAAAGCTTGAGAGCGTTTACGAGCCTGCTTACGTCTTTGTTCTTGTTTTTCAGCGCTCACCATCAGCCATATCCGGACTTTAAGTGAAAAAGCCCTTTTTCAATTTTGCAAAGTTAGTTTATGCAAAAATGTTAAACAGTAGAGCCGCCAATGCCGTCGGTAAAAGTTAATCCCTGGATCCCTACTTGTGTAGGTGGGCACCGAGTGATCAAGACCACGGTCCTAAACAGGGTCAGTTCCCTAGAGAAACTTATAGGCCCCGGAAAAAAAGTCACCAAACAAACACAGCAGCTCTGCTTTTAAATTCTATAGTTCTAAAAAGAGAATAATTCAAGGATCACTATAACACGAAACCATCACTCATAAACATCAAGATAGCTGCAATACTTAATAGGAATTTAAAAAAGAAGATGGCAAACAAAAATCAGAACCGCGTATTAAAGCCAAATAGATTAACCCTCTTGCAAAGCACCCAAGATCATATCTTCCATCGCCTGCAAACGCTCTAATAATTGTTTTTGGTTTGATGTTAACTGCTTGTTTTGAGCCTTTAAAGAGTGCACCTGCTCTTGCAATTGATCTCGCTCATTTGTCAAACGACAAATATCTTGGGTCAACTCTTGCAACTCATTTTTAAGTTCATGAGAGGCATCCGATGCATCCATCGCCCGTGCGTCTTCTTTGTCTGACAATGAAGCTTTACAAGCGTCCTGATTACTCATGAAAATCTCCAATAAATTAAAAAAACATACCGTTACTTGATTTTATCTACATCAAATTTATTAGTAAAATAACAAAGTTAAAATCATGCAGAATCACTAATCATAAGATAAGCTAATTGGGCTATAATAAATTCATATCCCCAGAAAAACAACGAATTTTTCAGCTAACAGATTAATATCACTAACAGAACATTATAGTTAGCATACATACTTAAATAAAAAAACACCCTTTCCACCATCAAATCAGGCACTGAATAAAAAAAGAAATTTTCTTTAATCGAGGCCAAATCTCTCAAACACAAAATTAAATATTCATCAAAATGAATTGGCACCATTATTGATTTGGGCCTATGAGAAAGGCTCAAAGTTGAAAACCGCGACGAAATGGGCTATTGCGAAACCTTCAGCTTTTGGGCAAAACATCGTAAATACAAAAATTCATGATGGTGTGAGCAATATGATTGTTCTAAAGATCACCCATTCTTACAAAGAGTTTAGGAGACAGTTATGGCACTTAAGGTTGCAATTAATGGTTTTGGACGCATCGGACGCAATGTCTTACGCGCAGCAGCAGAAGCAAATTGCAAAGACATTGAATTTGTCGCGATTAATGACCTTGGCTCACTAGAGACAACAGCCCATATGCTGCGTTATGATAGTGTACATGGTCGTTTCCCTGGTGAAGTTAAAATAACAGGTGACAGCATTGATGTAGGACAAGGACCCGTCAAGGTTTATGCAGAGCGGGATCCAGGCAAACTACCTTGGGCTGACCTTGGTGTTGATATTGTGATGGAATGTACAGGTTTCTTTTCCGCCAAAGACCAAGCCATGGCCCATATTACAGGGGCTGGCGCTAAAAAAGTGATCGTATCAGCCCCTTCAGCTGGTGCTGATATCACTGTTGTTTATGGTGTAAATCACGACCTAATCAAAGCAGACCACCAAGTTATCTCAAACGCATCTTGCACAACGAACTGCCTAGCTCCCGTCGCAAAAGTCCTAAACGAGCTTTGCGGGATCGATTGTGGGTTTGTCACAACAGTGCATGCCTACACAGCTGATCAACGTTTGCATGACATGCCACACTCTGACATGCGCCGCGCACGCGCGGCCGGTTTGTCAATGGTACCAACCTCAACGGGTGCGGCCAAAGCCGTAGGCCTAGTGCTTCCTGAATTAGCAGGCAAACTAGATGGCACAGCGATACGGGTACCAACACCCAATGTCTCTATGATTGACATGAAGTTCATTCCAGGACGTGAAACATCGGTTGATGAAATTAATTCAGCAATGCTCAACGCCTCTCAAAATGAGTTAAAGGGCGTACTTGGCTGCGCTACAGAGCCACTAGTATCAATCGATTTTAATCATGTCGCAGAAAGCTCCACATTTGATGTAAGCCAAACACAAATCGTCGATGGCAAACTTGTTCGTATCCTCTCATGGTACGATAATGAATGGGGTTTCTCTAACCGGATGCTAGATACAACCATAGAAGTTGGCAAATACCTTTAGAGCGTTCCGCCTAAAAGTGGACACCGGTTTTAGGGAAAAAGGAACGCCAAAAAAATCTAGAGCATTTAAATAAGTTTATCTAAAAGAAGAATGCTCTAGCCACCAGGCAGAACCAGCGTTAAAACAAAGCCTCTTGGATACACATCCAAGAGGCTTTTTATTATCTTTATCCCCAATCTCTTAAAATGGACGCTCATGCCCGATACCCAAAACATCACACCAGAACTCTACTTAATCCTAGATTTAACCCACACCGGCGACCCACTGGAACAAATCGAGGCAGCAGCAAACGTCGCGCCCATAATTTCCGTACTGATAAAGAATGATACCAAAGGCTTACTAAACAAAGACCTGATCGCTTCAATTCAAGCTCACAATATTGCCGTTCTTCTAGAAGATAATGAAAAATCCATGGTAACTGATGTCGCCATGGCACCTGATATCATAAGGCTTGGCGCAGATGGCATTCATCTCAACACAGATGAGCCAGAGACATATGAAACAGCCCACGAACAACTAAGTGATGATTACATCATCGGCATTTCTGTTGACACATCACGCCATAACGCAATGCAAGTGGCCCAAACAGGCGCAAGTTACATCGCCATTGAAAACAAACAACGAGAAGAAAGCACAACACCTGATTTACCAAATGATCCCAAAGACGAACATGAAACACCACCAACAATTGAATGGTGGGTCACCTTATTTGAAATTCCCTGTGTGGCATGGAATATTAATTCAAATGAAGAAGCGCTCGATGCCCAAAACAATGGCGCCGACTTTCTAGCTCTGGCTCCCAGCTTTTGGCAAAAAGGATCTCAAACACAAACAGTCCTACAAACATTACAAACTTCACTACAAGCAAACGCAGATACAACCGCTCAAAGCTAAAGAGAAAACCAAGCCATCATGAGAATGATCAAATTACAAAAAATTTTAAAATCACAAGCCTTAGCGCTGCTCATGATTTTTCTGATCTTCTCACTGTCTCCAGCTCAAGCAGAAAAAAAGAGCGAGCCACCAAAGATATCATTGGGCGAGCTGGCCTATCAAGCCTTTGACGAGGGCAAATACATAGTAGCGCTAAAATTTGCCAAAAAGGCAGCAAAAAATGGTGAGGTGAATTCAAACACATTGGTCGGCCGCATTTACGCCGGTGGCCTTGGCGTCCCCAAAGATATGAAACAAGCCGCCCACTGGTATGAAAAAGCAGCAAGTCATGGAGACGTACACGCCCTCATCGCCCTTGGTCGCCAATATGCACAAGGCGATGGCGTGAAACGCATCCCACTCAAAGCCGCCAACCTATTTGAAAAAGCGGCCCTGAAAGGAGAACCACAGGCACAATATAACCTAGCCCTAATTTATGCCAATGGGCAGGGGCGCAAAACTGATTTAAAAAAAGCCTTCATGTGGATGAAAAAAGCAGCTGAAAAAGACCTCCCCGTTGCTCAATACGGCTTAGGAACCTTATATTCAATCGGACAAGGTACACAAAAAGACCCCGCCAAAGCCGCCCTATGGACGAAAAAAGCCGCCAAAGCAGGCATGGCAGATGCTCAACTCGACTACGCCATCATGCTCTATAAAGGACGTGGGCTTAAAAAAGATATCAAAACCTCCCTGTTCTATTTCAAAAGCAGCGCGGTCAAAGGCAATCCGGTTGCACAAAATCGCCTGGCCCGTCTTTATGCTTATGGCATCGGCACTGAACCTGACCCGGTCGAGGCCGCCAAATGGCATATATTAGCGCGCGCGGCTGGCGTCAGCGATATGAAGATGGATCTATTTATCGCCAAACTACCAAAAGATATGAAAGCTGCGGCTCAAAATAAAATAAATGAGCTAAAGGGCACCAATGGGCTCTATTAACATTAACTGTAGCTAAGATCATGTCTCTTCGAATTTAACCACACCAGATACACACTAAACGAAGAAGGGAGTGCGCTTTTTTGAGTACGCACATGACGCCAAGAGCGTCCGGCGTAAGCGCCGCCCTAACGGAGGCTCAAGCGTTTTTTCACGCTTGAAATAGCCGTGAGTGAAAAAAAGATAAAACATGTCATATGAATTCAATAAAAAATGACATGCTCTAGCCAGCAAAACACACAATAGACACCGCTCCCAGGCCTATCTAGCCTTGACGCCCCTTACTTTTCACCGTAAGCAAAACACAAAGCAATCAAAACGAAAAATTTCACCGCGCGTAAAAATATATAACGTGATGATGACACTCGTTATAAAAAGGCAAGCACATGAAAATCAATGGCAATGAAATCCGTCCAGGCAATGTGGTCCAACACAAAGGTGGCCTCTGGGCAGCTGTGAAAACTCAAGCCGTAAAACCAGGCAAAGGCGGCGCCTTCAACCAAGTTGAATTAAAAAACCTCATTGACGGCACAAAGCTAAATGAGCGTTTTCGCGCCTCTGAAACCGTTGAGAAAGTTCGCCTTGAACAACATGACCATCAGTTCTTGTATGCCGAAGGTGACATGATGGTGTTTATGGATTTGAACACCTATGAACAAATTGAATTAGAGCGCGATTTTATTGGCGAACGAGCCGTCTTCTTACAAGACAACATGAACGTGGTTGTTGAAAGCCATGAAGGCAGAGCAATTGGTATCTCCCTTCCTGATCAAGTGACCTTAGAGATCACTGAAGCAGAGCCAGTGGTCAAGGGCCAAACAGCAGCTTCTTCAAACAAACCAGCCATTTTAGAAAATGGACTTCGTGTCATGGTCCCCCCCTTTATTGCAGAGGGTGAAAAAGTTGTTATCGACACCAATGAGATGATCTATCTACGCCGTGCAGATAAAGCCTAACAACAATATAAAACAACTCCATAAAGGAAACCACCGTGCCCGCATCTGCCCTCATGAACGTCATGATAAATGCAACCCGAAAAGCCTCTCGCCGCCTCATACGAGACTTTAACGAAGTTGAACAATTACAAGTCTCCGTCAAAGGCCCCTCTGATTTTGTCACGCAAGCCGATTTGGCCTGCGAAAAAACACTCTTTGAGGAACTCTCAAAAGCACGCGAAGGTTATGGCTTCTTGATGGAAGAACAAGGCACCATACAAGGGTCTGATAAGACCCACCGCTGGATCATTGACCCCCTAGATGGCACCACCAACTTTTTGCATGGCATCCCCTTATTTGCCATTTCCATAGCCCTTGAACGTGATGGTGAATTGGTCGCGGCCCTTGTTTACAATCCAGCTATGGATGAATTCTACACAGCTGAACGCGGCAAAGGCGCCTTCTTAAACGACCGCCGCCTACGTGTGGCCGGGCGCAAAACCCTAAGCCAGAGCGTTGTCGTCACCGGCATCCCACACCGCGGCAGAGGCAATCATGACCAACAGCTACAAGAACAACGCGCCGTTATGCAAGAAGTCTCAGGGGTGCGCCGCACAGGCTCTGCCGCTCTGGACCTTGCCTGGGTTGCATCCGGGCGCTTTGACGCCTATTGGGAACGCGGCATTCAAGCTTGGGATATGGCAGCTGGTATTTTGCTTGTGCGTGAAGCGGGCGGGATGGTGACAGACATGGATGGCAAAGACGACATGCTTAAAAAAGGTGATATTCTAGCCGCCAGTGTACCAATTCATAAATCCATGTACAAAACCCTCACAAAATGAGAGCCCAACAAACCTGAAAAACATCCCAAACATCAAAGCCATATAAGATCTAATAATTGATCGATTTTAAGGCTATCAAAACGGAAAATTTGATTTTAGCTTCATTTACGCTAATGTTGTGCATAATTGAGGAATAAAGGAGCATCCGCTAGACCATACTGATATCTGAAAATTGTTAAAAACAATGTAATTACATGATAACAATACAGATTAAGAGCATGAACAGGGGATGGAAAAACGCGTGTCAAAAACAATAGTAACTGTCTCAAAGCCGGGTGTATATCTATGGCGGATGATTGTTTTCCTAGTCTTAATTGGGTTTTTAGCTGCTATTTTAGCCCCTCAGGCCAAAACTGCTTTTATGGCCAACCCTGCACTAAACGGCATGATTATCGCTGTTTTGCTCATTGGCACTCTCTTCTCCATCGGGCAAATTTTGCGCCTTTATCCCGAAATTCGCTGGATTAATAATTTTCGCTTTTCAGACCCAGGTAGCGCGCGTGGCTCAAAACCACCCAAATTACTCGCCAGCATGGCCAATATGTTGCGCAATCAATCCGGTCCATTAAGCTTATCAACCAATATCACAGGCTCCATCCTAGATGGGCTCGCCTCTCGCCTAGATGAAGCCAGAGATACACTGCGCTATCTTGTAGGTCTCCTCATCTTTTTAGGCTTACTTGGCACCTTTTGGGGTCTGTTAGAAACCATTCAATCTGTTGGCAAAACCATCAGCTCTCTTGATACCAACGAAGCCAGCTTCAGAGATCTAATCACCTCCCTACAAGCCCCGCTGCAAGGCATGGGCACAGCCTTCTCCTCATCCCTTTTTGGTCTAGCAGGCTCTCTTGTTTTAGGGTTTCTAGATTTACAAGCAGGCCAAGCTCAAAACCGATTTTATCATGAAACTGAAGAATGGTTGGCCAGCATAACTGTTGTCTCTGGACAATCAACAGAAGGCCAATCTCAAGAAAGCTTTGCCAATATGGCAGAACTAACCCAAGCGATGACAAATATTGCCCGGCGGTTAGACAAAGGCTCACCAGGGCTTGTGTCACAATCTGGCGTCAATTTAGCTGATAGCTTAGAGGGCATGATGAACCAAATGCGCGCTGAGCAAAAAGTCGTTCGCCAATGGATAGATGAACAAGCCAATCAAAATTCTGAAATGCGCCATCTAATGGCAGAACTAATGAAAAACAGAAGGTCTTAACATGGCGTTTGGACGCGCCCGTAGGCGTTATAATGATGGTGGTTCTTACTGGCCTGGCTTTGTTGACGCCATGGCCACACTGCTACTTGTTATGACGTTTTTGCTCTCCATACTCTCAGTGGCTCAATATTTTGCCACCCAAGAATCAACAGGCAAAGACAACGCATTACAACGCCTTAACCGCCAAATTTTAGAGCTCACGGACTTACTTGCCTTAGAGAAAAACGACAAAAAAGAAGTCGAATCCAGCATTGCCCTACTCAAAGCAACCCTAGCCGAGAGCCAAGCCAAAAACAAAAACCTACAAGGCCTAATCGAACTTGAAAACGGCAACAAAAGATCCGTGAATGACCAAATCGATGAACTCAATAAAAAACTCAAAGGCGAAAAAGAACTCTCTGAAGAAGCCAGCGCCCAAGTCGCCATTCTAAATCAACAATTGGCTGCGCTACGCAGACAAATCGGCGCCCTAAATCAGGCCCTTGAAACATCAGAAGAAAAAGACCAAGAACAAAAAGACCGCATCAAAGACCTAGGCGCACGGCTAAACGTCGCCCTGGCCAAACGGGTTCAAGAATTAAGTTCCTATCGCTCTGACTTTTTCGGCCGGCTGCGCAAATTACTTGGCAATCGCCCTGGTATTCAGATTGTTGGCGACAGGTTTGTCTTCCAATCAGAAGTTCTCTTTCCATCAGGGTCCAATCTATTAAACCCAGCTGGACGAATTGAAATGGGCAAATTAGCCACAGCCTTAAATGAGATTGCCCGTGAAATTCCATCAAATATCAACTGGGTCCTGCGCGTCGATGGCCACACCGATAGCCAACCAATTAACACAGCTGCTTTCCCCTCAAACTGGGAACTCTCTTCAGCGCGCGCCATATCCGTTGTCCGTCATCTCATTGCCCAAGGGGTGCCAGCCAACCGTCTGGTCGCTGCCGGGTTTGGCGAATTTCAACCGCTTGATTTTTCTGACAACGCACAAGCCTATGCAAAAAATCGCCGTATCGAATTAAAACTAACTGAAAAATAAATCGAAAAAGATAAAACAGAAAGAACTGACAGGCCCTAAGCCTCAACCTTATCACCTTGCAATTGTGTCCGGGCCAATTCAGCATAAAGCCCCCCCTTTTCCAGCAAGGCGCTATGGGTGCCCTCTTCAACAACACAGCCATCATCAATCACCAAAATTCGATCCGCCGTAATCACCGTGGACAACCGGTGAGCAATGATAAGAGACGTCCTGTTCTCCATAATTTCATCCAAAGCCAATTGGACTTTCTCTTCACTGCCCGTATCGAGCGCACTCGTGGCCTCATCAAGCAATAAAACAGGGGCATCGCGCAAGATAGCCCGTGCCAATGCAATGCGTTGACGCTGACCACCAGAAAGGCTCTGCCCCCCCTCGCCCACACGGGTCTCATAGCCCTTTTCAAAACGAGTGATAAAATCATCCGCTTGGGCCGCCTGGGCCGCATCAATGACATCACCGTGAGAAGCATTTGGTTTTGAAAAAGCAATATTGTCATAAATAGAGGCGTCAAACAAAGCCGGTTCTTGCGGTACAAAAGCAAAATGGCCGCGCAAATCATTCAAGAGAACATCCTGAACGGGCACACCATCCAATAAAATTTGTCCCTGATCAGGATCATAAAACCGCAATAGCATTTGAAACAAGGTGCTCTTACCAGCCCCAGATGGACCAACAATGGCAACCCGTTCACCAGGTGATATCTTAAAGCTAATTTTTTTAAGCACTGGTGTGTCTTGTCTCATAGGATAAGAAAAAGAAACATTGTTAAAAACAATATCACCGCTCAATGGCTCATTAAATGTTTTGGGTACTGTCGTCTCTTGAACATCACTTTTAACATCCAAAAATGAAGCCAATCGCTCCGTCGCGCCCGCCGCCTGCGCAACCTCTCCCCAAACTTCAGAAAGAGCCGCCATAGAACTACCAGCAAACACGGCATAGAGCATAAATTGCACCAAAACACCGGCACTCATTTGCCCATTAATAACATCATGAGCGCCATACCACAAAATAAAGACAATGCTGGCCATAACCAAAAATATGGCAACCGCAGTTAAAAATGCACGCGCTTTGGTGCGCACCAATCCAATTTTGACTGTCTCTTCATTGTTTTTAACAAATCCATCAACAACCTGCTCTTGCGCCCCATAAGCTTGAACCATATGCACATTTAATAAAGCCTCAGAGCCAAATTGATTAAGCGAGGCCAAAACATCTTGTGCCTTGCTCGATAAACGGCGCACCAATTTGCCATAAAAGGCCAGCGGCAAAACAATGATGGGAATGGCACAGATCACCTTAAATGAAAGAGAGGGGCTAGATATAATCATCATAATCAACGCCCCGCTAAGCACCACAATATTGCGGAGCGCCTGGCTAACATTTGACCGAATAGAGGTATTAATCAATGTTGTATCAGCTGCCAGATGCGACATGATCTCACCCGAATGATTACGATCATAAAAAGAGGCGCTTAAAAACATCAATTTTTGAAAAACATCACGTTTTAAATCTGCAACCAAGCGCTCTCCAAGCCAATAAGCACAATAGAACCGAACGGAAGACCCAATCGCTAAGATGAAAACAATACCAAGCAACATTTGAAAATGAGTATCAATATCCCCACCAGACCCGGCCGCATCCGTGCCCCCCAATAACCCTTGATCAATCACGCAGCGGATCCCCAAAGGCAGGGCCAGTGTAGCCATAGCCGCCATCAACAAGGCAACAATAGAAAGCAACACCATATAAGGGTAGCGTTTTAGATAAGGCACCAGCCGCAATAAAGGGTAAACCTTTTTGGCTGACAAGGACTTAGTCTTAGTTTTTTGAGAAATTTTATCGAGTGCAACAGTCATCAGATCAATCTAAACGGCTTACGCCAGAAAACAAGGTTATACCGGCCGCAAACTTAAAGCCAATGTCCAGCTCTGTCTACACCACAACTCAATAAAATCATAGTTCCAGTTAACATATATCAATGAAAACAAAGAAATACCAATGCAAAGCCCATAACAAAGGGCTCAAAACATAGCCGCGTCTTAACGGTTCATATACGTTAAGAAAATGAAGATATATAAAACTTAAGCCCCAGCATCAGCTTCAGCTTCAATCATGCGCGCCGCTACAATTGAATAAAGTTCTGTCCAGGCATGTCTGACATCATCAGTTAAAGCAGACCCCAAACCTTGCTCAAACGTCCACATCAACGCTTCCGCGACATAGACATAATGCTCATCAACCACGCCATAATTTTTATGACGAGCACCCAAAGCATCAACAATAGGTAAAACCTTCTCTGGCGCTCTCAAAGAGTTCACCAAAACCCTTAAAGCCGCCATAAGTTTTTTCTTTTGTTCGCTAAGGTCTTCAGGGAACAAAGATTGCAAAGAAGGCTCAATTTCAAATAGTTTTTGATAAAACAAATCAGCAGCTTGTTCTGAAATCTCTTCAACAAGCGCAAAGCTCTCTTCAATTAAAACCAACTGATCGCCCGTCAACCCCAAAGAACCACCTACATCTTCGGGTTCATCTGCACCTAAAAGGTCATCTACAGATTCGCCAGAGACCAGAACATCTGCTTCTATTCCTGGTTCAAAGGACATCTCAGCGCCATAAGAGAGAACTTCTTGATCATCCTCGCTTTGTAATTCACGAGATAAACAGCCAACATTTACCTCAAGTGCATTCGCATGCAAATTCAAAGTTCTAAGAATTTCTGCAATTTCTTCAGTTGCTTCTTTCGTTTGTTCAGCTAACAATTTCACTTCACCAGCAACCACCGCAAAGCCCTTACCGCTCTCACCAGCGCGTGCCGCTTCAATTGTCGCGTTAAGAGCTAATAAATTTGTCTGGCGGGTAACAGCATTAATTTGTGAAGCGACACCTGACACACGGTCAATTTGTTCTTTTAATTGAACAACTTCGGTTTCGCTATCATTCAAAGTTTTTCTCAAAGCTGGAGAGAGTGGCATTATAAATTCACCATTAATTGAATAGAATCATCAAAATCACATAAGAATATTTGTAAATTTTTGTCAGAGTCTCGTAAAGAAACTCTTAAACTCTCTCCGCATAACTCTTAAATAGGCAACATTCTTACAAATTATGATGTCACTTATTTTCTCCACCGGGCGAAATCAACTTCAACACCCTAGATTGCAAAATAGGAACATAATCACGTTCAAACCATGGGTTTTTCTTTAGCCAATGCGTGTTACGCCACGAAGGATGAGGAAGCGGCAGATAACAAGGCAACTCTTTGCGGCCCAAATAACGCTCATAGTCAGTTACAATTTCACGCAAAGATATTTTTTTAGCAATTTTCAGATGATAATCCATGGCATAACGCCCCACGACCAAAATTAATTCTAATTGCGGTAAAGCTTCCATAAGCTGATCATGCCATGTAGCGCGGCATTCAGCTCGAGGGGGCAAATCTGCCCCTTTCGCATTTTGCCCCGGAAAGCAAAACCCCATCGGGATAACAGCCACTTTAGAGACATCATAAAATTGCCCCTCACTTACTCCCATCCATTCACGCAACCGATCACCAGAGCGATCCGTAAAAGGTCTCCCACTGGCATGAACTTTGGTACCAGGCGCTTGCCCACAAATGGCAAGTTTTGCACGCGAGGAAACCTGTAATACTGGCCGCGGGGCATGAGGCAAAGGGGCACCCACAGGACAAGCCGAACAAATCTGACAGTCCCTAATCTTAGCAACGAGGCTTTCAAGTTCAGATGTCACGGCCCTCACCTACATTATGAATATCACAATCTCTTCACAATATCCTGAATTGTGAAATGGCACGATTACAGTAAAATAACCTCAACGCAACCAAATGAGGATTTAAAGCTCATGTTAAAATTTCTAAACATTGGAACAGCCTTTTTATGTACGCTTGGTGTCCTTTTCGTCTCCATGAACTCTGCGCAAGCGGGACGTTACAAACTAAAATGCCAAGGACAATACCAGCTTGTCGATGGAAGCCTAATCTCTACCCCGCCATGCCAAGAAGCATATATTGCCAAAGTTGCACGCAGTTACGGATATAAAGTAAGCGCCAGACAAATCCGAAAGAATCCAAACAAAAAAGTAAGCCTATGCCAAAGATTGGGGCATGACATCCGCATCAGTAACATTTGCGGAGCTTATAACTTAAATGCTGGTGGCATCGCTCATTAACGATCTAGCAACAGAACCCATACACTTTGACCATAGCTCTTTCATTTAAAGCGCTATGGTCAAAAATTCAAAAAAGATATGCAAACACCACCGCAAACAAACACCATCTTCATATTGTAATTTTGCTTGCGTCATCAGGCAATAACGCGATAATGCCTGCATGAGACAAACAGACTTTACTCAGTTTAGCACCATCTTGAAAAAGGTGGTCTCAACAACAAAACAAAGCGCGATTGGCATTTCTTTGCTGATCGCCCTGAGCCCGTTATATGGCTGTTCAGGGTTAGGCTACACACCTCCTCCAGGAGCAAAGGTTGGTGACGCATTTTTAAACTTATCCATCGCCACCAATAACGCCAGCCATATGCCACAAGGCGCTGATATTGTCATTAGCATTGAAAACCCAACAGCCATAGATGATCAAAACAAAGTCATCATCGGTGATGTCATAAAATTATCTCAATCAGACACAGGCGTTAAAATAAATTTCCCCATCGATCGCCACCTTTTAAGCGAATGCGGCAAATCAAAACCATGTCAGATCCATGTTAAAATTGCCAAAAACGGCTCCATTCAATTTATATCAAAAACGCCTGTACCAATTAAAGCCGGACAAACCAAAGCTTCAATCACCGTTTCACGCATTTAAAGTCACTTTCCGCTCTTAGCCAATTTTTTGCGTTTTAAAGCCAGCCAACGCCGACAAGAAGGGCGCTTCAAATTGCATGAAATTTTTATTTTGGGGTGAGAAGCGCCCCGGCTCACGCGCCTGATACCCATTTTTTTATACCGAACCTGAAGCGCGGCCACCCAATCCAACTTCGACACAACAGCTGGACCAGCACTCATTAAAGGCAACGGAGCAATACATTGCCCCTGCACCTTTGACGTCTCATCACCTTGTTGAAAAAGGGACACCTGATACCCCTTTGCACAAACAGTAATCACCGGCAAAACCCGATATTTATTAAAATAATCATAGACCAGCTGCAAATCTTGCCAAAACTCATTCCATTTGGTCTCTTTATGCGCCGCCCACTTAGCCCGCTCAAAGCGAAACGGAAAAATATGAATAGGCACCTCAGTTTGCCCCCCACGCGCACTCAGTGTCACAAGTGAAAAAAGCTCTCGCATTGGACCATCTTTGAGGGCAAAACATCCCTTAGATGAACACCCCCCATGAATTAAAAGATAAGACCCCGTGCGCCCTTGTTGAGCATCAAAAACATTAGGAAACCCCAAGTTCAAAGCTTTAGGCCATTTGGCCGAGCGCCATAAAAGATCTTCCAAAGGGACATGATAAAACCCTTCAGGCGCTTGCCCATCCCCTTCAACAAGTTTTGGTCCCAACGTTCCTGAATAATTACAAATATCAAAACTACGAAATAATTTATAACTGCCCTTTGATTGCACCCAAACCTCAAGCGTTTTTTCCACTTTAAACAATCTGATATATATTTTGGGCCGCACAGAAAACCCCGTACCTCGCAATCTAGTAATCTGAGCCAATTCTGAGGGGGTAAGGTCTTTTGTAAGTTGTAAAGACTTTAAATCAACGCCCGGTTCACGTGCATCAGCTGCCTCTTTTCCAAAAAAGAGCGCCATCAAACAGAGTATAAAAACAAAAGTCCCGCGCACAAAATCTCCTCGTCATTGCCGATGGGCAAATAAATTCGATGACAAGATTGATCACCCCAGTGGTTTAAGCGTTAAACAAGTCACAAACTTGCTAAAAACACACAATTGCCAAGGTAATAAAAAATTTACCATGATTTTACATGACAAATACCCATATTCACGTAAAAATGTTACAAGCTTAATGAGAAATTATAGTAAATGCATCCATTGAACTAAAAAATGCGTAAGGGGTTCTCAACTCATGTCCATTCAATTTCAAATAAATAGCACAAAAACTGCAAAAAAATTACGCCTATCAGGCCTTTGCACCATCGCCATTATAGCAATAATGGGCGCCAATTCCGCCCAGGCTGGCTCTCGCAGCTTCAATGATGACCGAGGCTTTTTCTTATTCGATCTTTTTGGATCAGCCCAAAATAGCAAATATCGCAAGCCAAGCCCACAAGTGCGCGGTTTCAAAAGAAGTGTCGGGGGCTACTCTTATCGATTTTCAGACACCCTTGACGGCTATGGGTCAAAACCACGTGATTTTGGCCCCATCTTTGAAACAGGCATCTTTTCTGACCGTTTAGGTGTAGATGGACCATATATTGGCGATTAAGTCTCTTCGCAAGGGTCCCTCTGTTGGATTAAAAAGCGTCTTTAATAGTTTAGAAAATGGCTTAAACTTTATTGTTTAAGCCATTTTTTATTTGACTTGCGCCATCAGGGCTAAGAACATATCCAAACGAACCAAATAGGGGTCTGCTTAAATCATCAAGCAGAAATTGAACAAATCACTCGTATGATAAAAGAGGTCAATTATGAGTAAAAATAGTGCGTATAAATGTCTAACGACAAGTCTTTTTGTGGTCAGTTTGCTATTCATAACGATGGCAAACCCCAACGATGCCCAAGCCAAATGCAAAAAATTTGGCTTTACCGTCAATGATTACGGCAAAGAAGGCCCAACGAATGATGCAAAAAATCTAGTCGATAAATTTGTAGCCGAATGGATGGCAAAAAACGGCATCAAAAAATATCGCACAACACCCAAAAAAGTTTCCTGCGAACTCTTTTTAGATGTTGGCCTGTTTGATGAATATACCTGCCGAGCAGATACACTCGCCTGCTGGTAGATCGTCTTTAAAACACAACAATCAAAACCGCGCATATTTTAAAAGCTAAGGAAATACTCCTTAGCTTTTAAATGTTCGCCCTCTCATCGCACGTCACGAACAGACTTTAAAGTAGAGGCACAAACCCACCAATCTTCGTGCTCTTCTTTCAAAGACCGCGCCCCAGCCCTTGCCGACTCGAAGCTTTCAAACAATCCAAAACATGTAGCCCCAGAGCCTGAAAGCCTTGCAATCTGACACCCCGGCACACCATCAATCATCTCTATCACATGCCCAATGATCGGCGCCTCCTTTAAGCAAGCCTTCAGCAAATCATTAGGACAAGCCTTCATCATCTCAACCACATCTCTTACACAATCAAAACGCAATGAAGGGACAGAATTTTTTTTAGGGCCTGCCTCTATTTGAGGGCAATCCAACCCATGAAAAATAGACTTGGTCGAAATACCCACACCCGGATTGACCAATAAAATTCCCATCGAAGGAAATTTATCAAGAGGGCGAACAACTTCGCCAATCCCGCTCATAAATGCTGGCTTCGAGAGCAAACATACAGGCACATCCGCGCCAAAGCGTTGGCCAAAACTGGCTTGTTCATCAACGGAAAAAGAAAGGTCGAAACGCCGCTCCATTAAACGCAAAAAAGCAGCTGCATCAGCAGAACCACCACCGATGCCAGCGCCAACGGGTAAATTTTTCTCTAAGTGAAGCACCCCAATATCATCAATGCCAAAATCAGATGCCAGAGCCCGCACAACATGAGAGATCAAATTTTCACCTTCAATAGAAGAGGCAAATCTCCCGCTAAGCTTAAGGTCAAACCCTCGCCCAGGCTCCAAAATCAATTGATCACCCAGATCACAAAAGCCAACAACACTAGAAAGCTCATGATAGCCATCAAGCCGTCGTCCCAAAATTGTGAGAGATAAATTAATCTTCGCCCAAGCAGTCTCATGAAGACCATTAAGTTTAGAAAAACCAGAAGTAAGGTCTGACAAAGCTATCGGCCCCTCATATCACTCAATTTTAAAAAAAATGTATGCAAGGCATTTCTTCAAAAAAAGCGCCTACAAAAAACAAATTTAAAGAGACCTCTACTGAGAAACCTTAGCTTGTTCTTTATCAGTTAAGCCTGACGTCATTTTTTGATTTATTTGCATGATCAGATCTTTTTCTGGCTCAAGGCTTAACACCTGTTTCCATTGATATCTGGCCTCATTATGACGGCCAACGCGCCAATAAACATCACCCAAATGATCATTAATCACCGGGTCATCCGGTTGTAAGCTAACCGCTTTTTCCAACAAACCAACCGCGTCTTTATACTTACCTAGACGATAATAAGCCCACCCCAAACTATCAACATAATAACCGCTATTGGGTTTTAACTTAACCGCTTTACGAATAAGCGTTAAAGCTTGTTGCAAATGCAAATTCTGATCAACCCAGCTATAGCCTAAATAATTCAACACTTCAGGTTGGTTCGGGCTTAAGCGCAGCGCCTCTTTAAAGTCCAGCTCAGCTTTATCCCACATTTTCTGGCGTTCATAACTTATGCCGCGCCCATAAAAATAAAACCAATCTTTGGGTTCTTTGTGCGGTAGCAAGCTCAAAGCTTTTGAATAATTCAGCGAAGATTCAGCATATTTTTTATCATCCAAATTGAGCTTGGCCAGCGCATTAAATAAATCAATATCGTTTTCGTTTTGAGGGGCCAAAGCACCCAACAACTCTAAAGCCGTATCAGAAGCGCCCTTAGCACTCAAAGTCTGAGCTTTTAAAATCTGCGCATCAAGCCAAATTGGCGTCGTAGGTTTCACATTATTTAAAAAAACAAGAGAGCGGTCAAACTTACGAGCCCGGTATAAAAGATTAGCCAAAGAATAATCTGCCGCCGCAAATTCAGGCCGCAAAAACCGAGCCATCTGTAAGAATATCAACCCATCATCAATACCGCCATTTTCAGCGCGGCGGTCCCCAAGACTGAAAAAAATCTCAGAGAGCCCTTCTTTTGAATTGCTCACATAAGGTACAATCGTTGTCTTCGTTTTAATTTGCGTCAACAGCTGATCTAAATCAGGGTGACGATAACGGCTCTTTTTGAAATGTGACGTTAAAACCTCAACGGCTTTTTCTTCTTGTCCATTTTTAGCTAAGAATTGAGAATAAGAACCAACCAGCCGCACCATCTGATGATACTTACGATACAACCGAGAATAAGCCTTGTTGGCATCTTTGGTCTTACCATTTAGATCAGCAATTAAAGCCCTATGATATTGTTGATAATCACGAACCCAGTCTTTATCTGATTTTTCATTCAGCAATTTCATCGCTTTGTCATATTGCTTTTGATCTGACAAAATCCAAGCTTGAGCAATCTTTGAAATAAGCCCCGCAAGTGGCCCTTCATTGCTCGCAATGAAATGAGCATGCGCCCCCTTATGATTTCCATCATGGAATTCATCAATGCCTCGAAATAACCGGGCAAAGGGGTGAGAAGGCTCAATTGTAATGAGACGATCGGCCAAGTCCCGAGAGACATTCCAATCACCGCCCATAAGTTCAAGAAGAAAAGCTTGTTCTAATATACGCCGGTTGCCGGGTTCATAATCCAAAGCCCGGCGCATATAGCGCTTGGCTTGCTCAGTATCATGTTTGCTGCTGGCATAGCGTCCAGCCAGGTAACTGCCAAGAAAAGAATTTGGCTGCATAAGATCATTATCATCGGACCGAGCACTAAGAAAACCGCCAGATAGCATTAAACTGCTCATTAAAAACAAGCAAAAAACCATTAAAGAAAAAGATAAATATCTATTCATGAGGGTTTGCAATCCTATAAACACAGTGAATTCCAATTTAAACAGGCCATAACGTCAATAAAATGGCTTGTTTAAATGCCCATTACAAGACTCAATTAATCAACATTCCCATAGTATCATTCTTTAAAAAGGGAAATCTACAACATAAACTCACTTCTTCAAGAAAATGCCAAAAATGTTACCAACATTTAATGACCATTATGAGCTTAAATAAATTCAAAAAAGTGTTTTGGCTAAAAAAACAACGTATGAAACAAAAATAGCCATCTCCCCTCTCAAGATCCTATAAAAAGATAGCGTAAGGGGCTCAACCACCTATAATAAATATAGTTTGGGGTAATCCCACCAAACAATCAATATCGTTTCTGATTCACACAAAAACAAAGAGGTAATGAAAATGGAATGGCTCTATGCTTTTGCAGCAGCACTTTTTTCAATGATGAATCCAATCGGTAACACTGGTATTTTTAGCTCGCTAACGGCTAACAAATCTTCATCTGAAAGACGAAAAATCATCCAATCATGCATGCTAGCCATCATAATAATATTGCTCATATCAACCTGGTTAGGTGCCATTGCCTTAAATTTATTAGGTATCAATTTGCATGAGCTACGCACAGCTGGTGGGATCATCGTATTATTAATCGGGCTAAGAATGTTATTCAACGACACCTCTCATGCACAAACCAAAAAAGAAGCAAAAGATGCTGAAAATCAAGACTCTATAGCCATTGTCCCCCTCGCAATCCCTCTGATTGCAGGCCCCGGGGTCATCTCCTTAATTGTCGCCACAGCCAACCAACATACAACCACCACAGATCGCCTGTACATCACAATTATCTGCATCATTATAACCCTTGCAACGGGACTTGTTTTTTCATTTTCAAAAAAGATTACCGCCTACTTGGGTGAAAACGGTATGGCTGTTATGACCCGCATCATGGGCATGGTTTTATGCACCATAGCCATAGGTATGCTAGCACAAGGCATCAAAGGGTTATTTCCTGAAATTTTTACCCCCTAAGATTTAAAGCAACACGAAACAAAAAAGCCACCCAAAAACCAAACTACATATTTGGATAGTTAGGCCCCCCGCCGCCTTCTGGGGTAACCCAAGTGATATTCGCGCTAGGGTCTTTAATATCGCAGGTTTTGCAATGGACACAATTTTGGCTATTAATCTGAAACCGTTTTTGACCTGTGGTTTCATCATCAATCACTTCATACACACCAGCTGGGCAATAACGCTGCGCCGGTTCATCAAATTGCGGCAAGTTATAAGAAATAGGAATGGCTGGGTCTGAGAGTAGCAAATGAGAAGGTTGTTCTTCTCCATGGTTGGTTGCTGAAAAGCTAACATTGGTCAACCGATCAAAAGACAACACCCCATCTGGTTTTGGATAGTCAATTTGCGCGTAATCTTTCGCGTGGCCAGTCGCCTCGGCATCTGTTTTCCCATGGCTAATGGTACCCAAAGGATTCCACTTAATCAGGTTGGCAACCCACATATCAAAACCGCCCAATGTTAGCCCGGCCAAAGGACCAAGCCATCCCGTCAACGGCGCGACATTGCGCACTGGTTTTAAATCTTTAGCAATCGGTCCTGTTCGCAGCGCTTCATCATAAAGACCCAACTCATCACCAGATCTTTTGTTTGAAAGCGCATCAACAGCCGCCTGCGCCGCCGCAATCCCAGACAACATCGCATTATGGTTGCCTTTGATGCGCGGCAAATTAACAAGCCCAGCGCTACAACCAAGCAAAGCCCCGCCGGGAAAGACGGCTTTAGGTATGGATTGAAACCCACCTTTGGTCACCACACGGGCACCATAAGCAATCCGCTTGCCACCCTCTAATACAGGGGCAATTTCAGGGTGATGCTTCCATCGTTGAAACTCATGATAAGGGGACAAATGCGGATTTTTATAACTCAAATCAACAATATACCCGACATAAACTTGATTATCTTCTAGGTGATACATAAACGAGCCACCACCAGCCTTGTACCCCAACGGCCAACCCATCGTGTGGGTCACCTGGCCAAGTCTATGGTTCTCGGGTTTAACTTCCCAAATCTCTTTCATGCCTAAACCAAATTTGGGCACATCACAGTCATCATCTAAACCATAGTTAGCAATCACCTGTTTGGATAAAGACCCGCGCGCGCCTTCACTTAAAAATACATATTTGCCCTTTAAGATCATACCAGGCTCATAATTAGGCCCCGGCTTCCCATTGCGCACCCGGCCAAACTCACCCGCCACAACGCCAACAACCTCGCCGCTCTCTCCATAAACCAATTCAGAACACGCCATCGAAGGGAAAATCTCAACACCAAGATCTTCAGCTTGTTCTGCCATCCAACGACAAACATTCCCCATTGAGCAGATATAAGCCCCATGATTGCTCATCAAAGGCGGCATCAAAAAATTAGGAATGCGCAAAGACCCAGCTGGCCCAAGCATTAAAAATCGGTCTTGTTCAACCGGGGTCTTTATTGGAGCCCCTTTATCGCGCCACTCAGGAATTAACTGATCAAGCCCAACAGGGTCCAATACACAACCAGATAAAATATGTGCGCCAACTTCAGAGCCTTTTTCTAAGACGACGACATTGATGTTACTATCAAGTTGTTTTAATCGTATCGCAGCAGAAAGCCCCGCTGGCCCCGCGCCCACAATCACGACATCAAAGTCCATTTCTTCTCGATCTGGCGTTTCGATTGTTTGAGAATGATCTGTTTGTTCTTCAACCATGACAACTTTCTAACATGATAATTTCCTAACATGACAGCCTTCAAAAGTTAGGTCTTTGCAATCAAATGAAGGCCGATATCCCATTATAGTATTTTGCATCAATCAAACTCACATGATAAAGAAAGTTTAATGAACATCAATCATCTATACTCTTTTGATGATCAGTTTAAAGCGCGAATGCACATAAAGGGCAATAGTGTAAATGGCCAATACCATTAAAAATAGCGAACAACTCTGCAATTTTAGGGACGTTTTAAGCTGGTACGAGGCTATGGGAGTGGATGCAACCATCCAAGAACAACCTCTCAATTGGCTAGAAGAAGCCGCAACCATAGATAAATCATGGATTGTATTTGAAAACGATCAAAAGCGCTCATTGCTCACCCCAACCCAACAAAACACACCAACTGTAACAAATAACCAGCAAACCCATGCACCAGAAGAACGTCGCGCCCCTCCTCTAACGCATCGCTTAGCTCCAGAACAACACACAGCCCCCCAAACCACAGCGCCATTGTTACAACCCTCCATAGAGCAAGCCAAAACAATCGCCAAATCATGCCAGACGCTAGAAAGTTTACAAAGCGCCCTCTTAGAGTTTGACGGCTGCGCCCTGAAACGCACAGCCAAAAATCTTGTATTTTATCGCGGCGCACAACAAGCCCCCTTAATGGTAATTGGAGAAGCGCCGGGCCGTGATGAAGATATTGTTGGAAAGCCCTTTGTCGGGCCAGCTGGTCAATTACTAGATCGCATGCTCAAAGCCATCAACATAGAGAGTAAGGAGGCCCACATTACCAACATCGTTTATTGGCGCCCTCCAGGCAACCGCCCCCCCACAGAGCAAGAAGTCGCAATCTGTCGCCCTTTCCTTGATCGTCAAATTGAATTGGTAAACCCCAAAACTATACTTTTTCTAGGCGGAACGGCGGCCAAACAAATGTATCAAACCCCCATGGGCATCACCAAATTACGCGGAAAATGGAAAAAAATCCCAGGCGATCACCATCAAATGGACACGATCGCCACACTACATCCAGCCTACCTACTTCGAACCCCTATCGCCAAACGCCTAGCTTGGCAAGATTTGCAACTCATTGCTAAAAAACTGGAGAGCTAAATGGACGTTAGAATCAAAACCTTGGAACCAACCGAGATCATCACGTCTTTCGCGCTTGGTCCATATCCAGAATCCGCTCCCAAAGCATGGGATCAATTGTTCGCTTGGCTTGGGCAAAGCAGCGAGATTTCGCCAAAACAATTGATGGGCTTTGGTATGGATGACCCAAACTGCACCCCGCAGCATCTTATCAGATATGTAGCAGCGATGAGCTATGAGGGAACAGCTCAAAAAGTCCCAGAAAAAAACATTTACCCCATGCAGCTCAAAGGGGGAAAATATGCCATCTACACAATGAAGGGCCCCTACCAGAAAATGCCGGAAATATTTGCCAAATTAAAAGAGGAGTGGTTGCCCTCTACACAATATCAATTGGATTTCTATCGCCCCTTTTTAGAAATTTACTTAAATGACCCCACCCAAACCAAGGAAGAAGACTACCTAACAGACCTCCATCTCCCCTTACTGTGAAACAACAAATCTTAGATAATAAGAACAACCCCAAACCAATAAAATAACACGAGTCAAGGAATCCTTTGCATAAATGAGCCACACCCTATAATATGCATTAAAAATACATATTAAATGGCAAGGGTTCACGATGCAAAAACAAAATATCTTTTTAAAAATCTTTTTCGCGCCAGGCAACTACGTCATTCGCAAAGTTGGTATCAGCATTGAAGAAGATGGCGGCATTCTGCGCTCTTTTATAAATATGTGTTTCTGGAGTGTTATCATCCTTATGTGCATACCTCTTTTTCTTTGATGACACCAAAGAGCAACCATCAGCGCTCTTTTTTCTCTTTTCACATCGCACGATGACACATCTCATTTGACATAGACCAAATTTTTCACTCATTAATAGTGTAAAAACATCTCATCACTTCATCAATCGTGCAACAAATCAAAGAGACCATCCCATGACCGGCATAGACGAAACCCTCCCCTTCATTCCCATCGAGATTGCAATCATGACTGTCTCTGACACGCGCACACAAAAAGATGACAAGTCAGGCACATTACTTGGAAATATGCTGCAAGAAGCAGGACACACCCTAGCCGATCAAGCCATTGTGCGTGATGACATCAAAGACATCCAAACACAAATAAAAAGCTGGGTGGAACAACCATCAATCGATGCAATCATAACCACTGGCGGAACGGGCTTCACGGGAAGAGATGTCACACCAGAGGCCCTTACCCCATTGTTCGACAAACATATTGATGGCTTTTCGGCCCTTTTCCATCAACTTTCTTATGAAAAAATCGGCACCTCAACCATACAATCACGCGCTTGCGGCGGCCTAATTAAAGACACTTTCATATTTTGTGTTCCCGGCTCACCAGGGGCGTGCAAAGATGCCTGGCACGGCATTTTAAAATACCAACTCGACAGCCGTCATCGGCCCTGCAATTTTGTTGAAATCATGCCCCGCCTTATGGAACACAAAACATAAGACAAATCTAAGGTTCCCCCCTAAAAAGCGCCGAGCGAACACGCTCCCCGTCTTCTGCTATGAGTAAACTTGCTTATTCGTCCAAGCCGGTGCATGAAAAGTCCTACAAAAACACTTTTCACGCCATACCATCAATTTTTGGTGTCATTTATGCCAAAATTTAATGAAATCACTTGTAAACTTACATAACATTGAATTTTAATCATTCAAAAATGTTGAAAAGGGCAGGGTTTGTCTTTTTCATATCAAGCTTAAAAACGTTTGGACCAAAAGCCTAAATGAAAGACCGCCTGCAACACAAAAGCTGCTTAAAGCAAGCCCACTTAAAGCAAGCTCTGAGCATCGTCTGCATGACTTTAATGCTGTTCACGGCTCTATCGGCTGATTATCTATATGGCCAATCCAACAATCAACGCGTGATCTCTATCCACAACATTCATACCAAAGAAACACTCACAGTAACCTATAAAAAAAATGGCAAATATATCCCCTCAGCCATGAAGAAAATCAACCACATCATGCGTGACTGGCGCCGAAATGAAAGCCGCGTCATGCGCAAAGACCTCATTGATCTCATGTGGCAAGTCCATTCCCAAACCGGCTCCAAAAAACCCATCTATCTCATCTCTGGCTATCGCTCGTTAAAGACCAATAATAAACTTCGTAAAACCCGCGGCGGTCAAGCTAGACGCAGCCGCCATATTTTAGGCATGGCAGCCGACGTTCACTTTCCTGATATACCCGTTCGTGAACTACGTGAAACAGCCCTAATTCGTGAGCGCGGCGGTGTCGGCTATTACCCAACATCAGGCCTTCCTTTTGTTCATATGGATGTTGGCCGGGTTCGTCATTGGCCCCGCGCCACCAGATCACAATTGGCCCGGCTGTTCCCCAAAGGGCGCAGCAAACACATTCCATCAGACGGGCGCCCATTAACCAAAGCCGATGCCAGGAAATATGGCGCCGCAAAACATATCGCCAAGATGCGCAAAATCCAAATTGCCCGTGCCTTATCCAGAAATCGTGCAAAAGGCACAGCCATAGCAGCCCTTACCCCTGCAAAACAAAAAACAATTTCGCGAAAAAAACAACCACCTCTCGATCGCTCCGCCCTGGAAAAACGCCTCGCCTCACTAGAACCTCAGCCTGACAATAAAGAGGTGAGCAAAAACACAATCATTAAACGAGCAGCGATTATGCCTGAGGCGAAAGCACCAATACAAACGCCAACAAAAGCACCGCCCAAATCTCCGTGGTGGCGCGGCCAAACCATCGCCGGTCTGGAACCCCAACACACAAAACTAGAAGAAGAGCACGCCTTAGTTCAACTGGCCTCAATCGATACCAGCATGCCAATAAAATGGCAAAGCTTCACAGGACCTAAAAAAACAAAAGTCATTGAACAAAACAACATCGTCCATTCCCCTAAATTTGATGAAGAACATCCAGAAGAATTAAACTATCGCCCTTTCTCTCTCAGCCCCCTAATGACAGAGCAACCAGTGGCTGAAAATCAAAATTTAGCAAAGCTAAGCCCACCAGATTATGCACAAACAAGCGTTATATTAAGCGATAGCTACACGATAAGAAGCGCTCAGTTTCGCCCTGGCCTGCAACATGCAAATATAGTATGGGCAACACAATTTGTTGGCTCCGCCCTCCCTGAGGCTGCACCACCCTTACCCAAAAGACGCGGTCATCAGAAGAAACGCAGACGATAAACCAATAAGATCCAAGAGGCTTCAACCAAAAGCCAACCCGGCACAAAAATGGACAATACCAATCATTTTCTAAAAAAATCAGCTCATTCCTTTGCAATATAGGTCTTTAGCTTGATCTGGTTACAAGGATTTGGCACTATAGGCTTAAGATTTCACCAAGTATTTAAAAGAGATATCAACAAAAACAACTAACCGTATATTTTATGATAATTTCATGAGAATGTATTTACGAATGTAAATACTTAAAAACATCGGAAAACAAATAGAATTAAACAGTATAAAACAATATTTTTTTAAAAAAACCATGTTGTCCACATGGTAGTTTCAAAGCAATGGGAGAAACTATATGAAAAATTTCACCAAGAGCATGGCACTTATTTTTAGCCTCAGCCTCCTTTCAACAACGTCTGCTTCAGCCTATACCGTTTATATAAGTAATGAAAAAGATGACACCGTTACAATTATTGATAGCAAAACCCTAAAAGTTACAGACACCATTAAAGTGGGACAACGCCCCCGTGGCATCACCTTGACAAAAGATCAAAAACAACTGCTTGTTTGCGCCAGCGATGATGACACCGTTGAAGTTATTGACCGCCAAACCAAAAAAATTGTTAAAACCCTCCCATCAGGCCCAGATCCAGAACTTTTCATCCTCCACCCAACAGGAAACCCACTTTATATAGCCAATGAAGATGACAACATGGTCACCGTTGTTGACATCAAAACCAACAAAGTCTTAAGCGAAATTGGTGTTGGCGTGGAACCAGAAGGCATGGGCATCAGCCCCGATGGCAAAACAATCATCAACACCTCTGAGACCACCAATATGGTCCATTTCATCGATAGTAAAACTCACGAAATTACCCATAACGTCCTCGTCGATCAACGCCCACGCGTATCTATCTACGGCCCCGCTGGCAAATATGTTTGGGCATCATCAGAAATTGGCGGCACTGTTAGCATTATCGACGCCAAAACAAAAGAGATAACCAAGAAGATCAGTTTTAAGATCCCCGGCATTTCTCAAGACACCATCCAACCTGTAGGAATTCAGTTGTTAAAAGATGGCTCAAAAGCTTTTGTGGCATTAGGCCCTTCAAACCGTGTTGCTGTCATTAACACCAAAACATATGAAGTTGAAAAATACCTTCTTGTAGGCCAGCGCGTCTGGAATCTTGGCTTCACACCAGATGAAAAACTTATATTCACCACCAACGGCATCAGCAACGATGTCTCAGTGATCGACGTCGCAAGCCTCAAAGTCATCAAATCTATCCCTGTTGGCCGTTATCCTTGGGGCGTTGTCATTGCCAATGACTAAATAAAAATTTAGAAACGAAGCTGTGTCCGTTTGCGCCCTCAACAAAGCGCAAAACAACTTGGCACAGCTTCGCTCTGCGAGTAAACTCAACGTAAATCTTTTCTGGTGCTGTACCCTCATACAGATACAGCCATACGAGTGCAAAAGGCGCGCAAAGAATGCTTCAGATTTGTTTCAAAAAGACATCCCCTCTTACTGGCCCCCTTACTGGCCTCTTTATGCTCACCCTCAGTGCAGCCATTATTATAACGACCACACCCACGCACGCTTTCAGCGAAGATAAAAATTGGCCGTGCGCACAAAGAAAAGTTGAAAAGCTCTCTGCCGGTCAGATGTGGCGCGGCAGCCCCGTTGATGTCAAAGACACCAGCTGGCAAACCAATGATAAAATTACCGCTCTTACGAAAGAAATTTTACCGCGCCGCATAACACTCGAGCAAACAAATAAAACCATCACAAAATTTGCAAGTGAGAACAAAGACAATCTAGAGCCCTTAATGAAGCAAACGTTTTTGGCTCTTTTAAATGAAACAAATCAAATACGTAGCGAAATCATCGGCGGCATCGGACGGTTCACCAAACGCCAAAAAGATTTAGCCAAACGCATCACAACCAATCGCCAAAAAGTAACCGAGCTAGAAAAGAACGATGAAGACGGCACCCTCACCAAAGAACAAGATAAGCAACTGGTGGCTCTAGAGCGAAGCCTAGAGTGGGACCAACGCATCCACGAAGAGCGCGAACAATCGCTTGATTTTGTTTGTGAGGCTCCCGTTTTGCTAGAGCAAAGATTATTTGCTCTAGCAAAACAACTTAATGCCCCCTTTGAAAAGAAATAATTTCAAAACTCTTTTCTAGTGAAAAAAGCAAAACAACCATAGGTCTATTTTGTCGCTTCCTTTAAATCATCCATAGAAATATGATGTATATTTAATTTATTTCCATCAAGATCTCTAAAGTAACCAGCATAAAACCCCTTCATTTCATCGCGATAACCAGCAGCCCCCTCATCACTCCCACCCAGTTCCAATGCTTTGGCATAAACCTTATCAACTTGTTCAGTTGAAACAGCACTAAGAGCAATCATAACTCCATTGCCAATTGTTGGATGCTTGCCATCAAAAGGTTTGGTAATAGAAAAACCAGCTGAACCATCCTGCTTACCCCAAGCAATATAGCTGTCGAATTCCATAAACCGCCCTATCCCCATAACCTTAAAAAGTTCATCATAAAACTGAGCTGACTTTTCAAGATCATTCGTCCCAAGTGTTATATAACCAATCATTTTTATATCCTTTTATGAATCCAATTGAAAAAACAGCCTATTTATAAAGGTGACAAATTATGTCATATATCTTTAATGGGACAAAAAAATACAACAACAAGATTACAAAGGCTAGATCAATTAACTAGCCTTTTAAAATCTAGCAATCACAATCTGGTATCAGATTTGGCTAAAAATCTTTGTGTAAGCCCACGCACGATCATGCGTGACTTAGACGTCCTGCGAGAAAAAGGTTATCCCATCGAGACAAACCAAGGACGTGGCGGCGGCATCAGGCTACATCGATTATGGGGCTTAGGACGTCTCCATCTAAACTACCGCGAAATCATAGACATGCTGTTAAGCTTAGCCATAATGGAAAAATTACACTCCCCTATTTTCCTGGCAAACTCAAAATCTATCCGCAATAAAATTTCCGCTTCATTCCCTCAAGAACAACGAGATAGAATCCAAGTTTTAAGAAAAAGAATTCTCATAGGAGAGATCGCTTCACAAACCTTGTTAAACGATTTTGAAGTGAGGAAAAACCCACCTGCCAATGCTCTCTACGAAGCATTTTTTGAAATGAAAAATATAAACATCATCTATAAAGACGGCAAAGAAAACACCACAAGACGAAAAATAGAACCCCATTATTTATTCTTAAGCTGGCCCATTTGGTACGT
>JAJFHF010000110.1 GCA_021775775.1 Hyphomicrobiaceae bacterium
TTTCCGGGTAGTTTTTTATCTTTTTGAAAAATTGGTTTGAGTTGTTTGCGTAAGTGTGAAATGCGGGTTGATTTCAGTGATTGGAGATCATCGTAAAAGCGCTGGGCGCAATTTTTTGTTGGTTTGTTTAGCTGTTTGGGATTTAAAGGCGTCAGCAGAGCTAATTTGGTTTCTTGAGGTTTTTGTGCTTTTAGCTTCTTTTGAGCATCTATTGCTTGTTGGGCTTTTTGTTTTTCAATAAACTTGATGGCTTGTTTTTGTGTGTTGTCATCAATTTTAGCTAGTCCTAAGGTGATGTATGATACGGCGCTGTTACTTATGATGTTGCCGAATTTTTTTCCTTGATGAATTTGCTTTAAGCGTCTCACCCCTGTTTGTGTCTTATATATTCCCGCGCGTATTGCTTTGGGCGCCTTACCGATCGCATTCCCCATTAGGCTGCTTTGGACCTGCATGACCAGTTGGGTTGTTTGATTATCAATGACCTGTTTGCTTTTCTTGCCGGCGTGACCAAATTTATGCCCCAGGTGCTTGCTTGAAGATGTGATTTTAAAAACGCCCCCGGTTTTTTGTCCAAAGTTGATGCTTTTAGATAGGGGGATTGTTGCTTGGGCTAAGGGACTAATAAGTTGGGCAATGAGTATCGGGGTTGTGGTTTCTAAACTCTTTTTTATGCCGAGGGCTTGCGCGCGGTGGGCTGTTTGACCCGCACGACCTGTGTCTCTTGCCCATTGGTTTGTCATAGCTAAAAACAAAGGTTTTTTGGTGCGAAGAATGATTTTGTTTAAAGCTTGGTCTATATGGTCGCCTTGTTGGCCGACGCGAAAGCCAAATTGGGTTGAATGATGGGATTGAGCAAAGGTTTTTATATGTTGAGTGGAGGTTGGGACACCGTCAGATACCAGTGACCCTACCTTTCCGGCGTGAACGGCTTGGCGTGAGAGGACATCAGATATTATTTGGGAAAATGGCCTGTTTCCATCTTGGACATTTTTTTTATGGGTCGTGGTTTGTTCGGGTGCCGTTTCTTTATGGGGTTTGAGCTTTGTTTTTTTATTTTTAGGGACGCGTGTTTTTAAAGCGATCTTTGGGGGTTCTGTCGATGTTAATTTGGGTGGCTTGGGAGATTGTAATTTCTCACCTGTGGGCTTGATTTGGTTTTGTCGTGTTGGTGTTGGGATGTCTTTTGTGGTTATTTTTTTTTGGTGAACCGTTGGACCAAGCTTGGTGCTTTTTGAAATTATGCTTGGAGGAGTTGGCTGTTTTTTAACCGCGGTTTTTGGCAAAATGATCAATGCACTGACCAGAGTGAAAATGCCAACAAAAAGGGGGCCTATATATAATGCTTTGTGAAGCATTTTACTCAATAATAACATACGCACTAGCCTTAACGGAGCTTGATACAAAAATACTGAAGTTCTTTTGATTCCAATTGGGTGTTTTGTTTTTCTCAGTATAAGCATAAATGTATGGGATATTCTAAGTGAAAAATGCATTTAGCAAAAAAAAACTGCTAGTATCTATAAAAGATACTAGCAGTTCACCCCGCTTTCAGCGGGGTACAATGAAGTACCCCGCAGATATGAGACATGAGATAAAGTCATGTCTCATACACCTTCAATACAAGCAGTATTGAAGGGCCCCCTTTGGTTCTATAAATAGTGCCCCCAATTTTTATTTGGGATTGGCACTGACCATTTTTTAACGTCTGCAACCTTTGGTGGTTGCGCCGTGTGAGACGTACATTAACCAAAAATTTTATGAAGAAGAAAGGAGAAAAAGACACTCTTTGTCACTTTATCGGAAGTTATTAAAAGTGAGGGGTGATAATGATTTTCTTGTGTTGGTATTTTTAAAAATTTTGAACAATGTTCACACAATTTATTTAAAAAAACACCTTGCCAAGGCTTTGAGAAAAATATGTTTGTATTTAAGTGAATTAGTATATTTGTGATTTAGACTGAAGGTCGTAGGGGGCTTAAAAAACAACCTATCCACAATAATTTTTATGGGTTGAAACACTCTAAAAAAACAGTGATTGTGGTTCTTGGTTTGTGACAAAAATGTCATATGCAATGATCAAGACCTGAGATGTTCTTAGTGGAGTGTTAGGCCCCTTAAAGTGATAATGGCGGCTTACTTTTTATCCGGCCATATTAAGCTTCCTTGTAACCAGTTTGTAAATCGTTTTTGTGCTTCTAACCCATCAGTTGAACGCCACCATCTCTCTTGAAATTTTAGGGCTTTTATAAAATGAGCTTTGGTGGTTGGAAGGTAGGGCGCCATATGCATTTTGCCGATGCTATGTTCTTTTACAAAACTTAATGATGAGGTTCGCATCGGGCCATAAGGCATCCAGCTTGATTGGGCCGCAAGTTGTTGTGGCGACGTGGCAAACTTCACAAAGGCAACAGCTTGATCGCGGTGAGGTGTGTTGTGAGGGATGCCCCAATAGTCATAATCATAAATTTGACCTTGCCACACCAGGGTGACATCTAGCCCATCCCCGATCATAGCATTAAACAAGCGTCCATTATATGCCGTTCCTATGCTGACATCGTCTTGTGATAGGTTTTTAATTGACTGGTCGCCTGTTTCCCACCAGGTGATGAGGTCTTTGATTTTATCAAGTTGAGCAAAGGCGCGTTTTTGTCCCTCTATTGTTGATAAGACCTCATAAACTTCATTTGCTGGTACACCATCGGCCATTATTGCCATTTCTAATGTGTGCTGGGCTGATTTTTTAAGGCTACGTTTTCCGCTGAATTTTTTTGGGTTAAAGAAGTCTGCCCATACTCTTGGTTTTGCTTTTTTAAATTTGCTCTGTTTTACGACCATTAAAGCTGACCAAGCTACAGTGGGGATTGCACAATCAAAAAGACTATTGGCTAGAAAGTCTTGGGTTATGGGGGTTTCTTTTGCATCAAGGGAGATGTCTTGGGCGTTAAAGGTCATTAAATAGCCCGCATCGCAGGCCTCTTGTGCCTCATAAGAGGTGAGGTTAATGACATCGCCTTTGGCTTTTATGTCTTTGTTCCAGTTTTTCAAAAGCTCTAGAGGATTTGGTCCGCTGCGAACTTCAATTTTTGTACCGGTTTGTTTTTCAAATGGTTTGAAAAAGGCCTCTGTTTGTGAAATTTTATAAGCGCCAGAACCAGTAAAGATCTTTAAGTTTGCTCCTAAATCAGCATAGGTAACAGTGTTAATCCCTCCTACAAACAGGATGGAGAGTGCTGCAATTGCTAATAATTGAGGATATGTGCCGCGCATCAAATAGGCCTTTCTAACAAAGTTGATAGTCTTGTTTAGCCCCTATTGTCCTTTTGAACAATGGTATCATCATGTCTTTTCAACGGTCTTGGTTGAAAAATGGCTGGGCATTGCTTTTTTAGCAAGGATAGATGCAAGGCTGTATATTTGCTTAATAAGAGGCTGCCCCAAATTCCGGAGAATTGGTTGCATGTTAGTAAGATAGGTTCTGTTGAAGGGGGAAGTACCCAGGTTTTATTGATGTTTTCTGGTTTTGGTTTGTTGATTTTTTCGGGTTGCAAAGGCCATGCAGCTATATGCCAGTCCACTTGGCTGCTTTGCATATCGTAGTGGCCAGTGCCTGTGAATTTGTTGTTCGGTGTCTCTACTATGAGGTAATCAGTTATGATGTCCCCTTTTGCAAAATGGGCCCGGCTTTTTAGGGTCGTAATTTCACTTTTTTTCTTGAATAAAGACTGAAACTCTTCAAGTGAAGATTGTTTTTGAGGGACAAGTAATTGGCGCAAATCAAGTGCGATTTGTCCCCCTTTGTCCATGTTAAATAGTAGATCTCCAGATATGTTTTGATATAATTCAGTGGCTTTATCCCCATAACTGGTAAAGTGCATTTTTAATGTGCCTTGACCGGTGAAGAGAGGGGACCATTTGAAAGCTTGAAAGGATTTTTGTGTTTGGAAGTCATATAATCTTGCATTGATATGCCATCTTGGTTTGGGGAAGTTTGTGTCGACTTTAATGTGACCGCTGGCCTTTCCCTCAAAGATTGATGTTTCTGCTAGATCAATAATAACTTCTCCTTTTTGTTGATAGATACTAAAGCCGGGTTCTTGGAAAGTTATGCTTCCCAGTTGGGCTGTTTGGGCTGAAATACGTAGATCAGCATCAAAATTTCTGATTAAGGGATAGAGTTGGGTCCAGGCGCGTTCGATGCCTTGTTTTATGGGTTGCTTGATAGGTTGATTTTCTTGATCAAGTATAAGAGATGTGCTGTCATTTTCATTTAAGGTTAGCGGTGTTAAATCTAGATCTTTAAAGGCCAATGTGCCTGAGATGGAGTGATTGCTATTGGTTAGTTTTAGGCGAAGTGTCCCTAGGGCTTGATTCTCGCCAATGGTATACTTAGCGTTTTTGAGGGCCCCTGTTGACCCTGCCCATTCAAGGTCACCTGAAGCTAAAAATATTTGAGTTGGTTTTTGTTTGTCTATCGTCTTGGGATCAGTGTTCTTTGACACGTTGTGTTTGTTATCATTTATCAATGTTTGGAGTGTTGATAAATCATAGAGTTTTATGCTTGCTTTGCCCTTTAAATTCAGACCATCTTTCCTCCCCAGTTTCCCCTTGAATTGCGTATGAAAAGTGGGATTTTTTAACGTTAATGTTAGATCTGAAAGGGGGGCTTTCTTATCCGATAAGGGGCCATATTCGATATCTAGGTTAAATGAAGTTGTTTGATCTGCCAGCGCTGTAATGCCCGTTGCGCTCACTGTTCTGTCATCTAGATCAAGCTTTAGGGTGGCTTTGTTTAGAGGGAGGGTAAAGGGGGTGCCTGTATCTCTTAGGATTTGAATGTGGCTATTTAGGATGGTGATGTTAGCCAGTACGCTATTTTCTAGAGCTTTTTGTAATAAGAGATGTGGGGATTTGTTGTTGTTTTTCGTGCGTAAATCAAGTGTGATTTTGGCTTCTCGGAGTGTTAAAGTTTTTTGTTTGTTGAGGGGGCTCAAAAGCGTCCAATTTAAAACGCGTCTTTGGGAAGACGTTTGACTTGTGATTGGTGGCCCAAATTTAATTACTCCTGTTTCAATTATCATTAAAGGGCTGGTGCCGATGATAATTGGTTGCGAGAGAGAGAATTCGCTCAGTTTTACGTTGATCTCTTTTTCTTGGGCTACTTTTTCTTGGGCTATTTTTTCTTGAGCTACTTTTTCTTGAGAATGAGCGTTTTGCAAAGTTGGTTGAAGGAATATTGCTATGCTTAAGGTGGCAATAACACTTAAAATTATGGTCCAGTGTTTAGAGGTAAAAGATTTTAATAAACTAAAATTCATGAAACATAACTCGCAGACAAAATGTCAAATTACTCAAAGTATTTTAAATTAAGGTTTTCAAAATGATAAATGAAAAGAGAAAATCTAGAGGGCACACTAGATCATTCGATTTCTCAAACAATGTCGTTAAGCCTTAAGCTTCATTTGAATTATCAGTTATTAAAGTTTGAGCTTGTGTATAATTTTGTTTTTTGTGTCTTGATAGCATCTCTTAAGATTGCGAAAGAAGCAAGATTTTTTATGTTCTATTTGTAGATTAATAAACTATTTTTTGGATTTTATTTGGGCTTGGATGGATGGATTTATTCGTTCTTATGTCCTGTGCGACCAGATGAGATTGTTCTGTTGAGTAACAAGAGGGGAATGAGGCCGAAGGCGACGATGGTAAGGCCTGCTAAGCCAGCTTCTTCAAATTCTTCTCTGCTGGCAAAATCAAAGACAAGCGTTGCTAAACTATCAAAATTAAAGGGACGTAACAGTAAGGTTGCAGGAAGCTCTTTCATCGTATCGACGAAAACCAGTAGAGCGGCGGCGGCTATGTGGGGGCGCATAATTGGCATTAAAACCATTTTAAAGGCCCCAAGGCTATTTTGTCCAAGGGTCCTGGCTGCGCCATCTAGGTTGGGTGAGATTTTTTGAAAGCCTGCTTCAATTGTCCCTAGAGAAATGGCCATGAAACGTACCAGATAGGCGTATAACAAAGCGATTATGCTGCCAGATAATAATAACCCTGTATTGATCCCAAAGATAGCGTGAGCAAAACCGTTTATAAAATGATCAAATGCTGCCAATGGAATAAGAATGCCAATGGCCAGAATGGCGCCAGGGATGGCATAGCCGGTTCCTGCTATTGTACTGAGTGTTTTGAACCATGCGTGGTTGGTTACTCTTTTGCTGTAGGCCAAAAGCAGTGCGATGGTCACAGCTATTATGGCTGTTAGAGCTGAGAGGGCGACGGAGAAGCCAGCGGCACGCCAGAATGTTTTGCTCCAGATGAAATCAAAAAATTGAAACGAGGCTTGGAGTAAAATAATAAGGGGAACAATAAAGCCCAGTAAGAAGGGGAGGGCGCAAACCACAAATGCGATGAATTCTTTACTCCCGTTTAGCTGTGTGACTGGGAGTTGGCGGGTGTAGCCGGTTGTGGGAAAATATTGCTGATTGGATCTGGCCCGGCGCTCAACATATAACAGAGCAATGATAATAAATAGCATTAGTGAGGCTATTTGCGCCGCGCCGCCTAAGTTTGAACGCTCCAGCCAGGTGCTATAGATGCTGGCGGTTAGTGTCTCTATGCCAAAATAAGCAACCGCGCCATAATCATTGAGACATTCCATTAAGGCGAGGACCAAACCTGCGATTAGCGCTGGGCGGGCAAGGGGGAGGGCGACGCTAAAAAAAGCGCCCGCCGGGGAGCGCCCTAAAGTTCGTGCGACTTCTAACACGCAAACTGATTGTTGCATGAAACTGGCACGGGCCGCCAAATAAACATATGGATATAGAACCAGGGTCATTACCAAAATCGCCCCTGGTAGGGAGGCAATGTTGGGGAACCAATAATCGCGTGCATCTTGCCAGCCAAATAATTGGCGCAATGCAGTTTGTATGGGACCTGAATATTCCAACAAATCGACGGCGCAATAGGCGATCATGTAGGTTGGCATGGCGAGGGGGAGCAGCAAGGCCCAATCAAAAAAGTTGCGCCCTTTAAATGAATACATGGTCACAAGCCAGGCGGTGCTTGTCCCTATAATTAAGCTTAAAACACCAACACCGCTCATTAATAAAAATGTATCGCGAAGGGATCGGGGGAGGATGGTTGATAGCAAATGAGGCCAAATGTTTTCGCTGGGTGAAAAGCTCATGGCTAAAATAGAAATGATAGGCAGTAAGATCAACCCTATTAGAGGTAGGGTTATGAGAAACCAGCGCCACATTTGGGGACGTTTGGCAAATTGAAAGGCTGTTTTTAA
>JAJFHF010000012.1 GCA_021775775.1 Hyphomicrobiaceae bacterium
CCAGCCTCTAGGGCGGCGCGCCCTTTGGCGACCACATCTTTGGCGTAAGCAATGTCTTTGGGAAGATCAGTTGAGCCCACAGCATGGATCATGCGTACCACGACTTTTTCCAAATCAGGGTCAATGCTAGACAGATCAGCTTCAGCGCGAATGGTTGCGAAAGAGCGTTCGTAAATGGTCGCTCCGTCTTTAATATAATCCATAAAGGTCGTGTTCCATTGGAGAATTGATTTTAAGCCCCTGGTTATGCAATTGCTTACGCTAAAGCGCAAGATGATTCTTTTTTGTCTCACGGCTATTTCAAGCGCGAAAAGCGCTTGAGCTTAGCGAGGCGCGGCGCTTGCGCCGGGCTGCGCCATGTTCGCTCGCGCAAAAGCTCGCTTCCTTCTTCGCGTAGGGACGTTTTTTGCCCCATGTGCCATGAAGAAATCTCTGTTGAGATCTCATCCGGGGGGGGCGGGGGGCAATCTGAAGCTTTTTTGAAAAGAATGAAGAGATAAAGGACTTGAAGTTAAAAAGCTTATATGAGCTTTTTTAATTCTGAGATTAATCTATTTTGTTCAATTTCTTTACCGCGCTCTGTTGTGTCTGGGGCTGCATTTACATAAAGGCGCATGGATTGTTCTTGTTCTCTTTGCAACACCAAATAAGGTGATTTTGCCCGGCGGGCGCAGCCCTTTTCGCAGGCTGATAAATGAATTGTTGTGAGGTTTGGAAACGCCATATCGGCAAGGGCTTCTCGTATTTCCAGGGCTTTTATCTTTGTTTCAAATCCGCCTTTGATGCACCCTTCGCTGCCAGCACATGATAGGATTTGTAAATTTTGTTCCACCTCTTGGGTCAGGAAGCCAAGGGCTTCGCTTTTTTCCCATACATCGCAAATGTGATCTTGGCTAATATTGGGAAGAATAACACTTTGCCAAGACGTCAGACGGATTTCATCATTTTCAGAATAATGCTCTGCGAGCTCCGCTAACCCTAATATTTTAAAATCGAACAAACGGCCGGTTGGGGAGGTTAAATTAATCGCGACTTGCTCTGTATCTTTTTGTCTGCAAAACCCTGAAAGAGGAACCACATTTTTTCTCAGACTGCCTTCTATTTCTCTATTGGCCTCTGTCTCCATTAGGTGAGTTAAGATGGTTTTTAATCCAAGGCTCTTAATCAAATTCTTCATGCGCAAAGCATTTGGTTTGGAGAGATCGACCAGGCTGTTCATCCAGCTCATGGTTGTATCGACAAGCTCACTGGCCCTAACTGTAATTAAAGTTTTATGGCCGGTTATTAATAACTCAAATAGGGGATCAGCTGGATTGGACCCTTTTTTCGCAACGAAAGCTAGATCATGGCCAATGCCAGAGATTTGTGAAGGGCCACCACCATCAAGAACAATTGAAAATTTAGGGGAAATTTGTGTTTTGCAAGGGAGTAGGGATAATGATTGGTCTAGTTGGCCAACGAGACTACGGCAATCAACAACTTCATTGACAAGACCGCTTAGGGGATCAATTACGATATTACGCAACCGATCGTGTTCGGGATCTTTGGTTATAAGATCATAGGTGAGTAATTCTGAGATTAGATTTTGCTGATCTTGTTTTTTTAAATGGCGGATCTGAAAATTCGCGCGATTGGTTAAGTCAATGATACCATTGCCATATTTTTTCGTAACGTGAGCAATGTGGCGTAAATTTTCTGTATTTAGCTGTCCTCCTGGCACGCGTATGCGGGCCAGAAAGCCATCTTTCATTTCAGCCAAAGTGTGTATGCCAGGACATTCTACCATTTACTTGATGTAGGCATTGTCTTTCAATTTGCCAAGGGCTGGTTTTACTTTTATTTAGACAACCCAGTACTGATGTTGTTTTCCCTGGATAATTTTAAAATTTAAATCCAATTTGATTGTTAGGTTTTTTGCCTAAAGTCTCCCTACCAAGTTCTTCAATCCGATCAAAGGGTACTTGGTCAGCCTGCACTAAGGAGCGTTGGGATTTTATCGCCTTTACGGTTCCTTCTTGGATTAAGTGGAATTCACCAACTGTTTGATTTGGCAGAACGAGCGCTGGATCAATGCCGCTGTCGCTTGAGAAGGCTGCGCGTAATTTTCGAAGCGCTGTGTCTTCACGAACCTTGCCGATAAACCATGACGTGATTTGATCACGTGATTTGTAATCAAGGTCACCTGGACTTTGGGTTGCCAACATCAAGCCCATGCCAGCGGAGCGTGCCCGCTTTAACAAGCTTTCTAAGGGCTCTTTGGTTGCCGGTTTTGAGTTGGCTGGGATGTATAAATCAGCCTCATCAAACATAACCATAGCTTGTAAATCATCAGATGGGTTGCGCTGGCAAAAGCGCAAAGCCTCAGATAGAAATTGAGCCACCCAGAAAAGAATGTTTTCATTGTCACCTAAAAAGCCAGTATAGATAATCGACAGCTTGGTTTTATTTGGTTTTTTATGTTTGCCTTTGCCCAAAAAGGCATCCATTGACAAAGATTCGCCAGCGCCATCAAACAGAGCATAATTTCTGTGGCTTAAACTATCAAGCTGCGCCACCAGGTCTTTGCGCAAACGCCCATTGGGATCCATGCGCGAGATAACTTCGGTTAGCTCGTTTTCTTCTTCATCCATAAATGTGATGAGATCTGTGAGGGTTACTTCTTTGCGGGCAAATTCACCTAGCAATTTAAGGGCGACCGATAAAATCCCACTATAGCGTTGATGGGTGGGTGACGTGCCAAGGTGCAACATATCGCCAAGCGCTGCTGCTGAGACACTTGCGAGTTCTAATTGCTCATGATCGGGAAGATCAATCATGCCTGTGGGCAACAAGGTTATGGAGATGGGCCGACCAGATGTGCGCCCAGGGGTGTATACCGCAATTTCTGTGTGTTCGCGCAGATATGCTTTTTGCGCCCGGCGCTCATCACTGTCATTTGGATCATCAGCCCAAACCTCGCCGTTCGCGTAAGAACACAAATCACCTTTGCGATCGACAAGGACAGCAGGGATGTCTTGCATCAATAACTGCTCGATGATGCTCAATGCCAGAGTGGTTTTACCTGAACCTGAGCCCCCAAGGACAGCGGCGTGACGGCGCAAGAGGCTGGTGTCTAGATTTTCAACTTGTGCGGGGTTGCGCATGGAGCAGCCTAAGCGCAAGATGCCCGGCACAAGACCTGGAGGTAATAGGCCTTCTTTGGTTAAAAGTTCGGATTCCAATTTATTGACCAAATCTCTGGCTTCATGGTGAGCGGATTGAGGCACTGTGTCCGCGCCCTGCTCATTTTCAATAAGCTCAAGATTGGGCGCGTTGGATAAAGCCCCCGAAGACGCAGCACCCGTGAGTTGATTGTGCACCCCGGTCACAGCACCATCATCGCCGTGAGAGAGGCCTAGCAACATTCGAACCGAAGGTAGATCACGCAACGGGCGGACAGAACTTGTCCAAGCTGTGATGTTTTGATGTTTGTGATAGCGCTCTCGGAAATCTTTAACCATGATCATGCGCTCCCATTCATAAATGGGAATGACCAACCGGTTGCCACCGCTTTGCAAATATTGGCGCACCGCATTGGCGGTTGAACTTTTGGCATTGGGCGGGAAATCACTGGCTCGCAGCACCACTGGTTTGCGCCCTTGGGTGGAAGCCATGACCCGCTCCATCTGGCGCCGCAAGCCGCCGCCCTGGCTTGAACGGTTGCACATGAACAACCGTGAATTTTCAGCTTTCCCACTGCCTTGGCGAACGACCACGTCTATGGCAGAGACATCCTCTATCCAGCCAATAGGCTCAACTTCAATTTCTGTGCTGGTTTCACATTCATCTTTGGCCAAAACCAACGCGCTGGCCAAGACACTCATTAACTCACCTTCATCAGCTGGAATTTCTGGCTGATGATCGAAGGTAAATTGCTCCCATAGATGATTGAGATCTTCAGCGGCGCTTTGACGTTCTTCAACCAAGGGCGAAACTGTAGCTGGTGCAAAGGGCGCTGTTGGAGTTATTGTTTGGCTAACATCACCGTCAGTGATGCTGATGGGTTTGTCACCGCACAGCTCTAACCAGCGGGTTTGAGAGGCCTCTAACAAACGCCTGGTCGGCAGACCGGCAATTTCATGGAAAAAACTTTCGCCAAAAATATCTTCCGCGCGCGGTGGGTTACCCGGGCATTTTTGTTTCACAAAGGCTTGGCTAATGCGGCGGTTTAAAATCAATTGGGCTTCTTGTGCGTTGCACATTTCTCCTAGCAAAACAGGGTCGGTTTTTTCAATTCGGTCAATGAAGCTTTGGGGCAGAAATTGACGCATTTGAAAATAAAAATCATCCAAACAAGAAATTAAAATAATGGAAGAGGGCACCCGATTGGCGATTTGAATCAAATCACGTATGGCTTTTTGAAACCGCTCCTCTGGTTCGTCAAAAAAGCGTAAATCTTCGACCTGATCTATGCAAAAAACCAAAGGCGACCCTTCTGTCGCATAGGTTATTTTGCCAATAGATTCAATGAGTTCAAAGGCTCTATCTTGTGATGTTTTGCTCTCTAATGCCGGGACCATTTGCTGGCTGCGCTTGGTCAGCTCGGTGCCGTATAAGAATTGACGAACGCGTTGATCAATGCGCGGGTCATTCCTTTGCAGATAGAGTAAAGCGCGCACAAGATTAACGTCCAGATCTTCTTCTAGGAAGGGGTGCGATGAGACGATGTCATCTGCGATCTCGATAACAAGTTCGCTGAGCTCATCTGTGCTAAACTCGCCTTCGCGCAATTCAGTGATGTGCTCTTCTTCGATTAACTCAGCTTCTTTGAGCAATCGATTGGACATGCGGACCAAGCCACTCTCACCAAAATCAACCGGGTTATAGGGCTTTTCTAGCGCATTGATCAAACGGCGCAGATAATAATCTGCATAGTTTGTGACATCTGGTGTCATTTGCGCATAGCCAAAATAAGCCCGCGCGGTGAGGTGGGAGGACGTGCGCAGCGCTCTGATAAGATGGGTTTTGCCCGCGCCTGACTGACCATGGAACAGCAATATACGTGATTGCACGCGGTGGGGCGAAAGGGTCACGCTGTCGAGAATATCATTGAATTTAACGCGCGCGGCTTTGTGCACTTCTTCCACGTCAAAGGGATCCAGGCGCCAAACATCATCCTCCCACGTGATGGAATGTTCGAATGTTTGGGTGTTTGGCTTCCATGAGGCTTTTGGCGCAACATTGGAGACGGTCATGGTATGTCCTTTACTCATTCTTTAAATCATCCACCCGAACAAAATGCCATTCGGAATTTTTATATGTAATGCAACTTTGGGCGACATCTTCGACATTGGTTTTGTCGCGCAAATCAGCGATTGCAAGGCGCAATAAACCAGCCCGATGAGCATTTAAAATCATCTCTTTGTACTCATCTTCATTTATTCCCCAAAACGGAAACGAGGCGCTCAAATCACGCCAAATATGAGATATGAAGGCCCGTTTATTGCCAGGCCACCCTATGGCTATGTCTTGTGCAATCTTGAGCACCAGATGTGTGAATTCTGGCAAAGGAGGGATCGGTTCTGAATTGCCTTGCCTTGTTCCTAGTGCCGCCCCAGTTAATGCCCCAGCTTGCTCCCCATTGTGTACATTTGCCATGACTTCACTTGATTCTTTTGAACTAATCAATTGCCGAAATAACATTTGCCTCAGCTCTGCGGCGCTTTCATTCACAGCGCCCACGATTTCTTGGGCCAGGCAGGCCATTAATTCTCCATCACTTTCAACCACATGACCTGACTTCAAGAGCTTCGCCCCCATCATGACCGCTTCCTTTTGAGATAGGTCGCTTTTTTCGATGAGTGTTGTTCTTATGCCAGATGTGAGCCCTTGATCTTGGGCCGTTTTGGCCAGGCCAAATCGAAGCTGCTCAACCGTTACGGTGGCAATGTCATAGGGCAAGTTAAAATGGCCGGTTAATACAGCGCTTCGCAAGCCTTCAGCTGAAACAAGACGGCTTACCAAATGAGACGTTGGCGTTAGACCCAGCGCCAAAGCGATTAAATGACCATCCCTAATTTCATGCCAGGGTGCTTTTGGCAACCGGCTGGTTTGCAAGAAGTTGGCAGCCCTTTCCGGGCAGTTTTCGGTTGTCATATAGGCGTTGGCGCGTACAGGGCGGATAAACTCTTGATCGACCAGAGCGACTATGATTTGCCCCAAATTTGTTCGCCATTCAACCGCACTCATTTTTTGCATGACGAGAGGGTGCAGATCTTTACGCAACTGTACCTCGGTCTCACCTTCTGGTGCGCCAAATAGAAGCCGTGTTATGACAAGATCTTCTAAGACCTGCCAATTTAGCCGTGCGTTATATGTTTGAGCCTCTTGAAAGGCTGGCGCTGTTTGCTGGCGCATCACTTTTAAACCGCTTATTGTTTGTTGCGTTTGAACGACGAATCACATGATTAGTTTAGCGTGTTCTCAAGTGGTTTTAAGCTGAAAACTTTGTTCCTCCCCTGCTCATTTTGGGGTGACCTCGTCTTAGACTCAGGGGCTATCTCTCACTCGTTTGCAATAGCGGTTCATTATTCTCCCATTTGTTGGCCTAATTATTGCTCTTTCATTTGCTGATAAGTCATATTTATGACCTTTTTGTTTGAAAGATTACTGTTTTCGTGAGATTGCTGCACGCTATCATGCTCTCAATAGAGGTTCATTGATCGCTATATTTGCAAAGGTCAAAAATTCAACAAATGTTATCTTGTAATGGTGAGATTGTTTGATATCGGCACATTTGCAACTAGTTGTTAAGAAAAAAGGATTAAGTTAATACAGTGACGTACTTTTTTTCAATTCGTGGCAAGAGAGATAAGCCCATGAAATTTACAATTATTGCTTTGCAATTCTTATCTTTACTGTTTGTTGGGAGCGCCCTAATTGGATGTTCTGGCATTCCGTTTAATGATACGATTTTTAATGCTGGTGCGACTGATGGTATCTCACAAAATCGCGGGCAAAGCCCGGATACAAACGAACTTTCAGGGCTGAGCAAACAAGAACTTGCAGCGGGCAAATTACCCAAAGGGACTTATGATAAAGCCCCTGTTGGTGCTTTTGAACACCGCGATTACTCGCACGTTAAACTTAACCCGCAAGAAGCTGTCAAACTCATCAATCGCTATCGATCTTCGAAAGGGCTTGGGGCGGTCTCACTTGATTCAACTTTAACGACAATTGCGAAATCTCATTCACGTGACCTGGCCAAACATGACCGAATTTCTCATTATGGATCTGATGGCTCTAATCCTTGGGATCGGGTTGAACGCTCCGGCTATAAACCACAATTGGCCGCTGAAAATGTGGGCACAGGCCAGCTTTCAATTAAAGAAGTGATGCAAGGGTGGAAAGATAGCCCTGGTCACAACAAGAATTTGCTGCTCCCTGACGCCAAGAATATCGGCATTGCTCTGGTCTACAATCCAAAAACTGAATATAAGACATTTTGGACTTTGGTGCTGGGATCAAAAATTTAAGAAATTTTTGGAGTTTTTTTCTCTTTCTCTCTCTCTCACGGGCTGTTTTTTCGCTGAAGAAGCGAAAAGCCCTCCGAGGGGCGGCGCTTGCGCCGGGCCTCCTTCGCAGGATGCCATGTGCGCTCGCAAGCTCGCTTCCTTCTTCGAATAGAGAGATTTTGTTTCTCTCACGGCTGTTTCAAGCGCGAAAAAGCGCTTGAGCCTGCGAGGGCGCGGCGCTAGGCGCCGGACGCCATAGGCGTCATGTAACATGCTCCCAAAAAGAGCACTCCCTTCTTCGGATAAGCTTGTTTTGTATTTTTTATCTTCAGCTATGCGGTGGGATATTTTCAAGAGCTTGTTGCGTTTTATAAAACTCATCAAACATATTCTAACAAGCTCCCATTCCGAAGAAGGAAGCGAGCTTAGCGAGCGCACATGACGCCCACAGGCGTCCGGCGCGAGCGCCGCCCCTCGGAGGCATTTGCGCTTAAGCGCAAATTTGCCGTGAGAGAGAGAAGAGAACAAACCCCGTTTCTCTTTTATTTACCACTGGCCTCCTCTGAACCGTTTGAAAAAGCAAAGATATTGATTTTTAGACGGACCTTAATGGCCAGAAAAAACAGCACAGCGGCTATTGTCAAAGAGAGTGATGTTGCAGTTGCCGCTCCCATCAACCCATAAGGGGGGATGAGCGCAATGTTTAGAATGATATTTATCAGGGCTGTCATGAATAACACGCCCGCACACAGCTTTTGTTCCCCCAGCATATTCAGTAGATATTCGGCCGGGCCAAACATGGATTTAATAACCAAGCCTGCTGCCAAAATAAACATCACAGGATAGGCCTGCGTAAATTCAGGGCCAAACAACCACAAG
>JAJFHF010000111.1 GCA_021775775.1 Hyphomicrobiaceae bacterium
GCACGATAAATATGATGAGTGGTAAAATCATAAATCACCCGAATAAGCTCATCTTGAAACAGAGAAAGGCCTTGCGCGCAAATGCGTCCATCACCATTATCTAATAATTCGGTCTCAGCACTTTTATGGGCTTGTTTTTTAACCTCAATCAGTGTCTCTAAAACAAGCGAACGCAGCTTTGAATCATTGGCTTGATTGAGCTGATAAATCTCAGAGAGCTCCTTACGCAGTTCTTCTGGATTAAAATAAGGGGCTTTCTTGGCAATACGTTTTTCCATTGGGCTGACTTTAAGCTCTATCTAAAATATTTTAAAGAGTATGATGAGTATCATTTTAACAGGATTTATCAGATTGATAACAAGATTATTCTTTAATCATGGTCTTTAATTGATAAATCAGTTTAAGCGCCGCTTTTGGGGTGAGCTCATCGGGATTGATGCCAGATAATTCATTTTTTAAATTTATCTCTGTCTCATCGCCTAGGGGCTCAGTAGGCGAAGCCGGGGTTGTCATTGAAAATAACGGCAGATCATCCAATTGATTTATCGCCCCTGTTTTCTGGCTTTCATTTTCAAGACGATCGAGAACTTGCGCTGCACGCACGATAACGGGCCTGGGCAATCCAGCTAATTTTGCAACCTGAATGCCATAGGAGCGATCTGCAGCCCCCATAATGACCCGGTGCAAAAAGACAATCTCGTCATTCCATTCTTTAACTTCAATGGTGGCATTGGTGACATGATCTAGTTTTTCGCAAAGACAGGTAAGTTCATGATAATGGGTTGCAAACAGCGCGCGCGCCTTTACATGATTATGTAAATATTCAACCGTTGCCCAAGCAATTGAAAGGCCATCAAAGGTGGCCGTGCCCCGACCAATTTCATCTAAGATGATCAACGAACGCGCACTGGCTTGATTAAGAATGGTCGCGGTCTCGACCATTTCGACCATAAAAGTTGAGCGCCCGCGCGCCAGGTCATCAGAGGCCCCAACCCGCGAAAACAAACGATCAATTAACCCAATATGCGCTTTGCTAGCTGGCACATAACAGCCCATTTGTGCCAAGATTGCAATCAAGGCGTTTTGTCGCAAATAAGTCGATTTACCAGCCATGTTAGGACCAGTTAAAATCCAGATGTGAGGGGTGGCGGCTTTGCCAGCCTTTGATGCGGTCTTTGCAAGTGTGCAATTATTGTCAATAAACGGGCCAGAATTTGAGGCGCGAAGGGCTTGCTCAACAACAGGGTGGCGCCCATTTTGTATGAGAAAAGTTTGGCTATCATCGACCAGGGGCCGGGTGTAGTTTTCTTCTTCTGACAAAAGAGCAAGGCTTAATTTCACATCAAGCTTAGCCAGACTAATAGCCAGAGCGCTCAGTTGATCGCTAGCGGCAAGGGTTAGATCTTTTAAGCTTTCAAACAGCTGCTTTTCTAAATTAAGCGCGCGGTCAGCCGCCAATGTGATTTGACTTTCGATTTCAATAAGTTCTTCAGTTGTAAACCGAACATTATTAGCCAGAGTTTGGCGGTGACGAAACGTTTCACTAAGCGGCCCCGTGAGCAATTGAGAGGCGTTTAATTGAGTTACCTCAACAAAATAGCCAAATTGATTGTTATGGCGAATTTTAAGAGATTTTATGTTCGTCATGTCGCGGTAACTGGCTTGTAAATTCGCCAGTATAGAGCGGCTCTCATCGCGCAACAGCCGTTGCTCGTCAAGTGGTGGGTGATAGGCTTGCTTGATAAAATCCCCATCACGGATTTGAGCCGGCAATTCGTCATTTAAAGCGTTAGTTAGTTGGTCAGTTAATTTGCTCGTTGCAAACAAAAGGTCGCTCTTTATGGCTTTAAGCGTTTTAGGGAGGTGATCATTTTTAATGACCTCGAGATGCACCAAGAGGTCATCGGCAACGATCAATCCCTGTTTAATGGCACCTAAATCTTTGGGGCCGGCACGATTAAGACTAAGGCGTGACAGCGCGCGTGCAATATCTGGTGTTCGCGTGAGGCTCTTGCGCAATTTATCGCGCAAGGCACTATTGTTGATAAAAAACTCCAGCGCGTTTAAGCGCTCATTAATGGCCTCAACATTATAAAGCGGCGCGCTGATGCGGGTCGCTAATTCGCGCGCGCCTGGCCCCGTGCAGGTGCGATCAATAGCATCAAACAAACTGCCCTTTTTGGTTAGTCTCGTCGATTTGATCAGTTCAAGATTGGCGCGCGTGGCCGCGTCAATACCCATATGGCTATTATGTTTGGCCTGCCTGGGCGGTCGGATGACAGGCTGTTTGCCAATTTGTGTAATCTCCACATATTTCAAGAGGGCACCAATAGCTGCCAGCTCCCCGCGAGAGAAATCACCAAAACCTGCCAACTCGTCCACTTTGAGAGCCATTTTTAACGTGGTCTCACCGCTCAAACTGGAGAAATATGCGTTAGGCACGGGGGTTTGAGCCCCCTCAAAATTGGCAAGGGAAGCTTTGAGTGTCGCTGGCTCTTGCCGTTTATCAGATATAATAATTTCACTAGGCCCCAACCGAGCAATCTCACCCATCAGATCTGTGCTGTTGGTTTGGCTAACTAAGAACTCTCCTGTAGAGATATCCAGTGAGGCCAGTGAGAAACTTTGTTCGTTTTGATCGTTTTCAGTCTTTGGCTGGTCTGATGGGTTTTGAAAAATGGCAGTGAGAAAATTGTTCGCCCCTGCCTCCAACAAAGTGTCTTCAGTTAACGTGCCCGGTGTGACAAGGCGGGTGACATCGCGTTTGACAACGGATTTGTTGCCGCGTTTTTTGGCCTCAGCTGGGTCTTCTAGCTGTTCAATAATAGCGACACGAAACCCCGCTTTAATGGCTTTCTGCAAATATTCATTAATGGTTTTTACAGGCACACCGGCCATCGGGATGTCTTTGCCCTGATAGGTGCCCCGTTTGGTCAGTGTCAAGCCAAGCCTTTGTGAGGCCATGACAGCATCTTCGAAAAAAAGCTCAAAAAAGTCCCCCAATTGATACATCATCAGATAACCGGGGTTAACGGCCTTTAATTCCAAATATTGGGCAATGACGGGAGAGGCTTTATCTTTCGCCGCACTATCTTTTGCAGACATGCCTTTTTTGGATGTGGTTTTAGATGAAGCGTCTTGCTCTCCAAGCGCAGGGAGTGAGGGGATATTACTTTGAGAGCCGGCCACAGATGGTCTCCATTAATAGATAAAAGTTTCATTCAGCATCATGACAGTATAGATGCTTTTTTCTAATTTCTAGATGGTTTGCAGATTGTGCGGGGATAATTACTTGTTTTTAGCAAATTATCGGCGCTTTTGCCTCTTCTTTAGGAGAACTTTTGGCAAAGATTTATCATTTGGTGAAAACGCCATATTGCGACAAAGGAATATCCATATTAGAGATATGCTAAATGTTCTTAAGTCTTCATCCCTTCATAAATGGATCAAAAGTCAATCATGCCATTAAAATCAGACAAAAACCAATTTACCAAACAAGAAGCTTTGGAATTCCACGCTGGTGATAAGCCCGGAAAATTGGAGATTAGACCAACCAAACCAATGGCGACCCAGCGAGATTTAAGCTTGGCATATTCACCCGGCGTTGCAGTCCCCGTACAAGCCATCGCTGATGATGCCCGGACCGCTTATGATTACACCAATAAAGGAAATATGGTCGCTGTTATTTCAAACGGCACGGCGATTTTGGGTATGGGCAATTTGGGGGCCTTGGCATCAAAGCCTGTGATGGAGGGAAAGTCTGTTCTCTTCAAACGCTTTGCTGATGTCGATTCCATCGACCTGGAAGTTGATACGCAAGATGCTGATAAATTTATTAATTGTGTGCGCTATTTAGGCCCAGCTTTTGGCGGCATTAATTTAGAAGATATTAAAGCACCTGAATGTTTTGTCATCGAACAGCAGCTACGCGAAATGATGGACATCCCCGTGTTTCATGATGATCAACATGGCACTGCGATTATCGCGACAGCGGCCTTAATCAATGCCCTGCATTTAACCGGACGTAATATAAAGGACATTAAATTGGTCTGCTCTGGCGCGGGCGCGGCTGCGATCTCATGCCTGTCATTGGCCAAAGCCATGGGGCTCCCCCACAACAATGCCTTGATGATTGATCGCAAAGGCGTTGTATATAAAGGGCGTGAAGGGGGGCTGGACCAATGGAAATCGACCCATGCAGCTGAAACTGATGCCCGAACCCTAGAAGAGGCCTTGATCGGCGCTGATGTGTTTTACGGTCTCTCCCAAGGCGGCATTGTCTCAAAAGAGATGGTCAAGACAATGGCAGATAATCCAATCATTTTTGCCATGGCAAACCCTGATCCTGAAATCAGACCTGAAGAAGTGGCTGAAATACGTGATGATGCAATCATGGCCACAGGCCGCTCAGACTATTCCAACCAGGTAAATAATGTGCTTGGTTTTCCCTATATTTTCCGCGGGGCGCTTGATGTGCACGCAACTGAAATTAATGAGGAAATGAAAATAGCGGCAGCTGAAGCTTTGGCCAAATTGGCGCGTGAAGATGTCCCCGATGAAGTGGCTGCCGCCTATCATGGCAACCGCCCAAAATACGGGCCAGATTATATTATACCAGCCCCGTTCGACCCCCGGCTTATCAGCCATATCCCACCAGCCGTTGCCCAAGCGGCGATGGATACCGGTGTTGCACGCTCGCCGATCATTGATATGGAAGCCTATCAAGATAGCCTCTCAGCCCGGCTAGATCCGGTTGCTGGCTGGTTAAATGGTATTTTTCTTCATGTGCGCAAAAATCCACGCCGCGTCGTGTTTGCCGAAGGTGAGCAAAGCCAGGTCATTCGGGCCGCAAACTCATTTTACAATGCCGGTTTAGGACAGCCCATTTTGATCGGACGTGAAGATCAGATATTGGCTGGATTTAAAGAAGCCGGGCTTGAGTACCGCGATGTGTTTGAAATTGTAAATGCACGCACTAGCGAACATAACGAGCAATATGCTGACTATATTTATCAACGGATGCAGCGCAAAGGCTATTTGTTGCGCGATTGTCTGCGTATGGTCAACACCGACCGGGTAATTTTTGGGGCAAATATGGTCGCCCATGGTCATGCCGATGCCTTGGTCGCCGGGGTGACGCGAAATTGGTCCATTGCCTTTGAAGATGTGCAAAAAGTGTTAGACCCAAGTGAAAAGCAGATGGCCATTGGTATCTCTTTAATTTTGAACCAAGGGCGCACGGTTATGGTGGCTGATACCTCAGTTCATGATATGCCAACAGCACCGCAATTAGCAGACATTGCCGTACAAGCAGCCAAAGTGACCCGCCGCCTTGGCTCAGAACCGCGTGTGGCCATGTTGGCCTATTCCACCTTTGGTCACCCTGAAGGCGAGCGCTCAGACCGCGTGCGTGAGGCGGTGAAAATTTTGGATGAGCGCGGTGTTGATTTTGAATATGATGGTGAAATGGCCGCCGACGTGGCGCTCAACAAAGAGCTTATGGCCACCTATCCTTTTTGTCGCTTAACCGATACTGCAAATGTGTTAATTATGCCCGCCTTTCACTCGGCAAGTATAGCCACAAAAATGTTGCAAGAATTGTCCCAAGGCACAGTCATTGGGCCGCTTTTGGTTGGGCTGGAAAAATCTGTTCAATTGGTCCCAGTAGGGGCCAAAGATACTGACATTGTAAACATGGCAGCGTTGGCCGCCTATGATGTAAATGGGTAGGGGTACAGGTCTTCTCCATCAAGCCTTTTCGAGGTTTCTTGGTATCAGATTGCCAACCAACATGTACCAGGCACCGCGCCGCGTATCTTAGCCCATGATGAAAAAGCCAAGCTGTTCGCCATAGAAGTTCTCGATATGGAAGTTCTCGATATGGAATTTCTCGATCCCAAAATTCACAAACTTTGGAAAAATGAATTGCGTGATGGGCGAGTAGATCCTCAACACGCAAACCATGTAGGCGCTACCCGATTGTCGCCATTGAAGACCCATTAGG
>JAJFHF010000112.1 GCA_021775775.1 Hyphomicrobiaceae bacterium
CTACCGATCTCGAAACACTCTCTCACGCTTTTCATGACGCTCTTGAGCGTCAAGCGATAAGGTTGCAATCGGACGAGCGTCAAGTCTCCCGACCCCAATTGGTTCACCAGTTTCTTCGCAATAGCCATACTCATCACGCTCAATCCGCACTAAAGCAGCATCAATCTTGGCAATAAGTTTGCGTTGTCGATCGCGTGTTCGAAGTTCTAAGGATCGCTCAGATTCAGAGGTCGCCCGGTCTGTCACATCAGGGTGTTTTTCAGACTCATCTTGCAAATACTGGATGGTCTCTTTTGTGGCCTCTAAAATTTCATTTTTCCAGTTAGTTAATTTTTGCCGAAAATATTCTTTATGAACATCATTCATAAACTCTTCGTCGGCGCCAGGTTGATACCCTTCAGGCAACACAACACGTCCATCGACACGCTTAATTTTTAGCGAACTTTTCTTACCAGCCATTACATCCATCTCCCTGCCCCTCAAAAGCCAATCGTCCATATCTATGAAATTTGAGTTTGAGAGGTATTTATCGTTCTTAGAAAGGAAGTCAAGTGAAACTAAGTTTTTTTGTAAATATGCTTGTTGATTTGACAAAGCTCTAGCAAAGCTAATAGCCGGTGAAAGAAGGTCAATCCCATGACAATAAGGTGAAAATTAGGTGATTTTTGACTTTTGCTTGGCAAGTTTTGCCAGTTCAACCTCGGCGCGCAGCTCAATATGTGAAAGGACTTGCTTTAACCCGTCATCAACCTGGAAATCTCCTTTTTGAGCGATCAGTTTTCTCAAATGATTAATCATTTGAGGAGAAAGGCGCCCATTTAACAGGCTGACTTTTAGCTGATCCAAAACATCCAGCATATCTGAACCATGTGTGACAGCCCGTTCATGTTGGCGCACTTTTTCATCTACTTCTTGAGCCGCGATCAGCGTCCCAATATTACTAATGGTTTGCGGCCCACTGGTACCAGACAGTCCACTTGTTTGCCCCGGTGCTCCAACTACAAATCGTTGTCCCGCTCCAGAAGCTTTGCCAGCACCAGATTTCTTGGATGTTTTCGTTAAATCTTTTGGTCCGCCAATGCGCATTCAATCGATCCTTATAAAAGAGGCTCTTACGAAAAGAGCTCCCTACTAGCCAGTGTTCTCTTCTATGCAGTGTTCTCTACTGTGTAGTGTGCCACTGTGTAGTATTTTGTTGTGTGTCCTACGCTTGCTGTGCCGATCCCATAAAGACAAAGAAAAGGCTCATAAAAAAGAACATCAATAACGCCACTAGGTCAAATTTGCCTAATGACCACTTAAAGAGCCGTTAAGGGGCGGCAAATTTTACCCTTTTATACCCGAATTTTTATAAAAAACAAGAAAACAAAATAGCATGAAATAAAAAATATCAGTTAAATCAATAGGTTATAAAAAAAATAGGGATTGGCACAGTTCTCGCAAAATAAATGAGCAAAGGGCCGTATTTCACACTGAATTTGGCTCATTGATCAATAACCACGATAGAACTGGGTCCACCCGCGATGATTAGTGCAATCAGACAGTTAAACAATCTAGTAAGCAACCAGCCCAAACAGCGCTTTCATAAGAGTGGGGCACTGATCAAAAAAGGTCTGATTAAAACGGGAATACGCCAAACGTTTGTAAGCGTTCTAATTGCTTCACTGTTGATAACCCAGTGGCCAACAACGGCTATGAGCGCCTCGCGCATTAAAGACTTAGTTGATTTTGAAGGCATCAGAGAAAACCAATTGGTCGGTTATGGCCTTGTGGTCGGTCTTAATGGCACGGGTGACAGTTTAAATAACTCACCCTTCACCAAGCAATCACTTCAAGCGCTCCTAGAGCGTTTAGGAGTGAACACCAGAGAAACAAATTTAAGAACCGCAAATGTGGCAGCGGTCATGGTCACTGGCAATTTACCCCCCTTTTCAACACAAGGCACGCGCATGGACATCACAGTCAGTGCCATAGGTGATGCCAAAAGCTTGCAAGGGGGAACGCTTTTGGTAACCCCCTTACTCGCCGCTGATGGCAATACCTACGCAGTTGGTCAAGGCCCAGTTGCGATCTCAGGGTTTAAGGCTGAAGGAGAGGGTGCCACAATCACCAGAGGTGTACCAACGGTTGGACGCATCGCTAATGGGGCCATTATCGAGCGAGAGGTTAAATACGCTTTAAAAGACCGCGAAACATTACGCTTAGCGCTGCGTAACCCAGATTTGACGACAGCCAAACGCATCGCCGCTGCGATTAATGCCTATACCAGTGAAAAAGCAGCAAAAGCCATCGATCCAGCCACCGTTCGTTTGGATGTCCCCTATTCATATCGCGGCCAGCTCATCAGTCTATTAACCGATATAGAGCAATTGCGCATCGAACCTGATCAGCAAGCCAAGGTGATCATTGATGAAGATACAGGCATCATCGTTATGGGCCGCGATGTAAAAATTTCAACCGTTGCCATTGCCCAAGGGAATTTAACAGTGACCATCGCAGAGACCCCTGTTGTTAGCCAACCCAATGAGTTTAGCGAGAATGGGCAAACAGTGGTCGTTCCCCGCACCCAGGTGGGTGTGACCGATGATAAAGAGAAAAAACTAGCCATTGTATCAGCTGGGGTGACACTGCGTGACCTGGTCGATGGGCTGAACGCATTGGGCATTGGCCCCCGCGATATGATTTCAATTCTACAAGCCATCAAATCTGCTGGCGCCCTTCAAGCTGAAATAGAGGTGATGTAATGCAAGATCAATTATCCCTAACGCGGTTACAATTTAATCAAGGGTCGAATACGAACATAAAAGCATTGGCACGCCAAACAGCTGCAAAAACTCAGTTTGCCCCGCAAGCCGGTGAAAAAAATGCTGCAGTCCTCAAATCGGCCAAAGAATTTGAATCAAGTTTCTTGACCACAATGTTGGAACAGATGTGGACAGGTGTCGAAGCAGAGGCCCCCTTTGGCGGTGGCCATGCAGAAGAAGTTTACCGATCTATGATCGTCGGAGAATATGCAAAATCAATATCAAAATCTGGCGGCATTGGCCTGGCAGATCATGTCTATAGAGAAATTTTGAGCGCACAAGAAGGATTAAAGTAAAATGAACCCAGAGCATCAGGCAAAAAAAGAGCATCAGGTTAAAAGTGATCACCAAGTAACAGATCAACCTCCTCTATCAAGCAATGAAGCCAAAGCTTTGTGCCAAAATATTTTTGCCACTTCGAATGAATTGATTTCATTGCTAGAAGAAGAAACAACATTGTTGCGCAATGCCAAAACAAAACATATCTCACCCCTAAACGTGCGCAAAGATGCTTTAACAGCAGCGTTGTCTCACCATATGGAAAAGTTTAAGCAACATGCAGATCAAGTGCGTCAACTCGCACCCCAAGAATTGCAAAATTTAGAGCAACAGCGCTCTCATTTTCAAAAATCCATCGAAACCAATCATGCTGCATTGATCGCAGTGCAGGCGGTATCTGAACGTATTTTACAAACAGTGGCTGATAAGGTATCGCGCAAACAAGGTGGTCCTGAAGTCTATACAGCTGGTGGTCAAGTGACCCAAGCAGGTATTAAAAGAAGCGCGGCAATCAATGTTGATACGGCGCTCTAATCAAATAAGAACAACATTTAGAGCCATACTGAATAAGAGGAAATTCATAAAAATATTAAAGAAACAGAAAATATCAGCGGAACAAAACTAAGATATATCAACAAATTGTTTTGTTACGAAAATTCAGTTAACTGATTATTTACCATAGATAAAACTAAACAGTTTTGTTAAGAATTAATTTGGCGCAATTTCTTATAACGGTTGAGCGACGACCCAAAAGGGCGTGGCAACACTTCAGGGAGAAGTGATTATTAATCAACCTAGAAAAGGTATTGCGTAAAATGGCTGATGTAACTCTATCAAGTGCAGTTCGCACAAATCTACTTTCACTCCAATCAACTGCTGATGCTCTTGCAAAGACTCAAGAAAAATTGGCAACTGGTCTAAAAGTAAACAGCGCGTTGGATGATCCAACCGCATTCTTTACAGCCTCTTCATTGAATAGCCGTTCAAATGACTTGTCACGTTTGCAAGATTTTGTTGGAAATTCAGTACAAACCATTAAAGCAGCTGACGAAGGCATTTCTGCTATCACCAAATTGGTGGAAAGTGCAGAAGCAACCGCTCGTCAAGCTTTAAACTCAGCTGGTAGCACAGCGTCTGCAACAGGCAGTGTTGATATTTCAACACCATCTGGTGATGCAGTTGTAACTGGTGATGTTGACCTCACTGGTGAAACAGACATCGGCGCCAACGTAGCTGGCGTAGCTGATGCGGATGCATTCACAGTTGCTGTGGGCAGCGGCGCTGCTACAACCATCACCATTGCAGATGGCGACGGCACAACTGATCTTTTGGCTGATCTAAATGCAGTCGACGGCTTAACAGCCTCT
>JAJFHF010000113.1 GCA_021775775.1 Hyphomicrobiaceae bacterium
CGGCGCTCATAGTTTTGAAAGCCCTTTTGAGAAATTTTAGATGGCACAACACCGAGCAATTTCAGGTGGGGGTTCAATTCTCTTTGATAATCTCCAAACACTTCCAATGTATTTAAGGTTGCCTCAACAGAGAGATTGTCAAGAATGGTTGGCACCACCAAATGGGTGCTGGCACACGCCGCATTCACAACAGCCGTTCCAGGGCGCGGTGGGGCATCAATAAGAATGACATCAAAGCTATTTTGAAAAATATCAGAACTTAAATATTTGTGCAGATTATAGCGAATTTCGTTGCTTATGCCGCTAAACCAACGCAACAACATTGAGGTTTCCGCGTCGTTCAATTCATAAAATGCAGGGAACAAGCGTGTGTTATGAAACAATCCAGTTAAACGTTCAGATTGGTTGATCACATCATCAGCTGGCTTATCTGCAAACAACAACGAATTGGCAGACAAGTCAGGGTGAGAAATTTGCATCGCATTCATCACCATATCAGTGAGCGTGCCTTGATAATCAAAATCAATAAGCAAAACCCGCTTGCCAATACTATCAAAATAAGCGGCCAAATTTGCTGCAATGGTAGTTTTACCAACCCCGCCTTTAAAGTTTGCAACAGTGATAATGGGAATGCTTTTATTCAGTTTAAGCGAATGATCACCCCGATCAAAAGAGGACGGGCGCCTCCAGACATTGCGCATAGAATAAATGGCATCGCGTTGATTATCTAAGATCAATCCCAAACGCTCAGATTGCTTCTTCACTTTACCTAACTTGGTTGCAAGGCTGTGATTTTGTTTTTCTATAGCCCTGGTGTGTTTGTCTTTAACAAAGCGTTTAAGCCACCAAGCAGCGCTAAAACCAAAGGCAAAAATCCCCATGGCATGATAAATTGACTGATAATTATTTAATGCAAAACTTTCAAAAAATGCCATAACTCAAACCCATACCAACGGCAAAAGACTAGCAATAGTTGCAAGATAGACAGGTTAAAACAAGTAAAAAATTAACATTACAAATAAGCGCGGCCCGGTTAAAGCATAATGAAAACAAATCAATCTCTATGAAAATATAAATAGATCAGTCCAAACAATGTCCCGCCAAGCAGATCCATAGCAATGTCTTTTTGCGCGTCCCAAATATCCCCTTGGCTACCAAGAAAATCGGCCGCTTGCTCACCGCCATAATTGACAGCATAGATCATCTCAACAACTTCATAAAAGCCAGCCCAGGTCCCCACGGCCAGAATGCCAATTAAGACGGCTGTCGCTGTATTAGAAACCCATTTCTTGCGTTGGTATAACTCAGCCATGGGGTAAGCAAAAACGCCAACCAAAAAATGCCCCACCCGGTCAAAATTATTGCGCTCAGAGCCGATTAAATCATTAAAGAAATCAAATGGCACCCGCGAGAATGAATAATGTCCGCCAATTGTGTGAAAACACAGGAAAAACCACATCAGAAAATAAGCTGTATTAGAAAATCTAAATTTAGGAAAGCTAAGCGCCAATCCGGCCACTACAATCCAAATAGGTAAGTTCTCCGCAAACCAGGTTTCACGGCTATAAGGGTCAATTCCCAGCCAAATCATCAAGATTAAATAAAGGACAAACAAAATATGCGGGAAATAAGCGCGTACAAAAGACATGCAAAGTGACCTTTTAAAGTTTACGAAGCTAAAAAGTTCTGTCAAAAGATCAAAGAGGTAAAGAATGCGAATAAAATAAGTCGCAGCTTCTTTAGATCTCATGAGTTGGCACAATATAAGCAACTCTGTTAAAGTGCAAATTATAGTGTAAACATAGGCAAACGAAACCATATGGCTCTCAAAGAAATTGTAAACATCCCCGCACCGGTTTTGCGCAAAAAATGCGCACCCGTTCCAGGTATAACCCCAGAGCTAATAACACTCATAGAAGATATGTTTGAGACAATGTATGCAGCTCCCGGTCTTGGCTTGGCAGCACCACAAGTCGCGCTGCCCATGCGTTTGTTTGTAGCTGATACAGCTTTAAAGGAAGAGGGGCACCACCCCAACCCTTTGGCAATGATCAATCCTGAGATAGTTGAAAAATCCACTGAGCTTTCATCATATGAGGAAGGGTGCCTGTCTATCCCTGATTATTATGCAGAAATTGAACGACCAGCTTGGGTCAAAGTGGTCTACGCTGACCCTAAAGGGGCAACGCAAAAACTCAAATGTGAGGGGCTGCTAGCAACCGTGGTGCAACATGAAATTGATCATTTGAACGGTATTTTATTCATAGATTACCTATCAAAACTAAGGCGCGACCGGGTGATTAAAAAGTTCTCCAAAAAGAATCAACTGTAAACAAGCTTTTTAAGGAATAATCATGTGTCCCTTCGCATTATTTTTATGGGAACCCCGGAATTTTCCATTCCCACATTAAGAAAAATTATTGAACAAGGGCATGAAGTTTGTGCGGTCTACACCCAACCGCCGCGTAAAGCTGGGCGGGGCAGTAAGGTGCGCCAAACTCCCATTCATGAGTATGCGCAAAAAGCAGGCCTTACCGTTTTTACCCCCAAGAGTTTAAAATCCTCCAGCGAAAAAGAGGCTTTCAAAGCCTTAAATGCTGATGTGGCTGTGGTCATTGCTTATGGTCTTATTCTGCCCAAAGCTGTCTTAACAGGCTGCACCCATGGTTGTTTAAATGTACACGGGTCCTTACTGCCACGCTGGCGCGGCGCGGCGCCCATCCAACGCGCGATCATGGCGGGAGATGAGCAAACTGGCGTGATGATTATGCAAATGGATGAAGGGCTTGATACAGGTGATGTTTTGCTCAGCAAAACCATCCCCATTCCCCCATTGATGACAGCAGGGCAGTTGCATGATGACATGATGGAAAAGGGGGCTGATTTATTGGTCCGGGCACTTGATGATCTAGGCCAAGGGACCCTCAATCCCACCGCCCAATCAGATCAAGGCATCACTTATGCGCATAAAATCTCCAAACAAGAAACCCGCATTGATTGGAGTAAACCGGTGCATGAGATTAACAATCATATTCGAGGGCTCAGTCCGTTTCCAGGCGCTTGGTTTGAAGCCAACACCGGCTCAGGGAAACAAGAGAGGGTAAAAGTTTTAAGCTCTCAAGTAACGCCTGAAATATCAACAGCAATAAAAATCACTGAAGAGAATATCTATGTAAATTGCAAAGGCGGAGCCATTGATCTGATAGAGCTACAAAAGCAAGGGAAAAAACCATTAAAAGCAAAAGACTTCATCAACGGGTTAAACGGCGACTTAAAGATTAGACCCTAGAAATGAAATCCAAGATTCATTTGTGTTATACAAAACAACAAGAATATGAATAGAATTAGTCTATATAAATTTAGTATGTAGAGTTCTAACGAGTATTCCCTATTATATTATCTATTATTAATAGGTACATTTCAGTAAATATGCTGGATTTTATAAGAAGTTTATATATATGCACAAAGCAAATAAAGGCGTTTTTCGCGCGGCCAGAGAAGAAGATTGGGATTCTATATATTCGTTTGTTGATCGCATACGAATGCGTAAAAATGAAACTAATTTTGTGCGTGAGCTTAAAGAAAAAAATGAAGTCGTTCACACAACTGTCATTGATCGCAATGGCGACATAAATGGGCTGATCTCTTATTCCAGATTGAAACTCATGACCGACAATGTACTCAACGATGCTCTAGTGATGGCCCCCTTTATGGTGGATCCTATGTGGCAAGGCCAAGGTCTTGGAGCAGAGTTAATCAGACAATCTCATGTCCAGTTGATAGAGCAAAAAGAGAAACTCGTCTTTGTCTTAGGAGAAGAGACACATTATAACCGTTTTGGCTATACGCGAGCGACCGCAAGCAGTTACACAGGACCATACCAAGGGCCTTTTTTATTAGCCTGTAAATGGTCAAAGGATATTCCCTCGACAGGCTCTTTAATCTATCCAGATGCATTCACACACTTGACGCAATAAGCGAATAGAAAGCTTCATCCATAGAAAGTTTGAGCGTTCAAAAGGTTGTGAACATCTCAAGTTCCATATTATATTCATAAAGATTTGTTAAAATAACATACGCCGTGATGAAACTTATGAAGCCCAATCTGACAGCTACTGGGTTACACGGTCAAAAGGGCGATGAATATGAAGGGCTTAAATAATGCGTACTGATAGTTTTCAACACCGCGTCATCAAGTTAGGCCTACTCAGTTTATTATTGTGTCTCACACCCTCCACCCTCAAAGCAAAAGAATTTACCCTTAAATCCATCCATCAAGGTTTGGAGCAAAACTATCCAACCATCACCCACATGTCTGACAAGCAGTTGCTATCAGCGCTAGAAGTAGCCAATGAAAATAATTTGCTGATTTTTGATGTCAGAGAACAAGCGGAATATGATGTAAGCCATATAAAAGGGGCCCATCAACTCAACCCGAACGCGTGGGCAAGCTCAGTTTTAAAAAAATACCAAGGAAAATTTACAGGCAAGCACATAATTTTCTATTGCTCAGTTGGCGTGCGCTCTTCCAAAATGGCGCGCTATTTAAAAGTGGATTTGCTCAAACAAGGGGCAAAAAGCGTCTCTAATCTGAAACAAGGATTATTTGCTTGGGCCAATAACGCACGCCCCATGGTCAACACCAAAGGGGCAACGCCCTTCATCCACCCCTATAACGATCATTGGGGGCAATTGATCACCTCAAAAGACAAATGGCGTTATTAGGATAGAAAGATATATCCAGAGCATTCTGTTTTTAGATAAATTCAAGTCCCATATTGTTAAATGTTTGCTACCCGAAGAAGGCAGCGAGCTTTCGCGAGCGTACATGACGCCACAAAGGGCAAAGAGGGCGTCCGGCGCACAAGATCAGCCCGAGCGGAGCCTTAGCGAGCACGGATGAGCTGATCGTCAAAAAAAGCACCGCCCCTCGGAAGGCTCAAGCGCATTTTCGCGCTTGAAATAGCCGTGAGAGAAATAAAAGCTAACGATCCGAAGAAGGCAGCGAGCTTTCGCGAGCGCACATGACGCCACAGGCGTCCGGTGCCTAGCACCGCCTCTCGGAGGCTCAAGCGCTTTTTCGCGCTTGAAATAGCCGTGAGAGAAAAAGTCACACGCTCTAAGTTTTGGAACGTAAGTGCCGATATTTATAAATCGTTGCCAAAATTTTATAGCCTGCCTTCACAGTACCACTAACGGTGCCTGAGATTTTAGACACCCCCACACGCTGGCGATAGCGCACAGGCACCTCTAAAGTCCGCGCTTTTTGAATGTGGGCTTTAATCTGCATCTCAATGGTCCAACCATAGGTGCGATCTGTCATATCAAGACTTTGCAATAAAGGCGCATCAATGGCCCGAAACGGTCCAAGATCGCTATAAGGAGTGTGCCATATACGAGCCATTAAAAAACAAGCCAGCCAATTGCCAAAAACCTGAGCCCCAGTCATAGCCCCTTTTTGCACCTGGCCTTTAAGACGAGAGCCGAGCACAAAATCATAGTCTCCTTGCGCGATCGGATCGACAAGCTTAAAAACATCTTCAGAAAAATCAGAATAATCACCATCCAAAAACACAATGATGTCAGCGCGTTTCACCTCGCTAAGGCCTTTTAAACAAGCCGCGCCATATCCAGCTTCTAGCTCAAAAACCACATCGGCGCCAAGCTCACGCGCGATGGGGGCGGTGTTATCACGCGAGCCATTATCAGCCACCACAATCTGATCAATCCAATCAGGCAAGTCTTTAATGACATCACCGATTGCATTCTCCTCATTGAGGGCAGGGATTACAACGCTGACGAATTTTTCGTGTCGCATGATCGCGATCTCCAAATTGCATGCCCCTCCCAAAAGAGCAAAGCCCAGGCGGGCATCCAAACTATCAAGGCCAGCCAAGGACGGTAGTGAGCATACTCATCCATGTTCATCAAAGCAAAACCAGCATAATAAAGCGCCATAAACGGCACCAAAACAATTAACCCCCAAAGTGGGAAAAACACCAAAAAAGGAGCAATCCATACAAAGTACCAAGGAAATTGCGCTGGGCTAAACAAAAATATCAACAATGTAGTGATAAACAAATGAGATAAATGCTGATTATCACTTTTAAGGGGCCGTGATGTCAGCCATAAAACCACCCCAACAAGCCCTGCCCCTATGAGCACGCGCGCAATCAAAGGTACGGGCAACCAAGAATAGCCGGTGAAAGTGGCCAACCAAAATAAATAAGTTTCAAAGGCCGGGAAAAAGGCAGAATTGGTTTTCCATTTCAATCCATATGCCACTAAGCCAGAGCTTTCATTCAAACCAGAGGTGGCAAATGGCCATAGGATTGCCAACCCAATAATAAGCGAAAGCACAATGGCACCAAGCAGCATAAGTTTGTGAGTTAGCATCCGCCGCCATATCAGGGGCAAAAGCAAAGCGGGCCAAAGTTTAATACTCGCGGCCAAAGACAAAGCCCCGCTTGCAATAAAAAATTTGCCCCTAAAACTGGCATAAACCCCAAATAACAAAAACGGCAGCAAGACCCCTTCCATATGAGCTGAATTAATTAGTTCTTTGATGACGAGCGGATTCCACCAATAAAGGCTTAGCCAAATCTCATCACGCTTAAAATGTCGAACCATCAAAAACAATGCAGTAAAACTTAGAATTTCTGCAATTAGCAAAAGACTGCGCCATCCAAGCAGTGAAAACCCACCAATCTTATGGGCCGCACCAAAAAACATCTGCGAACCGATGGGGTAGATCGTGCGCAATTTGGGATGATTAATCCGCTCAAGAAGGGGGTAAGCTTGGTCAGCCAAAAGCTCATGGCTATAAGGTACACGTTCGTTCAGTACATCGTCAGGGCTATATTTATATGGGTTAAGTCCAGAGGCCACCAACCCGCCATCCCATAAATAGCGCTGATAGTCATCTTCTAAAACCGGCTCACTGCCCATCAAGAGCAAACGGGCCATCAAGCCTACAATAAAAAGACCAGCAAGAAACCCAATCGATCGCCCCCTATGTGATGCCATGCCTCCTACACAAAAGCGTAAAGCCACAAAAAATAGACCGATCAAAAACAAACCACCAACCAGTTGCAAAACTGGCATATCGCGAACAGCGTAATCATAAGAAAAATAAGAAGAGAAATAAGCAAGCCCACCAGCGCCAACACATATCAAGGCACCCAATCCCCAAAAAAGCCAGTGATAATGATGAGGTAGCAATAAAAAACGTAAGGTCATAAAATACCTAATATAATGACGATGACCTTCCTTGATAAAGGGGGATGAAACATTCATCAAGCAAAAGGCGATCAAACCAATTCAACTATCGGTGAAGAGACCGGCCTTCAAATAATTTTAAAAATAGACAGGAAAAGAAAAGCGGGGCTCTCATCTAATTCGCACTTGTACACGGTCCGTTTTCCCAAGCGCATCAATCACTGAAAACTCCACAAAGCCGCGGGTGCGTGCTTCATAAAAACTTTGCCGCAAATGCGCTTTAGAGGGCACAACCTTGCCATCCACCAACCAGGTCAGCGGTAATTTCCCCCCTTGTGCTTTCAGAGCAATGTTCATCGTACCGTGCTGCCTTTGGCGCATCTGAAACTCCGCGCCTGATGGCGGAAATGCAATCATCACCTTTTCACCAGTCTTCAAGCCACTGCGACCAGTAAGGTACTGTTTTTTCTTATCAAATTGGCGCAACGGCGGTGGTAAATCTGAAGCGTTACCAAGCATAACCCCGCGCGGTTGCCTCCCAAATGGCACGCGCCGCTCCCCAATATGTTGAAACGCATCAAACAATAAGGGGCCAGCGGCCCCAATACCAGTGAGGTTAGTGGTCGCGCCGCCATCTGGACGACCAATCCAAACACCAATAAGATGACGTCCATCATAGCCAATAGCCCAGCCATCTCTATAGCCATAAGACGTACCCGTTTTATAAGCCAGTGCGCCCGGCTTGGCATTTTTAGGCGGCGGTGCCCCGCGCAAAATATGCGTGATGTAATAGGCCGCCTTTTCACTCATCAATGGGCGATGTTTTAAGTGCTGTGCAGATGAAAGCGCCTTTGCTCGTTGTTTGTAATTTAAGACAAGCGCTGTCTCTGGGTTGGCAATATGCAAATAAGAGGTGACCAAATCCTTTAAAGAAAAACCAACCCCGCCAAGGGCAATGGCCAGATTGTTGGGAATGGTTTTGGTAATGCCAGCATAACGAAACCGGGCGCTAAAACGCGCTGGTTTTACAGCCGCTAACAATTTGACAGCCGGTATGTTTAAAGATTTTTGCAACGCTTGCCGGATGGTCACAGAGCCATGAAATTTACCATCAAAATTCTCTGGAGCATAAGCCCCAAAACGCACCGGGGCATCGTCAATGAGAGTGTCAGGGTGCACGATACCAGCGTCAAAACCCATGCCATATATAAAAGGCTTCAAGGTCGAGCCTGGCGAGCGTATGCGCCCAATCATATCTATCGGGCCATATCGCTCATGATCATTGTAATCAGAGGAGCCTACATGGGCAAGCACATCGCCATTTTGGTGATCAATCACCAAAATGGCGGCCGATAAACCTTGGCCCAACCGCAGGGCATGTGATTTGGCCAGCGCTTCTAATTTTATTTGCAAAGGCCGGTTAAGACTGGTTTTTATAACACCCGTTTTGGGGTGATCTTTTAAAGCTTGTTCAGATAAATGCGGTGCCCATGCCGGAAACGCTCGGCGCAAAGAGGGAATGGCCTGGCGCTTGGCATAAAGATAGTCCGCTTTAGAGATCACCTTGTTAAGATAAGCGCGCTGCAACACCCGGTCGCGCGCTTTTTTTGCCCGCAAAGAGAAACGGTCCGGGCGCCGCCCTTCAGGTGATTGAGGCAGAGCAACAAGCAAGGCCGCCTCATTTAAAGATAAGCGTTTGGGCTCCTTCCCGAAATAGGCAAGAGAGGCAGAACGAACCCCTTCCAAATTACCTCCAAACGGAGTAAGCCGCACATAAAGATCAAGAATTTCAGCTTTTGAAAACTGTTTTTCCAATTGCAGGGCGGTTATAATTTGATCCCACTTTGTGGCAAGTGAGCGCTTCGTGCGCCCCTCTAACAAACGCGCAACCTGCATAGATAAAGTCGACCCACCAGAAATGATCCGTCCATTTTTAGCCCACTGCCAAGCGGCCCGAACAAACGCTTTCGGCGATATGCCGGCGTGGTTATAAAATTCTTTATCCTCAAAGTTTAATAACAATTGCACATAATGAGGGGCGATATCTTCTTGTGTAACGGGCAAACGCCACCGGCCATCAAGGGCAGTAAAGGCCCTTAACAGCTTGTTTTTTCGGTCCACAACAATCGGCGATGTGCTGAGCCGCTCTCCTTGTGGTCTACCATCCGCCCCTTTTGCTTGCATATAGCTGTTCATGTCAAAGGGGGGCAGAGAAGAGAGCATCAAATGCCAAGCGCCGAACCCTAGCAACACCAAGAGACTAGCCACCAGAACGCTGCCGCCAAACCACCCCTTTAGGCTATAAGACCCTGGTGCAATTGTGACAAGACGCTTGTTCATCTTAAGGGCGCTCCACAATCACATGTTGTGCCCCCGTGCGCGCAAACCGGTCAGGTCTGTACATATCTTCCACATGGGCTGCCGGGTGAATATACCGTCCATCATGCGCAGCCCGCATAATATACGCGACCTGGATCAGGCGCGGGCCAGTTTTCTTTCTTCTGGAGCTAAGATTAAAAGCCGCCACAAATTTATCATCTTTAAAACTTTGATGCACCGGCCAGATGGATGGCTTGAGCCAGGCAAAGTTTTGCAAATTACTGCCGGTTACAAGATTGGGGTTCTCAATCATAAAGCCAGCCGGGATATGATCGGTAAGCAACAAACGCCCCCCTTTATGGTCGTTGTCAGAAATGGTCAACACCACAACCATGCGGTCATTTTGTTTAGCATTGATCAGCGAGATCTCTTTGCCAGCAAGAGAAAAGAACTGTCTCTTTAGGCCCATATTTTGTTCCAGCGCCGGCAATGGATTTTGCGCAGACCCATGAATGGTCAAAATGGCGCTAACCTCTTCAGCCGCTTTATTGGTGATGGTGAGGTCTTGGCCTGACAATTGATCGGGAGTAAAACTTTGGCGATAAAGCCCCGTTTTTTCACTTCCATTCACATCAAGCAAGATCGCGCGGTCTTTATCTTCCAACGCGTTGGCCGCCAACAGCAACCAGGAATTTTCTTGGGTCGAGGTAAATGTTTTTTGAGCGCGCGCTTCAACCAAATCATTAATCAGCTCCACTTTCGGCAATGAGGATTGTTTGCTCTCTGCGCTCAAGGCCAACAAGGCAGCGCGATCACGCAACTGGGTGCCAAAGTCTCGCCGATATCCAGCAGTGCCTTCATCTGTCGTTACGTTCTTCATGGTGTTATAGGCCACTTGAAACGCAGCTTTCGCCCGATCCCCATCACCATACATGGCAAGGCTAGCACCAATTTGCGCTTGTGCAATCGGCGTTGCAAAATTGCCAATTTTCGTATCCGCATAATAGCGCAGATCACCCACATTGGCCTGTCCATTGCGTGCCAAGACATAAAGGGCATAAGCAATATCTTGCCCGCCTTTCTTAAAGTCACTAGCAAAATTGACAGAGTTTTTTAATCGTTGCAATGCCGTAGCTATCATTGCGTGGTCGACGTTAAATTTCTGCTCTCGTGCCCGCGTGAGGAAGTCAGTGACATACGCCGTCAGCCATAGATCGACATCATGAGGTGACCAAAGTCCAAACCCACCTTGGCTGTTTTGTAAAGATGCCAAACGGTGGATCGCTTTTTCAACCCGTTTTGGTATGTCTTTAGCAATGGTTTTGCCATAAAGTGGCGCCAGTTTGGAGACATATAACAACGGCATGGCACGGCTGGTGGTTTGCTCCGCGCACCCATAAGGGTAGCGGTCTAAGGCTTCAAACAAGCCAACCACATCAAGCCCGGCCAAATGCCCAACAGATAGTGACGCGCTTGCACTCTCAGGGATAATGTCTGAAAAAATATCTTTGCTAAAGGTGAGCTTGCCGCCATTTGCCGCCAATTTTTTCACACTGCGCCAAGAGGCATTGGGTTGAGCCGGCTTAATAAACAAATCATAAGATTGGCTAATGACCAACCCTTCTGCGTTAGGATCTTCAGGGCTATGTTTAAGCGATAATTGAATGTGTGAGCCCCCAATTTTTTGAGCCGTCATTGATAAAGCAACATTAACCCTGGCCCCTTTTTTCAAATCAAGCGGCGCGTTCATTTGTTGCGCGTCAAAGCTCAACTTATCATCAGAGGAAACCGAAAGCTTATAAGCCCCTTCGGGTCCATCAACATTATCAATTGATAAGAATAATCTTGATTGATCCCCTTTGGTGAGGAACAAGGGGCTGTTGGCCAACACCACAACCTTGTCGCGCACAACCAGGTTTTGCTCAAAAGACCCAAGTTTGGTTTTGCTCCACGCAACAGCCATCACCCGCAAAGAGCCATTAAATTGAGGGACTTCAAACGCCACTTGTGCGCGCCCTTCTTCATTAACCTCAACAATACCAGAATAAAGAGCCACCGGTTTCACGCTATTTGGCGCGCCTTGCAAAGCCAATCCACTGGCGTCACCACCAGAGCGAAGTTTCCCAAGCGCTCCATCCATTCCATTAATCAGATGGCCATATACGTCGCGTATTTTACTGGCCAACCGGCGTTGTCCATAAAAATGATTTTGTGGTTTTGGTGTTTTGAAACCTGTCAGGCTTAAGATGCCTTCGTCGACGGCTGCGATTGTAATATAAGCTTTCTCACCCGCGCTGAGGCCTTTAATCTCAACTGGTAGTTTCAGCTCTTTGTTTGCAACATGTTGCTCCGGCAATTGAATTGAAACATCAAGCTTGCGGTTGGTTTTATCAAGCTCAATCCACTTAACGCCGATCGCACGCCCCGGCATAGCCCCATGGGCCTCATCCATGACATGATAGTGCATGGCAACGGCGTACGCCCCCACGCCCCATGTCTTGCTCACATCAAAAGAAATATCGGCGCCATCGGGCCCGACATCACCAAGGTCAACCTCTTTTATATCCAATACGGTCTCATTCATCACCGCCACAACGGTGCGCCCGCGCGCCCGTGGTTTTAACCGAAGCGTCAGTTTATCACCAACGCTATAACTCTTTTTATCAGACGCCATTTCCAAAATGTCAGGCGTGTCAGCGCCTTTGGCGCCATACCAATCAACCGAAAATTCAGTGCTAGCCGCCAATTGATTATACGTGTGAGAGATTACTTCAAGCCGATATTGCCCGCGCTTTACAGGCATCTCAATTTGAGCAGCCCCCTCTTCAAGGGTTTCCACCTGGCCCTTTGACACACGGTTGGTATAAGTCACAGCTTCATAATGCCAGCGACCATTCTTATTATACCATTGGTAGTCTTTGGTAATTTCTACCAACTCCCATTTTAAAGTCTCAGCTGTTTGCCGGGCCTTTTTATCAAGACTAACAATGTCAAAGCGCGCCTTTTTCTGTTTTTTCATTTGCGTGCTGCTTGATAAGGGTTTAATACCGATCATCGGACGTTCATTGGCGATAGGCACTGTTATCGCGCGCACCACTTGCCGCCCGCCCGGCTCTAGCAAGCGCACATTCACCTTGGCCTCAATCGGTTTAGAGGGGCGCTCAAAATCAGGTAGATCTAGAGTGAGTGTTGTTTTGCCTTTTTCATTTAAAAGGCCGATGTTGGAGAGGGTTTCATGTACATTTAAAAACCGCTCATCCGCCAACCCAAATTGAAACGCCTCATAGCCTTTAAGCCCTTTGATGTTTTTCTGGATGGTAAAATCACCCTTGAGCTGATGCTTAGCGGCTGGTGCCCCATAAAGATAATCTCCAGTTATTTTAATCTCAGCTTGCGCGGCGCGTGACCACACATCGCTCAACTTTTTCAAGGTCAATGTCATGCGCTCTGGCACATAATCTTCAACCAAAAACGAGGTCGAGCCAATCGGCGCTTGTTTTTCGTCTCCATATAATTTGACCCGCCATGTCCCCGTCATCGCACTTTGAATAAGCGGAAGGGCAAAAGAGCGCCCACCAGCGCCTTGATCTGGTAGCGAGATGCGGCGATGCTCCTTGCCATCAGGGCGCACGACCACCAAGCTCAATGGCATTTGAGAAACGCCGTTACCAAGTTGATCTCGCAGCAAAGCGCTCAGTTGCACCTCTTCACCAGGGCGATACACACCGCGCTCTGTAAATACAAATCCATCCAATGGTCCAGGCGCTTGACGGCCACCAACACCGCGATCGGTTAGATCAAAGGCCGCCTTGGTTAAATCCACAAATCCATAATCACCCGTGCTGGTTTCAGCCACCAAGAGAGCCGGTTGATTGCCCCCTTTGCCGCGAAGCAATCCAGGCTCAAACGTAACCATGCCTTTATCGTCACTAATGTTGGTGCCCAAAATTTCATTATTTTTAGCAATTAACCGAACCAACACATCTTTTTGTGGGGCCGCATCGGTTAGGCTGCGCACAAAGCCATAAAGTCCATTTTGCGCCTTTAAGGTTGCAAGCCCAAGATCGGAAACAATAAACCACTGAGTAGAACCGCGATTGGAACCATATTTGCTGTTTTTGGGCCAAGCGCGCACCGCATACAGCCCTGGTTTAATCGAAGGGAGTGCTTGTTGTACAGGAACAGCTGTTTTTATGTCTTTGTTCAGTTCAGATTTAATATCAACGAGGCCTTCATAAATTTGAGCGCCAAATTTATTTTCAAGTTCACGCGCATCATATTCACTGAGGTTTGAGCGAAACCGCCCATCAATCACAGATTGTAACAGGTTCCGGTCGCCAACCTTATAGATCCGAATATTCGCTTCAGTTGTGTTCACACTCATCAAGGGCAAACCTTTTTGCCCAAATTTTGGTAACACATACGCCTTGCTAGAAAATCGCACAGAAGGCGAACGATCACGCACATAAACCGTGATATCCGATGATTTTAACAGCTGCTCACCAACCACAGCTGGTAAGCCCTGGCGAACTGAAATTTTATAGGTCTGTCCATGTTTAAATCCATCAACACAAATTTGGCGTCGTTCAACCCGCACGCCATCAGGGTCTTGGTTGTTAACTTTAAAGAAGGTGGAATAGTCAGTGCCGCGAGAAAATAAATTCTCAGAAAATTGAATGCAAAGTTGAGGTTGGCTTAAATCAGAATTGATTTTGTAATTGGTAATGCGAAACCCTTTTTGGGCACGAAGCGCTTTGTAAATCTTTGTGATTTCTGGATTATCAACCAAGTCAATGCTGGCTTTATAGGCGTTTAAAGCGGGGCGCCAATAAGAGCGCGCCCGTAAAAAATTCGCCAAGACAGCTAAACTTTCCGCTTTCATGCCATCATCTTTCGCAAAACGGTAAGCGTTGTAACTTGCCGCCCCGCCATCACGATAAAAGCCATGCAGGCCACTAGATTTCTTTTGTGCCACCACAATTGATTGAATGGTCTTGGAGAGCTGCAGCCAAAGGGTTGGTTTGTTGGGTTGCAAGGCAAGGGCAGCTTCGTAATGGCGCCGCGCTGCCAGTGGGTTTGCTTGGCGCGCCATAATCGCTCGCTTTATCCAAACCTCAAGCGGTTGGCTCTCTGACGGGGCTTGTTTTTTGACCCGCGCTAAATATTGATTGGCTTCATAAAGCGATGTTGAATGAGAAAATTCAACCGGCGCTGCCATTATAGAGGAAGAGGCAACCATGGTGCTCATCGAGCCTATAATAAGAACAATGAACACCGTTAAGAAATGAGAGGGAAAGCGATCGAGAAGGGAAGGGCGCATGAATAAAACCTCGTTTAGTTTGGTTCGCATCTCATTTGGTATCTCAGCAATAAAATCAACCTGAAAACCAAGAATGGTGCAGAACAAAATCGCGATAAACCCCAAAAGGGATCAAGATAAGTGCAACATTAGCCCTTATCAGAATGTCTAAACAAGGGCAGGTCAACCAAAATCCATAAAGATGACAAAGATTTAATATTCAACCCTGCCCTTAAAAGAGGCGCAGGGAACAATAAATGACACTGTCAAAACCTATCGTTTTTCAACCAGCGTCGCGCTGGTTCATTCAAGGGGTGTGTTTTGAAGGCTTCGCTTTATGAACGGCGCTACCATTGTCTTTCGTCTCTTTTTTAAGGGAGGTCTTGTTTAAAGAAGAGTTTTCTCTCATCTTTTTAAGAGCATCTAATTTATCAGTTTTTTTGTTCTGTATATTTGCCAAAACCCGCACAACATTCGGCATTGGTTGTAAGGCTTTTCCTGTGCGCCAATAAATGGTCATTGCTTTTGAAAGAGCCTGCGTCTCGATCGCGTAAAGCCGGCGCCCCCGTTCAAGCGCGTGCAAACATAAGTCCCTTTGAACGCCTTTCACAGCTCTTCTAAATGGCTTTACCAGGCGCTTAACTTTAGGTTTGTTCTTCCAGTGGTGCTTTTTTGATTTTATATAGAGTAGCAGTTCATTCAAATCATGCTCAGTTCCCAAAAGTTTGGAAATATCACTGGCCAGCTTAATACGCGGCATAATATCATCGGGCCAAATCAAAGTGAGCACTTGCATCTGGCGCCAGCATTGCTGAACATCTTTGCGCCATTCATGCAGAAAAAAACTATCTCTTGTCTTAATCGCTCGTTTCAAGCTTTTGCGGCCCCGCTCATAAGACAGAGCAAAGCCGTGCGCCAAATCTTCAAACGTCGCGCTGGGCAAAGGTTTCTTTTTCCAATTGGCAATAGACGCATCAAGAGTTTTAATCAGCGAGCTAAGCGCCACAACCTCAAGTTCAGCTTCATGCTTTGATTTATCACGCAAAATAAGCTGCTTGATGTCTACCAAAAGCGGTTGAAAAGAGGAAAAATCATCTCGCAGTGATAATCTATCAATGATTTCTAACAAGGCACTTGCCTCACGCGGGCGCGCTAATGCCCGGCCAAGGTCACGGTAAGTTCTATTCTCAACCTGAAATCTTTGCTCGCCCATGATCAACCGTGCCAAACGCACCAAAGAGCGCGCTCGCTTCAAACAGCGGCGTGCTTGATAGACGCCTTGTTGAATGTTTTGTGCAGAACTAAGGTCACGCCTGGCCCGGCCAAGCTGCTCAATCGTCATGCGCGCAATCGCCGGAGAGACTTCTTCGCTCAATAATAATTTAAATGGCATGAAATCTATCCAAATTTAAAATGAGTGAAACCACATCATGCCATAAATATTGATCGTTAAGATGACATTTTGTAAAAACAGTTAAGCACACTACAAGGATTAAAAACCGTTTGTGAGTAAATTCCATTTTTGAACCTGTTCGCGTGGGTCAGAGGCGGTAACAATATCTGTCACAACGGCGCAACTATCGGCGCCAGCCGCAAACACATGGGTGGCGCGCTCCAAATTAATGCCCCCAATGGCCACCAGAGGCAAACCCGTTTTTTCACGCTCTATTTTTTCGCACCATTGGGTGACAGTCAACAAACCTTGCGGGTCCCATTTCATTTCTTTTAGTATGGTTTTATACACGGGGCCAAGCGCAATATAATCGGGCTCTGCAGCCAAGGCGGTTGCCAATTCTTCTTCGCTGTGTGTGCTAATGCCAAGTTTAATGCCAGCTTGTTTAATCGCACCAAGGTCGCAGCTTGCAAGGTCTTCTTGTCCCAGGTGAATGTAATCAGCCCCAAGCTCAATAGCAGCCTGCCAATAATCATTGACAATCAATTGCACATTATGCTGAGCGCAAACCTCTAAGGCCTGGGCTATCTGGTGATATATTTGATCATCACTTGCCTCTTTAAGGCGCAGCTGCACCATCTCAATGCCCAAAGGAGCAATGCGTTCAATCCATTCTAATTCAGGCATAACCGGATAAAAACGAGGAAATGACAAAATACCAACTCCTATTTTATGAGGCCATTCAACAAGATTATATTCTCATCTAGTCTCAAGATCAAAAAATGGTGTGCCGGCCACAGGTGTTGAGGGCTGGGCCATATCGCGCTCTTCAATCATCAAAGCTTCATAGGCCAACCGACCAGCTTCAATCGCCAGCTTAAAGGCTTGTCCCATGCGCCCAGGATCACCCGCTTTAGCAATCGCGGTATTTAACAAAATCGCATCATAGCCCATTTCCATTGCGCTACTGGCATGAGACGGCGCGCCAATACCCGCATCAATAATCAAAGGCACTTTGGGGAAGTAATTGCGCATTGTCTTAAGTGCATATGGGTTCATCAAACCCCGGCCCGTACCAATAGGTGAGCCCCACGGCATCAAGATTTCCGCACCTGCTCCTAATAACTTCTCGGCTGCCCCTAAATCCTCTGTCGTATAGGGAAACACTTGAAACCCTTGGGCGCTAAGCTCTTTGGTCGCCTCGACCAGGCCGAATAAATCTGGTTGCAAGGTGTCATCATTGGCGATCACTTCAAGTTTCACCCATTTAGTGTCAAATAATTCGCGCCCCATCAACGCCGTAGTGATGGCTTCTTTGGCCGTGCGGCACCCAGCCGTATTTGGCAATAAATTGACATCTAAAGTTTGAATCAGCCCCCAAAAGTCACTTGCAGAACTATCTTGAGCACTCTCACGGCGCAAAGAAAGGGTAACAATTTGTGTGCCAGAGCTTTTGACAGCACCTTGTAGCGCGCGCGGTGAAGGGTAAAGCGCGCTACCCAACAGCAACCGCGAGCTAAGCTGTGTACCATAAAGTGAAAACGAAGGTTTAGACATAAATTCCATTTCAAAAAAGTTTAAAAGTCAGATTAAAAGAGGGTAAAAAGCCATCAAGAGCAAGCATTATCCGCCCTTTTAGCCACCTACTATTAGCCACCTTGTCGCGGCGAGAGGATTTCAATTTTGTCTCCCTCATGAAGTTGTCTTGTGGCCCGCTCGCCAACGGTCACAAATTCCCCATTTACCGCTGTGGCAATAAAATTAGGATGATCGGTCAACCCTTTGCACAATTGGGCAAGCGTAGTCACATCAATGCTCTCATCTTGGCCATTAATCACCACATTCATTCAAAAAACATCCCTTCACAACGCTCTTCTTTTATATAGGAAGAAACGTGGTCTGCCAAAAGAGGGGCAAGTAAAAATCCATGGCGATACGCCCCATTGACGATAATATTAGTCCCATCAATAAAAATCTTCGGGATGTTATCGGGTAAAGAAGGGCGGGTCCCTGCGCTTAACTCAAGGATTTTAGCTTCCCCAAAACCAGGATGCACACTAAATGCGGCACCAAGTAGCTCTAGGGCCGAGCGCACACTAACAGGGCCGGTGTCATCACTTTCAATTACGCTTGCCCCGATCATAAACTGCCGATCAGGCCAAGGCACAATATAACATGGCATACGCGGGTGCAACAATCGCACGGGCCGGCTAAGAGAAAAATCATTCAAAGTCACCACCGCCATTTCACCTCGGACAGGGCGCAAATCAGGTAATGCCTCTTTGGCCCCCATGCCGCGCGTGTCAATTTCAAAGTCGGCCGGTGCTCTCTTGCCTTCAAAATCAAAATGCACATCTACATTCAGCTCAATAAGCGCTTCTAACAACGCTTGCATTACAGGACGCGGTGCCAAGTGGGCTTCATCCTTATAAAACAATGCCTCTTGAAATCGATCTTCTAACACCGGCTCTAGCTTGCAAATTTCCTTCGCCTCAATGCGTTGATGCCCTTTGGTGCGTTTTTCAAATGCTCTTAACTCTGCCCGGTCACGCGGTGAGGCCACAATGAGCGTGCCATGCATAAAAACGCTAAACGGGCTTTCACGCCAAATCTCTAAAGAGCGCTGGGCATGAGGAATGAGATGTTGTTCACTTGCCTCAGCCTCGCAAAAAGGGGCCAGCATGGCGCCGGCCAACCGGCTCGAAGAAGCTTCAAATGGCAGGGAACTCTTTTCATAAAGCCGAACCGTAAAGCCCTCTTTAGCTAATTTATAAGCCTGCCAAAGCCCCAAAATACCGGCCCCGACCACATTAATAATTTGAGTCTGTTTGTTCATTTTTTTAAATCAAAATTCTAGCTTGCGCGTTTAAGAAACATCTAAGAAATAAGGCAATATAATCATCCAAATCAATCGCTCTATTTACCCATCACAGCCCCTTCGCGTCGTGGGTCAGTGCCGCCTATCAGGCCACCTTTATCAATCACAATCATTTGGCTCCCTGAGGTCATAACACTTGATCGCACAGTTTGTCCCAAAGCTTCCAACGGTGAAAGAAAAGAAAGAGCCTCGGCTCTTTTTTCCAGTTCAAAAGGGCCATTACGTGAGCCAAAGTTAAACAAAGAAACGGCTCTCTGTGGGCCCATGTCCCAATTAAAATAAGAGATTAAAGCCTTGGTAACAAACAAAATAATACGAGATCCACCAGGTGAGCCAAGCACGATGTGAGGCTTACCCGTCTCATCAAACACAATGGTTGGTGACATAGAAGAGCGCGGCCGTTTCAAAGGCTGCACCCGGTTTGCAATCAAGGTGCCTTCTTTGTCTTTTGGCTTAAACGAAAAATCGGTCAGCTGATTGTTTAATAAAAATCCATTTGTCATTTGGCCAGACCCAAACGCCCCTTCAATCGAGCTGGTCATGGAAACCACATTGCCTTGTTTATCAACAATTGAAATATGGCTGGTGCCCCCAAGCTCCACCGTGTGATCAATCCCATAATCTGATTTAATCGCGAGCGGTGGCTGGCCAGGCAAAGCTTTTTTTACAGCCCTTTTGCTATCAATCAACGCCGATCTTTTCGCCAGATAACCAGGGTCCAAAAACCCCTTCGGTTGAGGGATAAAATCAGGATCCGCCATATAGCGGTTCCGATCAGCATAAGCCAATTTTTCAGCTTCACCAATCAGGTGCAAAGCGTGAGGGGTTGGTGCTTTGCCCAAATCTTTTCCCTCAAGCAGCCCTAAAATCATTGCAACGGTCAGCCCACCAGAAGAGGGCGGCCCCATCCCACAAACCTTCCATTTATGATAGGCCCCGCAAACCGGCGCACGCTCAACCGCTTTGTAGGATTGCAAATCTTCCAAACTCATCAAGCTTGGTACAGATGGGGCTTTTTGCGCCGTTTCTATAATGGCCTGCGCAAGGGACCCTTCGTAAAATCCTTGTGCACCAAGCTGAGCAATCGTTTGAAACGTGGCAGCCAAGGCTTCATTCTTCAATAGAAATCCTACAGGGCGTGCGGCCTCGCTTTCGTCATAAAACAGGCTCTTAGCGTTTTGGTTAAAAAAGGCGGCACCTTTGCGTTTTAGCATTGTGTGCAAGCGCGGTGAAACCTCAAACCCTTGCTGCGCCAAAGCAAGGGCGGGGGCAAACAGATCGGCCCAAGGCAGTTTGCCGTGCTGTTTGTGCAATTTCCATAACATAGCCGTGACACCAGGCACGCCAATGGAGCGCCCTGAGCGCACCGCCTCACCAAAGCCAAGAGCCGAGCCATCGCCGCGCAAAAACAACGTCTCAGACACCGCGCTGGGCGCAACCTCGCGCCCATCAAAACTTTGTAATTTTTGAGAAAGCTGATCCCAATAGAGTAAAAACGCCCCCCCGCCCAGGCCAGAAGATTGCGGCTCCACCAAGGTCAACATCAATTGGGCAGCGATGACCCCATCCACCGCGTTGCCACCTTGTTCAATGATAAGACGTGCCGCGCCGCTGGCATGGCGATTGGCGGTTACCACCATAAACTCTTTGGTGCGCACTTCGCTCACGTCACGAAAACCTGTGCCGATTTCAGGTACCGCGCGGCTTTGCATGTCAGCGCGCTGAAATATGCGATCCCAAAATGCAAATACGGCCAAAAGCGCTAAAAATCCAACCACACATGTCATAACCAAACGTTTCATACACTAAGCCTTTTCATAATCCCAAACCCTCTATAGACTAGGGCATACACTAAGATCCAAGGAAATATCACAAATTTACAGACCGCGTCATACCCCAAATTTATAACACGCTATAAATCTCATTCTAATTAAAAAAAGAAATGCAATAAAGAACCTATGTCCCAGCCCCATGTAAGCGAAAAAGAACAATTAAACAAAGGACTTAAGGGCCGCGCACATGAGGCATTAACCGATGCCAATTTGCAAAAAGCCTTGTCTGTAATTGGCAAAGGTTTTGTCAATAAGCGCGCCATGGCGCTAGAGGGCTGCCCGCAATTTAAGGCTCTGTCTGATCGCGCCGTTGCGATCAAACGGCACACCCTTACCCATTTAGAGCACTATCTAGAACAATTTGAGCAAGCCCTAAACGCGCAAGGCGGGCAGTTGCACTTTGCCAGCACGCCGGGGCAGGCTAGAGATATAATCACTCAAATATGCAAAGAGCAAAATGCAAAATCTATTGCCAAAGGCAAAACCATGGTGGGAGAGGAAATCAACCTAACCCATCACTTGGAAGATGAAGGTTTTGAATGTGTTGAAACTGATCTGGGCGAATATCTCATCCAATTGCGCAATGAAATCCCAAGCCATATCATCGCCCCAGCTGTACATCTCACCCGTGAGGAAATTCGCGATGATTTTAAAACAGCCCATAAATCTCTTCCCCGTGACCGCGAGCTGGAAACCCCACAAGATTTTGTCAAAGAAGCACGCGGCATTTTGCGTGAAAAATTCATCAATGCAGATGTGGGCATAACCGGGGCCAATTTGCTCATTGCAGAAACGGGCAGCACAACCCTTGTCACCAATGAAGGCAATGGCGATCTGTGCTCCAGTCTACCAAACACCCACATTGTGATCTCCAGTTTTGAAAAACTAGTGCCCACCTTTGAAGATGCCAGCACAATTTTAAGGCTGTTGGCGCGCTCCGCCACCGGCCAGGCCATCTCCACCTATACATCCTTTATCACGGGGGCCAAACGGCCTGATGATCTAACGGGACCAAATAATTTTCATGTGGTGTTGTTGGATAATGGCCGCAGCCAAATGCTGGGCTCAGATTTTGAAGACATGCTCCGCTGTATTCGTTGCGGGGCGTGCTTAAATCATTGTCCTGTCTATCAAAATATCGGTGGCCATGCCTATGGTTCAGTCTATCCAGGGCCCATGGGGGCAGTTTTATCTCCTCAATTTATGGGGGAAAAGTCCCAAGATCTACCCTTTGCCTCTAGTTTTTGTGGGCGCTGCAATGAGGTTTGCCCGATGCAAATCCCCTTGACCAAACTCATGCGGCAATGGCGGCAAAAGGCAACAAACAAAGCTGGCTTGGTTGCAAATTTACCAATGCACCTATGGGCCAGTTTGGCCAAACGACCTCGTCTCTATAATTGGGCCATGGCCATAGGGTTGCCAATGGTCTCATGGGTAACAAAACAGAAAACAATCACCAATATCATTCCGGCACTGGCTGCTTGGCAAAAGCACCGCAGCCTCCCAAATATTGAGAAAAAGAGTTTCCAGGTGCAGTATCAAACCGATAAAAAGAACAAAGAATAAAATCAATGACCAACTCATCCAAAACACAATTTTTGAAAGATATTTCAACCGCCGTAAAGGGCCGCGATGGTGGCTTGATCAAGGCAGAAATAACGCCTCAAGACTGGGCCAAACAAACGAGTGTGACCAGAGAAAAATCTCGCTCTCCATCAGCGAACAAAACGTCAAATATTGAAAAACTAACAAAAATTTTAGAAGGGCAAAGCGCAACAATCTATCATTTAGAGAGTGCATCAAAGGTCCCCTCACAGATCGCGAACTGTGCAAAAAACTGGGCCAAACGCACCCAAAACTCAAATGACCCAGCCCTGGATAGGGGGGAAGAAACAGACCCTATTGAGATCGCTTACGGTGACAATTCAACACTAAAGGAGCTGATTAAGGGCAATGAAGCGATGCTGAACAATGACACCATCAAGCTCGTTTCCTGGCCAACACAACCCCTGCTAAGTGAAGGGGACGCATTAATTTCGCTCACAATAGCTGATGCCGCCGCTAGTGAAACAGGCACCCTTTTCATGCTCTCCAGCAATGAAAATCCAACGCCGCTGAACTTTCTAAGCGCCTGTCATATTGTGTTATTACCGAGTGATAAAATTTGCGAAACCTACGAAGAGGCCTATCATTCAAGCCTCTCTCACAGCGCAAAAAACAACATCCCGCGCACCATCAATATGATTTCAGGCCCCTCGCGCACGGCAGACATTGAGCAAGCACTCACCCTAGGGGCCCACGGGCCCATGGAGCTAAATGTGCTTATTTATGATGAAGCATGAGAAGAAAATCCAATAAATTGCATCTCGCTCTCTAGTACGTTCTCATTACGAAGAAGGAAGCGAGCTTGCGAGCGAACATGACGCCAGATGGCGTCCGGCGCGAGCGCCGCGCCTCGCAGGCTCAAGCGCTTTTCGCGCTTGAAATAGCCGTGAGAGAAAACAAAAGCTAACTATATGAAGAGGGAAGCGAGCTTAGCGAGCGCACATGGCATCGGGCGAAGGAAGGTCCGGCGCACAAGATCAGCCCGAGCGGAGCTTTAGCGAGTACGGATAAGCTGATCGCAAAAGATGGGCCGCGCCTTCTCAGGCTCAAGCGCTTTTCGCACTTGAGCCTGAGAGTAAATAAACTATCCCTCTTTAAACATCCAAATTATCAACACTCAAAGCATTCGCTTGAATAAATTCACGCCGCGGCTCAACCACATCACCCATGAGTTTGGAAAAGATATCATCCGCTTCACTAAGCTCGCCAATTTTTACCTGCAAGAGTGTGCGCACAGAACTATCAAGGGTGGTGTCCCAAAGTTGGTCCGCATTCATTTCTCCAAGGCCC
>JAJFHF010000114.1 GCA_021775775.1 Hyphomicrobiaceae bacterium
GGGCACCACAATAGATCTTCTTTTTGTTGATGATCATAATCATCACCTGATCGAAACCACGATTCAAATTGATGCTCACATTTGCAAACAAGTTGATAACGAATCACGTTTTAAATCCTAAGGTTAAGTCATATCCTACAAGAAAGCATACAGTATAGCTGTGCAGATTAGACTATAATCATTTCTGTGTGTAATTTAAATGAATTTTCAAGCATTACTTATAGGTTATAAACTCAAACAGACTCTAAGTTATAATAAACCGATATTAAACGAATTTATCACTCATCTTAAACACACGATCATGATCAAGTGAGGGCACGTTAGACCGTGCTTGACCAATCTTCTTAAGGTCCAGTTGGGCAGAAAACACTCCGGTTTCCACGCCGGCATCCAGCAAAACTTCGCCCCAAGGCGCAACCACCAAACTATGGCCATAAGTCTCGCGCCCTGTTTGGTGCAATCCGGTCTGCGCACTGGCCAAAATAAAGCACCCTGTCTCAATGGCGCGCGCGCGCAAAAGCACATGCCAATGAGCCTTGCCTGTAAACTGTGTAAAAGCGGCTGGCACCGTAATGATATCACAACCAGCCTTTGCCAATTGGCGAAAAAGCCCTGCAAAGCGCAAATCATAGCAAATCGTCATGCCCACTCTGGTCATGCCTTCAGTGGCAAAATCACAATCCACCACGACACCGCGCTCTCCAGGCTTAAAGCTCATGGATTCGCAATATGTTTCACCGCCTGGTAAACGAACATCAAACATATGGATTTTATCATAAGCACCATGCACCAAGCCATCGGGACCAATAAGCAAGGAGCGATTGGCCAATAAAGGTTGTGGCCCCTCACCCTCCAGCTGTTCGCCGTTAAGCGCCACGGGGGTGGCGCCAATATGCAGCCAGATACGATGTATGATCGCCAGCCCCGCCAAATGATCCAAAGCTTGGGCATAAGCCTCACTGCGCACAATATCAGTAATCCGCTGCGTATCCAGATCCATAATCAAACTATTCTCAGGGCTAAGAATATAGGTCGCCCCCATGTCAGCAGCTTTACAAATATGAGTATCAAGAAAGGCTAAGTTATCTTCAACAGATTTTGAACTTGTCATTTGGATCAGCGCAACATGTGCCGTGTCCAATGCGCGAGACGCATCAGATGTATCGTCAGTGTCAGATAGGTGAGAGCTCATAATAAGTTCCACTCAAATTTGTGGGCAACAACAAGTCAATTTTTATGTCACGAACACGAAAATTTCAAGCGGCAATCTTAAGCATCATTGGCAAGCAGCTCATCAAGCTTCCCCTCACGCTCAAGAGCGTAAAGGTCATCACTTCCACCAATATGTTGATCATTGATAAAAATTTGCGGCACAGTGCGCGCCCCATTGGTCCGCGCCATCATGATGGTGCGTTGCTCAGGCAGCTTGGCGATATTGATTTCTTCAAATTGTACTTTTTTTTGGGTAAGTAGCATTTTTGCACGTTCGCAAAAGCTACACGCAAATCCAGTAAAGATGGTGACATTTGCCATTTGTTAGTCTCAAGCTTTCTTTAGGTGTAAATATTTGATTTTTAATTGAAAAGGAGATTGTTTGGCAAAGTCGCTATGCGCCCACGCCCATATATCCAATAACCGCCCCTATCAATAATAGAACCCCCAGCCAATGGCCAGCATCAATTACAGTCAGGGTAAAGGGGCGCATTTGAAAACTATAATTTACCAAAATAGCCGGTAAAATAAACCCAGCCCAAACAAGCCCGGCGGTTATCAGGCCGTGGCGGACATCCACCACCATATGTGCCATGAAACCAGCCATTGTAATCGCCATGAACAAGCTGGCCAAAGCGGCCAAAATAAAAGGTAATGGCGTGGGTTTTTGCCCCGCTCCCCCTTGCTGGTCTTTTTTGCCTTTAATATCTTCTTCGCTTAAGCCAGCAGCCTTCATCCATATTTTGCCCAACAGGCCATACCAAAGCGCGCCAAACCCAAAGGCTACGCCTCCAGCTGCAAATATCGCCAACCAATTTAGTCCCGCGAAAACCATGATTTTCTCCTGTTTCTGCTATCAGTAAAGACGCTTTATGCTCCCGTCAATGTGCCTACAATGGTGGCTTGGCAATCCCACCCATTTTACAAATCAGTTTCCATTCAGATTTTTTGACCGGCTGGACGGAAAGGCGCGAATTATTCACCAATATCATCTCTGAAAGGGCAGGGGTTTGTTTAATATCATCAAGGCTGACCGGGTCAGGGACATCCATCACCGCGACCACATCAACACACTCCCAGCGAGCATCATCCGTCGTTGAATCAAGATGAGCTTCATTTAACACCTCAACAATCCCAACGACGCTTTTTTCTTTAATCGAGTGATAAAAAAAGCCAAGGTCTCCTTTTTTCATCTCCCTCATATTATTTCGAGCTTGATAGTTGCGCACCCCATCCCACTCTTCTCCTTTGGCCCCTTTGGCCTTTTGATTGTCCCAGGACCAGGTGTTTGGTTCAGATTTAAACAGCCAATAGTTCATTGTCTTAACCTTTTGTGAATGATTTGGAGTGTTTGAAGACAAACATGCAACTTTAAATTTTTAAATATCAAAGTCACCAATAAGGGCATGAGTTAAGGATGACTGGTCATTATGCTAAAATTGAAAATTTAATTAATGTATACGATGACTTAATGTCTAAAAATAACAAAACAAAAATTCACAATAATAACCCCATACCACCCTAATTCATGACTTTGTTAGATATAATATCAAAGAAGACTGGCTGTCAGCTTTAAAATATGGTTTTTATAAAGATCTCAACCAGTGAACGGTTGCTCCCTTTTAATTCATGGCGAGAAAGTAACTCATCAATGTTTTAAAAGCAAAGCTTGCTAAAAATAGCTATAAAGTAAAAAATACATAAGAATACAATATCAAGAGAGTAAATTATCATGTCATCAGATGATATTGAACGAGGGCTTGTTGCAAAATATCTGCACCGTGTTTTACAAGCTGATCATATCCCAACGCGGGCCGCTAGATACGTATTATACTGGCTAAATGACCGAACAGAGATGCTCTCTTTGCCTCTGCCTAAGCCATTGAGCGGGGCCATTGGTAATATTTACTCATCAAGTTTTAGCCAAGCAGATTTTAACAAAGCTTTTCAAGAGCATCGTGATGAAATCTTGAAGATGCTGGAAGAGGCCAAAGACCAAACCCCTTGGCCCGAACCGATGTGGACCAACATCAAGCATTTAACCAAAGCCCTGGAGTTGGGCCCACAAGCCAACGAGATCATTGCCCTCATTGCTTGTTTCCATCGTTATGACCAAGTGCAATATTTATGCAATTCTGTAACAGAATCAATTGGACCTCTCTCTCGTTCCTTAGCTTTGTTAACGGGGCTAAGCGTTAGTGAAGTTGAGCGTTTAACCGGCTCTGCAGGCGAAATGGTTGCTGCTGGTATCTTGCAACTTAAAAATGAAGGCAATGAGTTAGCTGGGCCCGGCGGGCGCTTTGCAATTACCAGTAGATTGGATGGGTGCCTTGATCAAAAGTTTAAAAACTTTAATCAGATGCGCCAATCTTTGTTAGGAGCCCCGCTCAAGGCCAACATCGAATTGTCAGATTATGATCATATCAAAGACGACCGTGACTTAATTTGTGACATGTTAAAAGGAGCGAGCAAAGATCAGGCAGCTGGCATTAACATTTTGCTCTATGGCCCCCCAGGCTCTGGCAAGACAGAACTCACAAAAGTGACCACCAAAGCCGCTGGTCTGACGATTTATGCCGCAGGCGAAGAGGTTGGCGCTGAAGGAGAGGCGGACAGAAAAGGGCGTTTAAGCGATCTGGTCTTTGCCATTAGCTTGCTGCGCGGTGCAAAAAACACAGCCATTCTTTTTGATGAAATGGAAGACATCGCTCTGCAGCTTATTCGCCGCGGTGGATCAAAGGTTTACCTCAATCGTTTGCTAGAGACAAACCCAGTGCCAATTCTTTGGACGTCAAACAACATCACTGACATAGATGCAGCGATATTACGCCGCATGATTCTAGCCTTTCAATTAAAAGCCCCCCCAACAGCCCAACGCCGGCGCATAATTTCGCGTATGGCCAAACGCATTGGTCTCAAGCTAACCAAAGACGAAATTTCCAAATTAGCCACGAAATTAGATGCAACCCCGGCGATCATGGAAAACGCTATAAAGGTTGCCAAATATTCAAAAGGCGGGGCCAAAGCTGTTGAGCGCGCCGCCCAAGGTGTGACACGCGCTGTCTCTGGCCTTCAAGCGCAAGTCAGTGCTCAAATCAACGATTATGATCCAACAATATCAAGGGCCAGCCGTGATATCGATGACTTATCAACGCAGCTCAAAGCTTCTGGAAAACAAAACTTTTCTCTTTGTCTATCGGGCCCTCCAGGCACTGGCAAATCAGCCTATGCGCGTTATTTAGCCAAAGAGCTAGGGCTTGATGTGCTGCAAAAACGTGCTTCAGATATATTCTCAGCCTTTGTCGGTGAAACTGAAAAACGTATCGCTGACGCATTTCTGGAAGCAAAAGAATCGAAATCCCTCTTGATATTTGATGAAGCTGATAGTTTCCTCTATTCACGCCAAGAAGCCTCACGGTCATGGGAAGTGACCCAGGTCAATGAAATGCTCACATGGATGGAAGAACATTCATTGCCCGTATGTTTTACCACCAATTTAATGGACCGCCTCGACGCTGCATCTCTGCGCCGATTTACCTTCCACGTGCGGTTTAGCTATATGGATCAAGAGGCGTTGACGGCAGCATATAAGATCTTTTTTAACTTCAAAGATGTCTCAGAATCCGGGTTGAAATTTGAAAACCTAACCCCAGGCGATTTTTCACAGGTGCGCAAACAAGCTGAAGTTCTAGGGATTTCAGATAACATTGAAGAGATCATTGCTTTACTTGCTGATGTTAGCAAAACCAAGCCCGGCTCCAGTGAAAATATCGGCTTTTTTACGTAAAGGGATGACTATTCAACCACGTTAAACAGACCGCTATCAGGATCACGGATAAACAAAGAGCCGCTGGCGACATCAAAATATGTTCCATGCAGCGCTAACTGACCGGCCTCTTCGCGCTTTTTAACAAACGGAAAGCTGCGTAAATTTTCTAGTGAAGCAGTAATCGAGCGTTGTTCAAGCGCCTCCATCTGATCAGCCAGGCTGGCAGTGGGCAGCGCCTTTAAAACTTTATCTCGCTCATCAGACATCATCGAAACCCAATTATTGATAAAGGTCATATCAGAGCGAAACGGTGCTGTCGTGTCTAACATGGCCTTAACCCCGCCACATCCCGTATGTCCAAGCACCACCACATGTTTAACTTCTAAGTGCTGGACACCAAATTCAAGCGCTGCTGATACACCATGATAAGCCCCAAGGGTTTCAAAAGGCGGCACGAGATTAGCAACATTGCGAATGATAAAAAGCTCGCCTGGTGCAGAGTTAAAAATATCATTCGGATTAACCCGGCTATCAGAACAACCAATAACCAAAACCTCAGGGTTTTGGCCCGCATCGGCTAAATGTTCATAGGTATCTTTATGAGATAAGTATTTGTTATTACGAAAATCTTTATGACCTTCTATCAAATAATCAGGGAACTTAACCATATAGCCTCATAGCCTCCGCTTACACCTGTCCAACATCAAAAAGCTCTCATTCATACGGTGTATCTCTAGGGCTTGTCTAGTGATGAATAGGTGTAAAATTTAGAAAATCACAGGGAATTTGAAAAACAACCTTCTGTATCTTCGCGGAGCCTTTCACATACGTTTCACAGGTTTGTTATCATTTGTGCAGTGAAAAAAAAGTTTCGATAGTCTATGTTTTGGTCATATTCAGGATTTATCTAGTGTTATTGACCAATATTAATATGCAGGTCAAACAAACTTAAGGAGAACTAAATGTCTAAATCTGGTATTTCAGCGGCCCTATTGGCCGGAGCTGTTGCAACAGCCATGACAGCTACAGCTAGTATTAAACAAGCCGGTGCCGCCGAAAATGAAAAATGCTATGGCATTTCATTAAAAGCAAAAAATGATTGTGCAGCTGGTGAAGGCACGACATGTGCAGGTACATCCACACAAGATTATCAAGGTAATGCATGGACCTTTGTGCCCAAAGGCACGTGCGCAAAGATGGAATTGCCAGGTGATCGCAAAGGCAGCCTAAAACCACTTGACCGTGATAACCCAGCGTAAGCTTGAAGTTTTCAGCTAAGTTAAAGAGGGGCTTAAGTTCGCTTTGCGATCACTATAAGCCCCTCTTCAATATCTAACGTCAAGAATACATTACATATTAATGACTAGGAACAAATAAAATTTGAGATATGCTTTAGGTGTAGGTGAAAACCCCTAACCAAATAAAGAAGGGCAAGTGATGAAACAGCCAATCTCAGTTTTTTTGTTTCGCTCATTTCTAATCTTTATTAGCGTCCTCGTTTCTTGTTTAATTTTAATCTCTGGCCCGTTAAAAGCGGACTGTTTGCAATTTAAAAAGAACCCTTATCCAAACGGTCTCTATGCCAGTCAAATGTTGGAGTTCAAGGCAGGGTTCTGGATCAAAACGAAAGGGCCAATGTACAAGGGCCGAGGGCTAACACAGAAAAAGAAATTACATGGCTCCAGGCTGCTCTACCCTGCAATGCGCGTTCTAGGCTGCCCAAAGCGATCTCTAGAAACATCGCTAACCTTAGGACATAAGGGATATGTCATTGTCGGTCCGGTTAAATGTTTTAAAAATGGCAAAGGCCCAGATATCCTCATTCATGAGCCGCGCTCTGATATGAATGTGAACGAGACCTTCAATGTTTATGTAACGCCCGATGAAAAGGGGAGAGGCCCGTGGTACGAGGTTGTAACAAATGTCGCCGTTAGTGCTGCAACTAATTTTCTAGAGATTGAGCTTGATGGCATTGTGAATAAACGAGGTTATCCCATAAAAGAATTTAGTTGGGTAAAGGTTGAAGATGCCAACAGTCAAGTGGTCGCAAGCCATCCGCGTTTTAGTGGTTTTGATGTCTCTGCTGTTAAATTTATGCATCAATGCAACATTCCTATCAGCTAGGAATAATGGGTGGAAACAAGCAAGCGATCTCATAAGTTAAGCAAGTGAGTAGGGGCGCGTTTGAAGATTAAAATAAGAAGTGAAGGGCACTTGATATGAAAAAAAGCACACTTATGAAACAACGAATGGCACTCTGTCTATTCATCTCATTGTTTATTAGTGCACCTGCCAAAGCACAATGTGACAGCTTGAAAAAAGACCCATACCCAACTGGTCTTTATGCCAGTCAGCTGTTAGAATTCAAGCCCGGATTCTGGATCAAAACAAGAGGCGCTCTGGCCACTGGGTGGCGCAAATGGGAGAAAAAAACCCCCTTGCATCACACCAGAACATTGTTTCCTTCAGGGCGTGTCCTAGGGTGCCCAAAACCAACTCTAGAAGCAGCGCTGACCTTAGGCCATAAGGGGTATGTTGTGGTCGGCCCGGTTAAATGTTTTAAAAATGGCAAAGGCCCAGATATCCTCATTCATGAGCCGCGCTCTGATATGAATGTGAATGAGACCTTCAATGTCTATGTGACACCTGATGAAAATGGAGAGGGCCCTTGGTATCCTGTGGTGCTCAATGCCTCTGTTAGCAATGCGAACAATTTTCTAGAGTTGGAGCTGGATGGCATTGTGAATAAACGAGGCTATCCGATAAAAGAATTTGCTTGGGTAAAAATTGAAGATGCGAATAGTCAATTGGTTTATAGCCACGAACGCTTCAGCGGTTTTGAGGTCTCAGCAGTAAAATTCATGCATCAATGCAATGTCCCAATGAGTTAAGTAAACGACCAACGGTTAACACAAGAGTAAATAGAATGAAACAAACCAATATGCCAAACTCTGATCAGGTAAGCGATGTGATCTCTAATGCCAGTGGCGAGCCATTCAATGGCACCAGATTGCCAAACAAGGCTGGTGTTGGCTTAAAGAGTGCCCATTACACAGACATCCTTACCGGTTGGCCAGATCTTGGTTTTTTTGAAGTTCACCCAGAAAATTACATGAGCGCTGGGGGCCCTCCCCATCACTACCTAACAAAAATAAGAGAAAATTACGCCCTAAGTTTGCATGGTGTCGGTCTCTCTATAGGGGGCGCTCAACCACCAAACCCTGAGCACTTAGGCCGCGTCAAAGCCCTAGTTGATCGCTATCAACCTGAAAGTTTTTCAGAGCACCTGGCTTGGTCCTCCCATGAGATGGGTTATTTTAACGACCTGCTCCCTTTGCCATTAACGAAAGAAACACTGGCCAGTGTCATCGAGCATGTTGATCTCATTCAAACCACTCTAAACCAACGCTTGTTGCTAGAAAATCCCTCAACCTACGTGACCTTTAAAGAGAGTGATTTTGAGGAGGTTGATTTTCTAAACCAGGTCGCAACACGCACGGGCTGTGGTCTATTATTGGATGTGAACAATGTCTATGTCTCTTGTACAAACCATGAAAGAGATGCTCAAGGCTATATCAATAATTTCCCAATGCACCATGTTGGTGAAATCCACTTAGGCGGGCATGCACCAGACAAAGATGATCTTGGTAACCCGCTTCTCATCGACGCTCATGATCGTAAAGTTGAAGATGCCGTCTGGGCTCTTTATGAACAAACCATCTTAAAAACCGGGTCCAAACCAACATTGGTCGAATGGGACAATGATATCCCGACATGGGATGTCTTATACAAAGAAGCTGAACGCGCACAATCAATCCTAGATCGGCAAAGAGCAGCGGCATGAGTGACAAGTGGTCAAATTTACAAACGGAATTTTCCAATGCGGTGCGCAACCCAGAAATGACACCGCCTAAGGAACTCAGCCCCCTAAAGGGCGGCACTCTTGCCACCAAACGATTTAATGTCTATCGCAACAACGTAGCCTTGAGCTTGATCAACATATTGAAAGATACTTTCCCAGTGACAGGCGAGCTGGTTGGGCCCGACTTTTTCCATACCATGGCCCATCATTTTTGTGCGCAAAACTTACCAGTCAGCCCGGTTATGTATTTGTATGGCGCTGACTTTCCAGCCTTCATCAAGCAATATCAACCAGCAAGCACTGTGCCTTATCTATCAGATATTGCGGCTCTAGAATGGGCGCGCAATGAGGCCTATTATAGTGCCGATGGTAAGCCAATAACCATAGAAGGCTTAGGAAGCTATCAAGAGGATGAAATTCCCAATCTTATTTTCACCCTCCAGCCAAGCCTAAAGCTCATTCAATCATCTTGGCCCGTTGTGACCATTTGGGAAGCTCATCAACAAGCCGACACAAAAGAGACATTGGAAAGCTTGCCAAGCCAGGAAGAAAGCGCCCTTATCGTTCGCCCCCATTTAGATGTAAATCTGCGCGCAATTAGCGCGAGCACAGCCTGCTTCATCTCATATTTGCAAAAAAGAACGACATTTGGCGGGGCCATAGAATCGGCTGTACAGCTTGATGAAAATTTCGATATCCCTGCCAACTTGGCAGGTCTTTTCTCCATAGGGGCTGTAACCGCTGTTGGTCTTTAAAAAGGACAAACAAGCTCAACAGCCTAATATATAAAAAGTAAAGAGGACGACTATGACTGATTTAATTAATAAATTTATAAGCGCCGTATCTTGTTTGCCAGATTGGCTCTACACCACTTTGGCCAGATTTATCACGGCTTTGGTTTTCTGGAAATCAGGACAAACAAAAATAGAAGGGTTCACTCTTGATTGGTTGAGCCCAATTAGTTCTTTTTCATTGGATTTTGACAAATTGTCTGTTCTAGATAAAACATTCTTTCTATTCAAAGAAGAATATAATTTGCCCCTTATTAGCCATATATGGGCAGCTTACATGGGTACATTTGCCGAGCATCTATTGCCCTTGATGCTAATTTTTGGATTTGGCGCTCGTTTTGCCGCCCTAGGTTTGCTCATCATGACAGCAGTGATCCAATTCTTTGTCTACCCAGCTGCATACATCACCCATGGTTTATGGGCTGTGGCATTGCTAGCCATTCTCATCAAAGGGCCAGGGCCGCTCTCAATTGATCATTTGATTAAAAAGAAATTTTCTAACTAGCAAATTTCTGTTAGAGCGTTCGCCGTTTAGATAAATTCATTTGAACGTCCAAGAGGAAAAAGGAAGCGAGCTTTTCGCGAGCGAACATGGCCTCCCGCGAAGGAGGCCCGCCGCGAGCGCCGCCCCTCGGAGGCTCTTGCCCTTTTCGGGCAAGAAATAGCCGTGAGTGGAAAAAAATCAGAGCATTTCATTGAATTCACTTAAAAGTGGAATGCTCTAGCGAACATGACTACGATAAAATGAATGTGAAATTGTCTTAAAACAGTAACATAAATAAAATAATATCAATCAAATCGTCTTGTTCGGATTAAGACAGCAGATAAGGCGCAATGGTTTTAAAACCTTTTGCCTTATCTGCAATTTCCTCTAGAGCCCTCACCGTCTCATTGACCCCTTCATTAAGTGGGTGACCCAAAATCAATGAACTAAGCAGATGCGCGGCAAAAACATCACCAGTCCCCTTGGGAACATCTTCAAAATAAGCACTATTAAAAACGGTCAAATCATCCTTTTCAAACAAGGCGGTTGCAATGCGTTCGCCCTCTCTATCGACCTTATGTTCGGTTGTTTCATCGCCAGAAAGCCGGGCCGCTGAGGTCACAACCACATTTTTGACAGGTAGCTTGGAGCGCCCCTGTTTCAGCTCGGTAAAGTCTACGTCGACTTGGGTACGAGGCACAGGCTCTTCCCCGGCCAGCCACAAAAATTCAAACAAGTTAGGTGTGATAACATCTGCCAGCGGCAGCAAAACATCGCGCACGGCAACAGCCACCTCAAGGTCAACATAAAAGCCCGTATCAAAGTCTCCCAAAATAGGATCTATTAAAATGGGTATATCGCGGTTTAACGAGGCAAGTTTCTCAAGATGGCGCGCGACGACAAAAACTTGCTCAGCGTGAGCAAAATATCCCGTAAGGACACCCTCAATATTTTGCAACAAACCATCATGTTTAAGAGCGGTTAACTGTTCATCCAAAAAAGAGGCGGCGATTGGATGGCGTACAATTTTTCCCATATCAGGACGACACGCAAACAATACGCTGGGCAAAGCAATCGTTGAAACATGTTGGGCGCCAAAAGCAAAACGGGCAATGGAAAGTCCCACATCCCCAACACCAACTTCAGAGCTAATGGCCAAAACTTGTTTGATTTGATTTTTCGTCATCGTTAATCCTCAAAACCCACGCTAATCACCCCAAAAGAAAAAGTAAACTCAAGATAGATTTATGCAAAAGAAATCAACAAGGACATAAGACTTAAATGGGGTTTTTTTTTATGAAAGAACTGGCTACATTGCTTTTAAAATTATGACATTTACAATGA
>JAJFHF010000115.1 GCA_021775775.1 Hyphomicrobiaceae bacterium
AGAGTTGAAAAGGTTTTTCAAACCGCAAATCCTCAAACCAAGGCTTGTAATGCAACAAAGCCTCATCTTTTAAACATTTCTCAACAACCTCATCATCCAACCGATTAAGCTCAAGCTCAAAAAACAACAATTGCGAACTAATAGATGTTATTTGTTCCATTAAGTCGCCATGTAATTTGGCATGCACAGGGTCTTGATTATCAGACGAATATAGCAACTGCCCATATGAGGCGATGCGCCCTAACAAATCACTTAACGCTTCATAATCCTCAATCGCACTGGCCAGATCAGCCCCACCGGTCTGAGCGGCCGCAATTTGTTCAATTTTACCTTGATAACTCTTTTGAAAGGCACTGGCCTGTTCACCAGCACGCTTAAGATCATCAGTTAAGGCAGACGCATCAGGCCCTTCATAAAGATCTCTCAAATCCCATATGGGCATTTGACCTATCACGTCATCACCCTCAATCGCAGCCCCACGTTGGGCTTCATTCGCAAACGGCGCCTTATGCACAAAATTTGCAGATTGAAATATGCCATTTTCATCCGCTATTGAAAAAAGCTGGTTCTTTAACCGATCATCAAAAGATGTCACGCGTTTCATTCCTTATAAATGTTTATTCCGCTATTCCATATTACCCACTATTTAAAGCAGCGAAGACACAAAAACAAATAACAAACCAACTGACGACCAACACATCTTTGTCATTATTTTTGTCTCAAACTTTGTGTCCCAGTTTATATCAAAGGCTCAAAGTTTACACATTTGCCAAAAGCCCACAAGCCTATTTCAAACGCACTTCGGGCGTTAAAAAATGAAAAATAACAAGTTCAGAAGCTTATAATTGTTAATTTTGCTCAAAAACTGATCAAAAATAAACGCCTTATTTACTCTTATTAGCCAAACTGAAGAAAGTAGAGTTGGGGGTCACGGATTATTGCTCTTGTATTATGAGCGCTAGCACCACCATTAGTATTAGTAAAAAAGTAGAGTAAACAGTATGTCTAAATGCGTTCTAATTATAGACGATGATCCAGCACAACGTCGCATCCTAGCTGAAGCCATGAAACGTCTTGGATTTGAAACCAAAATGGCTGAAGGTGGCAAAGAAGCCCTTGCCATTATGCAAAGCCCCCAAGCCGCCTCCATTTCACTAATCTTTTTAGATTTGGTCATGCCAGATATGAACGGTCATGAGGTATTGGCTCATCTGCAAAAAATCAATGCCCAACAGCCCATCATTGTACAAACCGCAAATGGCAGCATCGATACAGCTATCACCGCCATGCGTTCAGGTGCCAGTGATTTTGTAGTGAAACCAGTGAGCATCGAACGGCTTGAAGTTTCATTAAATAATGTAATGAAAATCAAGACCTTAACTAATGAAATCACCCGCATTAAACGTCAGACCGAAGGCACAATGACGTTCGATAACCTGATCTCATCAGGCAAAACCCTGTCTCGTGTAATCGAGCTAGGCCGGCGCGCTGCCAGTTCCAATATCCCGGTCTTAATTGAAGGGGAAAGCGGCGTTGGTAAAGAAATGATAGCCCGCGCCATTCAAGGGGAAAGCGAAAGATCGACCAAACCCTTCATCACCGTAAACTGCGGCGCCATACCAGAAAATCTTATTGAGAGCATCCTCTTTGGTCATGAAAAAGGGTCTTTCACAGGGGCCACCGAAAAACGCGTCGGCAAATTTGCCGAAGCTGATGGCGGCACCTTATTTCTTGATGAAGTGGGAGAGCTTCCTCTTGATGCCCAAGTGAAACTCTTACGCGCACTGCAAGAAGGAGAGATCGATCCAGTTGGCGCAAAATGCCCAATTAAAGTTGACTTCCGCCTGATCTCAGCCACCAATTGCGATATGATCCAATTGGTCAAAGACGGCAAATTCCGTGAAGACCTTTATTACCGCTTAAACGTCTTTCCCGTCATGGTGCCACCGCTCTCAGAGCGCCTTGATGATGTCGCCGAGCTGGCCAATCATTTTATTGTTCGCTTTGCTTCAGAAGAAGGTAAAAAAATCACCGGCCTTGATCCACAAGCACTGAAACTACTACAAAGCTACGAATGGCCTGGTAATGTTCGCCAATTAGAAAACACCATCTTTCGCGCTGTGGTATTAGCAGACACTCCCTACCTCACAATCAGCGAATTTCCACAAATAGCAGCGCACGTAGAAGGCTTTGAAGCAACCCCACCAAGCTTACCAGAAACAAGCAATGAAGCCCCGGTTTATACCGGACCAGCCATGATAGGGGATGAGAAAACCAACCCACAAATGGTTGATATAAGCCATCAAGAAGAAAATGGTGCCCCTCCTGTGGGCGTAAAGATTTTAACAGAAACGGGTCATATTCGCCCCCTAGACGCAGTCGAAGCTGATATGATCCGCCTTGCAATGGGGCGCTATCGTGGCCATATGACAGATATAGCTAAGCATCTAGGCATTGGTCGCTCCACCTTATACCGAAAAATGCGCGAAATTGGGCTGCAACAAGGGGCAAATTAAAAAAGGTGCCTTCAACATGGATTTGACGAGATGAGTTTTACGACAGGCAGGTTGCAGCTTTCGGAAAAAAACAAGCCCGTTAAGACGCAATCCAGAGCCAGAAATTTGATGACACAATGTGGATAACAAAACCCCATATATGTCACAATTACAACATAAGGCATAAGAATGGTTAATTTGGGCAATTGTAAACAAATTGCCCCTTTTACAATAAGTTGTTTTTTCTTATAGTTTTTTAAAAATACCCTGGCCAAAGAAGTGCCACATCTAGTATGTAAATTATAAATAATTAACACACTAAAGTTTAGACAAAATAAGGCATCATTTTCTTAAAGCTCATTAGGTTTCACAGAGCACAATAGTAATATTTTTGTAAGAGAATGAAACTCAAAATATAAAGATTTTTAGGACACCATTTATGGCTCAGGCATCTCATTCATACTCACCATTAAGCACCAGCTCTCTCATATCAGCTCGCTCTTTTTGTGCCTGCAATTTTAAAAAATTAGGCGTCTCAGTCTCAACCTCAATGGGCCCTCTCTTATTGAACTTTGTCTTAATGGGCCTTGCCTTAATCGGCCTTGTCTCAATCAACCCTACTTCTCTTTTGGCAGCTGAGCCAGATGGCCCCGATATCATCATCACGCCAGAAGATGCCCTCGAATATCAATTGATCGGTAAAATCAAAACCAGCATCCGCGGTAAAACCGACTATGACCGCAAGATACAAAAAGGTCTCAAGGCCTTTTATTTACAACATGATCGCAAACCCGTATGGCTCAACCAAACAGGCTTGACACCGATCGCTCAAAAAGCCATCTCAGAAATTAAAAAAGGTCACGAATTTGGCCTGAATGTGAATGACATTGCCCTCCCCTCTCAAGACTTAATCAATGGGCAACCAGAACAACGCGCTGATGCAGAATTAATGATCAGCCAAGCCATCTTGGCTTATGCAAAACGCGCCAAAGGTGGCAATCTTATTCCGCAAAACATCTCTCGGTTTCTAGATAATAAGCCAGAATATCTTGACCCCTTGGATGTGCTAACCAGAGTCATAAAAACCAACGACATCTCAAAAACTTTCATATCATATCACCCAAAACATCCTCAATACTGGGCCCTAAAGAAAAAGCTAGATGAAGTAAGAGCGGCAACAGGCGCTTTAAAACCAAGAATTATCATTCCAGCTGGCCCCGTCATTCGTCCTTTCGATAGACATGAAGACATCGCTTTATTACGCCAACGTCTTAATCAACCGGTGCCATTAACCAATGGCAGACCACTCTATCCTCAAGATATTTATGACAGCGCCCTCGTCGAGGCTGTTAAAAATTACCAAGGCGCAAATAACATCAAAGCAACAGGTATCATCAACAAAACAACACGATTAAAGTTGAACAAAAGAAATGTAAATCCAGAGAAAAAGTTACTTGCCAATATGGAGCGCTGGCGGTGGGTCCCCACCAACTTCGGTAGCAATCACATACGGGTTAACATCCCAGAATATCTCGTGCGGGTGACCAAAAATGATAAAATCATTCACACAGAAAGAGTAATCACAGGCAAGACCAAACACAAAACGCCTAGTTTTTCCGATGAAATGGAAACCATCGTATTCAACCCCTATTGGAATGTACCCCAATCCATCATCTGGAATGAAATGGGCGGTGTAGCACCGCGTGGCTATGAAAGCAGAGTTGTAAATGGACGCACTTTCATCCGCCAACCCCCAGGGCCCAGAAACGCACTTGGGCGCGTGAAATTTCTATTTCCCAATAAGCACGCCGTATATCTACACGACACACCAACCAAATCCCTTTTCAACCGCACAAGACGGGCCTTTAGTCATGGCTGCATGCGTCTACGTAATCCATTAAAAATGGCTGAAATTCTTCTAGCTCCTGATGGTTTTACCAAAAAAACTGTACGTTCGCGTGTAAATAGTGGGCGAAACCAACGAATTGATCTAAAAAACAAAATTCCAGTTCATGTAACTTATTTCACAATGTGGGCAAATCAAGATGGATCAATGAAACATTTCAATGATATTTATGGTCATGATAAGAGAGTTATGGCAGCCCTACAAGGACGCCCAATCGGCTTAGAGCCGCGTCAAAAAGTTAAAAAGCGCCCTGTCCAAGTTGTAAAAAAGAAAAAGAAATCATCCAATTTTATTTCTTTATTCTTTAGCAACTAAGCTACCAGTTCGTCAAAATACGAAGATCTAAAAAACCTATGATATCATGCCTCATTAAGAGCGCACACGCACACCAGCAGTACGCCGCTCAAGCAACACTTCTTTGCGAAATCGAAACAGTTTTGCAGGCCGCCCGCCTGTCTCACCCGACATCTCTCCTGTTGCTACAACCACACCAGCACTTTCAACCAACCGTCTAAAATTTTGCTTATGCAGCAAACTCCCACTGATGGCCTCAACTGACTGTTGTAAGGCAAGCAGCGTAAAACTTGCTGGCATTAAATCAAAAATAACGGGCCTATACTTAATCTTCGCGCGCATACGGCTCATGGCCGTTGCCAAAATCCGTCGATGATCAAACATCATCGGGTCTCCAAATCGCGGCAAGTTAGACCAAACCTGCGCAGCCGAGCGCCCATCGCGTTTCGCCTCCGCCACCAAACCCGCCTCGTATAACAACTCATACCGGTCAAGCACCTTTTCTTCATCCCATTCACCATCCCTAGAGACACCCCCGCCTCCAAAACAAATATGCACCCGGTCAATAGCCTGGCGTGTTTGAAAACGAGACGAACCCTCAAATTGCGCCGCTCTTCCCTTCGACCAGTCAATCAACCGAGGTAGAATTGCTTTTTCAATAATTTCAGGAGGGCCACTCCGCCAATCTTCCCAAGGAAAAGCTGAGTACCACCCCCTCCAGTCAGCCCCCAAAGGGGTCTCATCACGCATACGCGTAAGCGCCAAATATCCAATTGAAACCACAGGCATTTCATCAACCTTAAGCGCAGCAGCTGCCCGCCCTCGATCTCCAAATGTGTAAAGCTGTTCAATATAGCCAAGATGAAGCCCTGTTTGTTGCTTCACAAACCCACGCACAGCCATCTCCATAGTGCGATGGCTCAACGGATCAAATGGCCCAAAGGGCAAGCCATAAAGTCCATCTTGTTTCGGATTAGCAACGGTCAAAAAAACAGGCCCATTTTCATCCAACGCCACGATGGCCCCGTTGAGATCAATCTCAACGCCCCCCTTATGAGATGTGCTCATCGATAAAACAACCTATCCAAATTTGGCCTGAAGTGAGAACACATCTCCTTCAAATGCCATTTCTCCTTGACCAATCTTATCGATTGCGGCCACCATAGCGCCGCCTCTATCAAGATAATCGTCAGCCAAAGCAACAAGGCGCATGTTAGGCGTCGCCGTAGGGCTAGCGCGCCGTAAAGCAAACGCAATTTTCTCCTCATCCACGCCTTCATTAAGATGACAAAGCATAATAAACAAACCTGCCGTCGAGCGCGAAACCCCAGCCCAACAATGAATCATTAAGGGCTCACGCTGATCCCAATTTTGAACAAAATTCACCAGCCTGCTAACATGATTTTCACTTGGCAACACCAAACCATCACGCACGACACTAATATCATTCATAGCTAATTTTAAATGGCGTTCGGGTGTGATAGCGCTAGGCGTATCCAACATCTTATCTTCATTAATTGCAGAGACAAGCCATCCAATATTATATTGCTTTATTGTCTTGTGCACCTCATCAAGAGGCCCACAAAATATCGCCTGCCCCTCAATCGATTTTTGCACCATAACGCCCCCCAACAGGTCATTTTAAAATAAAGTTTACTGCATTTATTATCAACATGCCATACATACAAACATCACAATAACGAAGACACTTGATCACCTTATAAAATCTCTAAACCTCTAAACCGTTCTAAGAAAGCAATTTGAGCTTGTTTAACACTCAGCCCTCCAAGCTTCACCACAAACTCTTCAAAACGAGGATCATCAATAAAAGGTGTTGAAAAATAATCACGTCCCTCTTCAAATGAAAATCCCGCTAACTGCACAGCTTCATAATAAGCAGCAATGCCATCAGCTTGTTTAATAAGCACATTTGCCTCAGCCCCAATCAGCTCATCTATTAAAAACCGCTTGTGGATCGCTTCTAAAATTTTCAATTCAAACACTTTATAATCTTGACCGATCGCCGCTTTAAACGGACTTATTAAGTCACCAATCACATATTCTGGCCCATCATGTAAAAGGGCAGCCATCTGCCAGGCCTTAGGAGCATCAGGTTCCAAGCGCAGCAAAACATCAGTGACAAAAAGTGAATGTTCCGCCACAGAAAAAGCATGATCACCGATGGTTTGACCATTCCAACGAGCAACCCGGGCCAGCCCGTGCGCTATATCTTCTATCTCAATATCTTTGGGGTCCGGGTTAAGCAAATCCAAGCGGCGGCCCGATAACATTCTTTGCCAAGCGCGTTTGGGTAAACCAGTTCCTTGAACATGCCCGTCAACGCTAACTCTGTTCCCATTCATAGTATCATTCCAGGTTATTTTATTCTCTTTTTGCTCTTTTTCGGTCTCTTAAAGGTATACCCTATTTAAGTTTGAACGATTGCTTTCCCAAGCTCAGCGCATGCACGATGTCGCGGGCAAGTGATCACATGATCATTCACCAACCCCATAGCTTGAAAATGCGCATAAACTGTCGTCGGCCCAACAAACTTAAACCCCAAACGCTTAAGCTCTTTCGAAACCTTAGCACTCATATCTGTTTTGGCAGGAATATCAGCAAATGTTTTAAAGTTATTTTGAAGAGGTTGTCCATCAACACAATCCCAAAAAAATACCGACAAACCGCGCCCACTCTCTTTCATATCTAAATAAGTTTTTGCATTAGAAACCGCCGCTTCAATTTTAGCGCGGTTACGTATTATCCCAGTATCAGCCATCAAACTTATAAGTTTTTTATCCCCATAACGTGCTATTTTTTCAGGGCAAAACCCATCAAAAGCTTTGCGAAAATTTTCCCGTTTCCGCAAAATCGTAATCCAAGATAGGCCAGCCTGAAACCCTTCTAAGATCAATTTTTCAAACAAAGCTTGATCACTAAGTTCAGGCACCCCCCATTCCTCGTCATGATATTTTATATATAAGGGATCATCATTGACCCAACTACAGCGCTCCATCTATCCCTCCTCATAGGGAAAATCATAGTTAGCCCAGCTAGGAATACTCAATTGAACGCCAACACCTTCAACACGTAGGTCATCTTCTTTTGCCAATGCCTTTGCACACCGATCAAGGCGCACCATCGCCAAACCTTGTCTCTCAAATCGAGTTCCAAGCACACCAATCATCGAGCTTTGTGTTCTAATTTCTGAGCCAGGTTCTGGCAGATCACTCATACCCTCAACCAGAACGACCCGTTTGCGTACAGACCCGCGATGATGCATCCGCGAGACCACCTCTTGCCCCACATAACATCCCTTATTAAAATCAACACCATCCAGCAAATCATACCCCGCCTCATGAACAAAACTATCTCCAAAAGCGTAATCATGTCCCCCTTCAGGCAGCCCCAACGCCAATCGCGCTTTGATATAATCTTCTTCAAGCCCCGGCTCCAAATCTTCAACAAAACTGCCAACCTGATCAAGTTTAACAATCGCCCGCTTGCCCATTTGCGCAGATCGAGGATCTAAAAACACAACCCCATCCTCAGATAAATCAACATCAACTTGCCCAAGCCAAAACACCATATGGCTTTCACTTAAATCTTTTATATCAACGTTTGATCGCATTTTATAAAGGGTGAGTTTTTTCAACAGATCTGCCGCCCCCCCCTTTGGCGTATCAATCAAAAAACCGCCAGATACGCGAACAATAAAAAACTCATAATTAATTTTCCCTTGCGGCGTTAACAAAGCGGCTAGCAAGGCCCCCTTTTCAGCCACCTTAGCCATATCATTGGTAATTAAACCTTGTAAAAAATCATAAGCATCGCCCCCCGTTATCTCTATAACGGTTCGGTCCAATAACGTTACAACTTTGCCCATATCTTTATCTAATCCCCAAAAGCTAAAAAGAAACGCCTTTAATCCTGATAATGCCAAATTTAAGGCTAGACACCAACCTTCAATTTGCCTATTCCCAGTTCAAACACAATTGTAAGGCGCAATCGAAAAATGGCAAATAGATATGATTTGATCTTGAAAGGCGGCACCATCGTCAACCAAGATGGTATAGGCCACACCGACATCGGAATACAAAGCGGCAAAATCACCCACCTCGGCGATCTTACCACCGCCAGTGCTGATCAAACCATCTCAGTGCCAGGCCTCACCATCCTACCAGGCGTCATAGACAGCCAAGTTCATTTCAGAGAACCAGGCAACGAACATAAAGAAGACCTGGAAACTGGCAGCCGCGCTGCCGTGATGGGCGGTGTGACAACCGTGTTTGAAATGCCAAACACCAACCCCCTTACCACATGTGCCCAAAGCTTAGCTGATAAAATCAAACGCGCCCGCCACCGTATGTTTTGCGATTTTGCCTTTTATGTTGGTGGCACCAGAGAAAACATCGATGAAATCCCACAGCTAGAAAAGCTTGAAGGCTCAGCTGGCATAAAAGTTTTCATTGGCTCCTCAACAGGCAATCTTTTGGTTGACGATGAAGCCAGCCTCAAAAAAATTCTTGCCAAAATCACCCGCCGCGCTGCCTTTCATTCAGAAGATGAAGCCCGTTTAATCGAGAGATTACACATCAGGCGTAAAAACGATCCCTCAAGTCATCCTGAATGGCGCGATGAAACAGCGGCCATGATCTCCACCAAAATACTGGTAGAAGCCGCCAGGGAAGCAGGCAAACGCATTCATGTCCTCCACATCTCAACACAAGAAGAAATGGAGTATCTGGCCCATCATAAAGACATCGCCACGGTCGAGGTCACACCTCAACATCTAAGCCTCTCAGCGCCAGATGTTTATGAAAAGCTCGGCACTTATGCTCAAATGAACCCCCCATTGCGCGAGGCTCGCCACGCCAAAGGTCTGTGGCAAGGGCTACACGCAGGTGTCGTTGATGTGCTTGGCTCCGACCACGCGCCGCATACAAGAGAAGAAAAAGACAAACCTTATCCAGACAGCCCCTCAGGCATGACAGGGGTTCAAACCATGGTACCCATCATGCTCGATCATGTGAACAAGGGTAAATTAAGCTTAGAGCGTTTGGTTGATCTGACCTCTCATGGTCCCAATCGTATTTTTGGGCTGGCCACCAAAGGGCGCATCGCTGTTGGCATGGATGCCGATTTTACCATTGTCGATATGAAAAAAGAGCATACAATCACCAATGAGTGGATTGAAAGCAAATCACAATGGACCCCTTATGACGGCCAAACTGTAAAAGGTTGGCCCAAAGGCACCATCATCCGTGGCCATAAAGTAATGTGGGAAGATGAGATCATCGGCCCAGCCCAAGGCGAACCTGTTAAGTTTGATGAAGCTTTGTAAATTTTGAGGCAAAGCAAGAGACAAAATTGCCACGCTAAACTGCAAATCTTTGCATCAACATAATTGTGATCGCATAATCCAAATTTTTCCAAAATCTCGACACACTTGCCCGTCTATCTGGCAAGCATGCAAAATAAATCAAAATTTTTAGCGCTTTTTTCAGCTCTCTTGGTTGGTCCAAGCTTTGCCGTGGCCCAAACCAATTTCAGATCTGAAGCCATGCCTTATGGGGCATTTGATCGTCTATCAACATTAGACATCGCCATTCCAAATGCGACGTTGAATGTTGGCTTTGCGCCCGGCAAACTAAAATTATCTCACCCCACACTCTTGGCCTGGCTAAAAGACTGCGCCACCATAGTGAGCCGTTATTATGGCACCTTTCCTGTATCTCAAGCACGCATCCTCATCGTGCCCTCCGCTGGGCGCGGGATAAAAGGAGGCCAAGCTTTTGGTTATAGGGGCGCTGCCATCCGGCTTTATATTGGCAAAGATACCCAATTAAGAGATCTACACAATGATTGGGTTGCGATCCATGAAATGATTCATCTTGCCTTACCCAGCCTGAATGAAAAACACTATTGGCTCTCTGAAGGTCTCGCCGTCTATATTGAATCCATTGCTAGAGTTCAAAACCACAGCTTAAGAGAACAAAAAATATGGCAAGACTTTATGCACCAAATGCCCAAAGGCCTACCCCGTAGTGGTGACAAAGGCCTGGATCACACCCCCACATGGGGGCGGCGCTATTGGGGCGGGGCCTTATTTTGTCTAATGGCTGACATAAAAATTCGCCAACAAACCAACAACAAAATCGGCCTGCAGGGCGCCATGCAAGAAATATTAAAGAAAGGGGGCAACATAGAACATTATTGGTCAATAAAGCGCATATTACAAACCGCAGATCAAGCAACAGGCACGCAAGTGATGTCCCAGCTATATGAAGAATGGCACGCCACACCAGTTTCACAAGATATGCCCAAATTATGGAAAGAACTCGGCGTGTCAAACCAAAACGGCACCATAAAATTATCCAACACGGCCCCCCTATCTCATATCCGCCAAGCAATCGTGAAACCATTGTCTTAATTGAAAAAGCCAAACATGGACCATACAATAAAAAACACCCAACTCACTTCACGAAGGGCTTTTCGCATCAGTAAAAAAAGCCGATGAAAGAAAAACCAAGTCTATCTATACAAAGAAGGTAGCGAGTTTTAGCAAGCGCACATGACGCCTAGGGCGTCTGGCGCGAGCGCCGCGCCTTTTGTCATTTTTCTAACAAGCCAATTCCATCCGCCCGAAGAAGGAAGCGAGCCTTAGCGAGCGAACATGACGCCTAGGGCGTCCGGCGCGAGCGCCGCGCCGTCGCAGGGCTTTTTCGCTTTCGCGAAAAAAACGCCCGTGAGACAATAGAGCAAAGCCCAAACCGCCGAGCAAAAAACACGAAGGAGGAGCCAGCCCTTAAGGCTGAGCGCCATGGCGAAGCCCGGCGCCTAGCGCCGCCCCTCGGAGGCTCAAGCGCACTTGCGCTTGAAATTGCCGTGAGAGAGAATACCCCCCCTCACAACTCACCAGTTAGAAACTGAGCCCGGCCATAGCCAAACGACCAGTCTTCATCGGTGTTAGAAACCATAGAAACCATCACATCAGCTGGCACTATGCCGCAATCAGCCTCTAGTGCTTCAACCAGCAAGCGATAAAATGTCTCTTTCATCTCTTTGGATCGTGGCCGTGTGGTCACTTGTAGTAGAACCACTTTGTCGGTGCGCGGAATATCAAGGCCAGTATCTTCCATAATCATCCGCGATTTCGGATGCTCATGAACAATTTGATAGCGATCTCGCTCAGGCACTTTAAAAGCCTCCACCATGGCACGGTGAACCGCATCAAGTAGCGCTTTCATTTCATCATCGCTGCGTCCCTCGATCACATCAAGTCTCATTAATGGCATCGTCGCTCTCCCTTATTGATTTTAAGACATATTATAATTATATCTTCCTCGTACAAACAGATTCTTGCAATTGATTGATAATTAAAATGAGCACACACTCACTCCCCATTCTCTATAGTTTCCGCCGTTGCCCCTATGCCATACGCGCAAGATTGGGCTTAACAGCGGCCAAAATTAAAGTAGAGCTTAGAGAAATTATCTTGCGCAATAAACCTAAAGCAATGCTAGAGCTAAGCCCAAAAGGCACAGTCCCTGTTCTGTGGTTAGAAGATAAGACAGTGATTGATGAAAGCCTTGATATTGCCAAATGGGCCCTGGCAAAACATGACCCGCTGAATTTATTGAAAGCGAGTACTGATACCAGCAAGATGCAAGCCCTCATTTCTGAAAATGACGGCCCCTTTAAACACCACCTTGATCGCACCAAATATGCCAACCGTTACCTAGATGAACCCCCACAAGACAACCGTGCACAAGCAAGCGCGTTTTTACAAAAATTAAACGCACGCTTAAACGACAATGAATTTCTGTTTGGAAACAGCCTAAGTCTGGCAGACATCACCATCGCCCCCTTTGTGCGTCAATTTTCCAATATCGACCGCACCTGGTTTGATGAACAACCCTGGCCCCATTTGATCCGATGGTTAGATAATTTTTTAAAGAGCCCCTTGTTTCACTCTGTGATGCAGAAATATCCAGCATGGCAAGAGGGAGATGAGATCACTCTTTTCCCAGACAGATCACAAATTAAAACACCGAACGGCTTAATACCTGATCAGCAAGGTCCCCAACCCAATTAAAGTAATAAACTTTATACACTCCAGAACCGTATAAAATTTATAATGAAACTGAGTTGGCAATGGCCTGTTATGTTCAAAGTCATCCACTTTATTAAACAAGATAGGTTTTAAATAATAGCGCTGCAAAAACACACTAATCGCAACCAATGAAAACACAAACCACACATAAGGCCCAACATTTGAAATCACCATTGTTGCGGTAATCCCAGCTAAAAACAGCACCTCAAACAAAAAGAATTGAGTAAAGGTCGCATTGCCAACCTCAACCGCCACGTGATCTTCCAGGCTAGGGGCTTTATATTTGGCATTGGTTGCAATAAAGCTGTGTCCCAATACAGCGCCCGCCCAAATGAATGGCAGCGCATAAGGCACAGTCGTCATATAGCGAAACGGTATCTCTTCTAAATAACTCCAAAATTCCATAACACCCCACCTATATATAAAGCCCTATTTATCAAACTGTATAAAATCTCACCACTAATCTAACGAATTTTATCAGATCAACAATCCCAGCTCAAGCCCGCCAAAACCAATAACAGCCGATAAGCTACGCTACAAACTACCGCTCAAACCGCTTAAATTTTATCTTATGTGGATTCACAGAATCCTCACCAAGCCGGCGTTTTTTATCTTCTTCATAATCGGCAAAATTACCCTCAAACCATTCCACATGGCTGTTGCCTTCAAACGCCAAAATATGCGTCGCAATCCGATCAAGGAAAAACCGATCGTGAGAAATAATCACCGCGCAACCAGGGAAATCTTCTAACGCCGCTTCTAATGAAGACAGCGTCTCAACATCCAAATCATTGGTCGGTTCGTCAAGCAGGAGTACATTACCGCCCTTTTTCAGCATTTTTGCCAAATGCACCCGGTTGCGCTCCCCGCCAGAGAGATCACCAACTTTCTTTTGTTGGTCTCCGCCTTTAAAATTAAACCAGCTCACATAAGCGCGCGATGGCACTTCGCGTTTGCCAAGTAACAATTGATCAAGCCCATCTGAGATCTCTTCCCAAACATTTTTACTATCATCCAAACTATCGCGAGACTGATCCACATAGCCAAGCTCAACCGTATCGCCCAAGCGAATAGAGCCCCCATCAGGTTTCTCTTGCTCCGTGATCATCCGAAAGGTTGTGGTCTTACCCGCGCCATTCGGCCCGATAACGCCAACAATACCACCTGGCGGCAATTTGAAAGACAGATCATCAATCAACAACCGATCCTCAAACCCTTTAACCAGGTTCTCCGCTTCAATCACCACACCGCCAAGCCGCTCCCCAACGGGAATAGAAAATTGCGTCGCAGCCAGTTTTTGATGATCCGCTTTGTTGGCCAAATCTTCATAAGACTTGATCCGCGCTTTGGATTTGGCTTGGCGCGCTTTAGGGCTCGAGCGGATCCATTCCAACTCGCGTGCCAATGTGCGCTTCTTGGCATCATCTTCGCGGCCCTCTTGAACAAGGCGTTTTTGCTTTTGCTCCAACCAGGCAGAATAATTCCCCTCATAAGGGATCCCGCGCCCCCGATCGATTTCTAACGTCCAATTGGTCAACTGATCAAGAAAGTACCGATCGTGCGTGATGAGAATAACAGTGCCCGTATAATCTTCTAAATATTTTTGCAACCAGGCCACAGTCTCAGCGTCCAAATGGTTGGTTGGTTCATCAAGCAACAACATGTCAGGCTTTGAGAGCAACAATTGACAAAGTGCCACCCGGCGCTTTTCCCCACCAGACAATGTGTTCACCGCGGCGTCTGGCTCAGGACAATGCAAAGCGCCCATA
>JAJFHF010000116.1 GCA_021775775.1 Hyphomicrobiaceae bacterium
CGTGAGGCGCTTGCTCTTTCAGAGCATTTGCGCAGGTCTGGTATTTGGGTCACTGCCATTCGCCCGCCAACTGTGCCTGAGGGCACTGCGCGGTTGCGGTTTGCTTTTTGTGCCGCTCATAGTGAAGCTGATATTGACAAATTGATTGCCTGCTTGAAAAATTACCAGAAAAACCAAGGCGGCGGTGTATGAGTGTTCCGTTGGTTTTTGTCCATGGGTGGAGTTTGAATAGCACCATGTGGGACCCTGTCATATCGCTTATGGATGGTTATGAGTGTCGCACCATAGACCTTGGGTTTATCGATGGGGGGAAGACCACGTGGGAAGATTTAAGCGCGCCAGCGGTTTATATTGGTCATTCCTTTGGGTTGTTGTGGTTGTTAAAACAATGGCAAGGGTTAGAAGAGCGAAGCATGCCCACAGCTTTGGTCTCAATTGCTGGGTTTTCTAACTTTCGTAAATTTGCAGATCATCGGGCTTTGACGCGCATGCAGTTGGGGCTGAAGAAAAACCCAGTAGCTCAGATTAATCATTTTTGGCGACAGGCTGGGGTGGAGGGAAAGGCTGAAGCCTCTAGTCTCAATGAGGATGTTCTGGCGCGGGGTTTGGATTGGTTGGCTTGTTGGGATGGATCGGCTCTCGTTCCTGACTTAACTTGCCCAAAACTGATCTTAGCGTCACGCACCGATAAGATTGTTCCTGTCAGTGCTATGGAAGATCAATGGGGGCAAGAAGATATCGTTTGGCATGAGAGTGCACCGCATATGATCCCAACAAGTGAGGCGGCGTGGACGGCCGATGAATTGAAAAAATTTTTGAAAACCATAATCTAATCTAGGATCTCTAATCCTTGTAGCAATCCATCATAGGCGCGGCTTAACTGGCTTTCAGATATACAAAAAGGCGGCATTAAATAAATGGTGTCGCCTAGCGGGCGGATGTTAAACCCGGCGCGAAGATAGTGATCTCGAAGCTGCAGGCTGGCTGTCGATTTATAACCCTTGGTTTGCCCTTTCAGATTAAAGGCAAGCAGAGAACCGCAAACCCGCACTTGTTCGACCTTCTCATGGCGGGTTAGGCTTGGGGCAAATTTTTGATGAAATTTTTCTATGCTTGCGATTTTTTCTAGGGTGTTTTCTTCTTCAAATAGGGCAAGGGATTTTACGGCCAGAGCGCAGGCCAAGGGGTTGCCCGTGAAAGAGTGACCGTGGGCAAGGGCTTTTGAAAAATCATCTCCCAAGAAGGCGTCATAGATTTTTTCATCAATGACTGTGACAGATAGGGGGAGCATGCCGGCGGTTAACCCCTTTGAAAGACAGATAATATCTGGTTTAACATCGCATTGTTGATGAGCAAAAAGAGTGCCTGTGCGGCCAAAGCCCGTGGCGATTTCATCAAATATGACCACTATGCCTGCATTGCGAGCGGTTTGCGTGACCCGTTTTACAAAGGCTGGGCGGCAAAAGCGCATGCCGCTGGCGCCTTGGAACAGGGGCTCTATTATCAGCGCTGCGGTTGTGTCGCCGTGTTGCTCAATTGTTGTTTCTAGGGCATCAATGGCGGCGTTTTCGATTGCCTCTACATCTGGATCATTAATAAAGGTTGGGGCATAGGGTACACTATGAACGGTGCATAGAAGTTCATCATATAAAGAGAAATAACCTGAGCCTTTGCCCACTGCCATGGCGCCAAATGTATCGCCATGATAGGCGCCTTCAAAGGCAATGAAATTGGTGCGTTTTTCTTGGCCTTGGTTTGCCCAATATTGGAACGCGACCTTCAAAGCCACTTCAACTGAGGTTGAGCCATTATCTGAGAAAAAGACTTTGGACAAAGGGGGGCTTAGTTTTTGGCAAAGTTGCTCTGCCAATGTCACGGCTGGTTCATGGGTGAAGCCGGCAAACATCACATGAGATAATTTAGCTGCTTGACGCGCAATTTCTTCAACAAGAGGGGGGTGGGAATGGCCATGATTTATTGTCCACCATGAGGAGATGAGGTCAAGGATTTCGCGGCCCTCATGATCGTAAAGAGATGCGCCTTTTGCACTCTCAATCGCGATTGGGTCACATTCGGTTTTATGTTGAGTGAACGGGTGCCAAATGTGGTTTTTGTCACGGGCGATTATGTCTGTCATGCGGGCTTCATCCAATTGCCAAGAGGCACTAAGGGCGGTGTTGATAGTAGGGTTTGTTTATCTAGGGGTGAGAAGTGGGGTAAGATCCCTAAAATACGCACATTGCCAAAATTTTCAATGGCTTTTTGGTTGGCGCTGTTTGGAGGGCCGTTCATGATGACGCCAGCGAGGGGTAGGTTTTGAGCGCGCAGGGCTTGTAAGCTTAAGAGGGTATGATTAATGGTGCCCAGGGTCGATCTGGCAACAAGGATAATGGGGAGCCCCAAATGCTGCATTAGATCAATCATCTTATCTGTGTCATTTAGGGGGACGAGAACGCCGCCTGCCCCTTCAACAATTAAGGGTTTGTCTGTTTTTGGCTGTTTGAAATCATTCAATGAGATTTTAACCTTATCGATGCGAGCGGCTTCATGGGGGGATAAGGGTTGTGTTAGATCATGAGTGCTTTTTATAAAGCGGTTGGGGGCAATGCCAGATAGATCTTTTACTATATCTGTATCGCTCTTGCCATTGGAGCGCCCAGCTTGAACAGGCTTCCAATAGTGGCCGTTTAGATGAAGGAGTGCCCATGTGCTGGCAATGGTTTTGCCGACATCTGTGTCCGTGCCTGTGATGAAAAATCCGCTCATGAATAATGCTCTACTTGATACCATTGGCTAGCTTTTTCAAGAAAGGGCTGACTAGCATTAAAATGATCCCAAGAGCAATGGCATAGAGGCCAATTTGATAAAACACACTGACATAGGTGCTGAGTGAGCTTTGTGGATTTAACACTTGGCCGGCGATGGTTTGAGTGGCTGTCATTTGAGCTATTAATGCGCCTAACCATTGAGCCCAAGCAACGGAGAGAAACCACACGGCCATTAAGGTTGAGATTAAGGTGGCGGTTGCTAGTTTTGTCATTTGGCTTAAACCGACAGGAGAGATCAGCAATTCACCGGTGGTGTGCAGTAAATAGGCTAACATTAAAAAGATCAGAGGGACTTTATAATTGTCGCCAGCAAATTGCGCGCCGTATACGAGGACAAGAAATCCAAGCCCGACCTGGATTAGGGCTAAGCCAAACTTTAGAGGGGCTGAGAGGTCTTGTCCGCGGGTGCCAAGATAGGCCCAAAGAGCACTAAAGATGGGGGCGAGCAAAAGAATAAAGCCTGTATTAAAGGATTGAGTTTGTCCTGGTGTGATGGTGACACCAAGCATGGTGAGCTCAGTGTTGCGGTTGGCAAATTGGTTAAGTGAAGAGCCGGCTTGTTCAAACAAGGTCCAGAAGGTGACGGCTGAGGCGATCAATATTAAAGCGAGGATAATCCGCTCGCTTTCTATGCGGGTGAGGGTCGTTTTCATAAACCAGATGAGATAGCCAATGACAAACACGGAGGCAAAGGTTAAGAGTGCGCCCACAATTTCGTGGCGTTGGACAGCGAACCATATTAGGCCGAGTGATAAAAGTGAGATTATGTAGAGGCTTGCTTCTTTTGATAGAGGGCCTAAAAATGGCTCTTTTAAGCGGGCCGGGTTGGGCGGCTCGCCGTGTCCTTCAAGCATGGGTTTGCCCCATAAAAATACCAACCAACCAATGAACATGCCAATACCTGCGAGCCCAAAACCGGCCCACCAACCTACGGTTTGGCCGAGTAGTCCGCACAAGATTGCGGCCCAAAAAGCTCCTAAATTAATGCCGTAATAATAAAGGGTAAAGCCTGGGTCACGGCGGGGGTCATTTTTTTCATAGAGTTGCCCGACCATGGCTGAGATGTTTGGTTTTAAAAATGCAACGCCAAGGATGATGAAGGAGAGGGCGAGAAACAAACTGTTGGTTGCCGTTTGATCGCGGCTGGTTAGCACGATTTCATAGTTGTCTTTTTTGGTTTGGGGGGCGAGGTCTTGTCCCTCTTCTAAACCTTTGATGATGAAAGTGCCGTTGTTATCGGCTGAATAATTATATCTTTTATCGCCGACTTGTATTTGGCTGCTCCGTCCGCTTGTGCGCCCTTCACTGATAAAGGGATATAGCTTGCCATCAACCTTTAGGGCCTGAGTTGCTGGTGTGCCTTCATAGGCCATGAGAAAGTGGCCAGCAACCAGAAGCAGGGCACCAAAGGCAACGGCTTTGCGGGTGCCTAAAAATCGATCGGCGATTATGCCGCCGATGAGGGGGGTTAGATAGACCAGGGACGCATAAGAGCCATATAGCGCTTGGGCGTCCTTATCATTGAAAAGAAAGTGCTGAGTGAGATGAAAAATAAGCAGGGCACGCATGCCGTAATAGGAAAAACGCTCCCACATTTCTGCGAAGAATAAAACCAGTAAACCTCTGGGGTGGTTCGAGAATTGTCGCCATACTGGGATCAAGGTGACCAGGGTGATTATGATCCCTAAAATAATGACAATGTTCATGGATTTTCCTCACTATTATCGTTGATCTAGATCAGCATAGTTAGGTTTAAGAGACAAGCTCTTAAACAATATGGCTTTGGATTTTCAAATGACTTTTTGTTTATGTAATGTGTTTGCGCATCAAAATATCGTTTAACCCTTGCATGTAGAGGTCTTCTATCGCTGTTATTTGTTGATAGCCTGCTGTTTCATAGAACTTCAATGCTGGGGTGTTGAAGTCTGAGCAAAGCAGCCAGAAATTGCGGGTTTTGGGCGGGGCTTCTTGCTCAAACCAAGAGAGAATGGCGCTGCCTATGCCTATGCCTTGGGATGAGGGGAGTAAGCCAAGTAATTCTAGGTAGGGGCCTTTTAGCCAGGGGGCGCGGATTGAGATCGCACCGACACAGCTGTTGTTATAATAAATTGCAAAACGGTTTAGCGCTGGGTCATTATTTAGAAAATGAGATTGTAGGGCGTTTTCGGCGTGCGGGATTTTACGCCACGGTATGATCTTAGATAGATCGCTGGCAAGGAGGGGTGATTGGGTTTTGGTCATAACCTGAAGGTGAAGTGAGGTGTTGTTAATGGTGCCAAGGTCATATTGGTTTGCTTGGTAACTTGGTGAAGGCATCTGCTGGGACTTTCTTGTTAGGCTGTGTGCTTTGTCGTGCGCCTTGTCACTAATAGTGCGTGTTATCGCCGGGGCGGTTTTCATAGCAGGTTTTGGCGATGATTGGTTCTCCAGCTTTTAACAGCTCGCTGACTGTGACAAAGCGATAGCCCTTGGCGCTGAGCTTGGGAATAAAAAGCGGCAATGCTTTGGCGGTATGCCAACCGCGGCCATTCGCATGCGCGATGATGATTGAGCCTGGACGGATGCGCCTTTCAATGGTGTTCGCGATTCTGCGGGCGGATTGTAAACGGGTTGGGTCCCCTGATACGACATCCCATTGAATGGCCAAAAGGCCATTTTTGTTTACAGTTTTCATGGCTTGGCGTGAGCAGGTGCCAAAGGGGAAACGAAAGAGTTTGATTTGTTTTTGAATGTTATTTGAGATGCTTGATTTGATGCAGGCTTTTTGATGCAGGTGGTGGCTGGCAAATGAGAATGCTTTGGTGACGTTGGTTATTTCATTGCTCAAACGCTTGCCCTTGAGTTTTCGTAGATTGCGATGGGCCCAGCCATGGCTGCCAATTTCAAACAACGGGTCTGCGATTAATTGGCTGGCGCGTTCTGGATGGTTGACCAACCACTTGCCGCCAACAAATAGAGTTGCTTTGATGTTATGGGCGCGCAAATAATCGATGATCCGGCCGTCATAGCCAGAAATTTCAAAAGCGGCTTCACATAGATCAAGAGTTAGGGCTATGAGTTTTTGTCCCTTTGGTAATTTTACGGCGCGGATGGAACCACGTAAATTTTTAGGTATGGGCCAAGTTATGTCTAGAGGGGTGGTTTTTATTTTTAACAAGGATTGCCGCTTGCTATCTTTGCGGGCGCGCCATTCGCCTTTTTTAACAAGCAAATCTTGGGGGCTCCAACACTTCGCCATAAAGGGATCTTGTGCTTGTATGGGGGAGGGTGCGCCAAGGCATATGCACAATAGAAGCGCGGTTGTTTTAAATGTGTTTGAGAAATTATGAGGGGTTTGTTTGAAAATTTTTAATAGGTTTGATTGGCTGATCAGGTACATCAAATTGCTCGTGACTTATATTTTTCCCCGCATTTTCTTTTAAAGCATCAGTAACCCTTAAGATGTTTTTATAAAATTATCATATATTAAAAGAAAAACAATGTCGTTCAACATTCTGTCATTGGGTGTTGGCGATAGATCATGTATGATTATGATTCGTACGCGCGTATTATTTGAACTGATTTCCATATTTGGGGTTGGTTTATTTGGTGATAATTATGAGGCTTGTTTAAGACGCTTTTCGTTAGACATTTGTCGTTGGGCACTTGTTGTGAGGCAGTTGTCGTTTTTTAGAGCAGTCCTCAATCGTCATCATAACAGCGTTTTTGTTTTGTGACAGCTCAGAGTTGAAACATGCCCAGAATGGGCGGCTTGAATATGGCCCATGAGCACTTTAAATGGACAGCACCGTCAGAAGGACGAACATGTTGTTAAAAATGAAAACTTAATTTGTGCGGGGACATTCATGCGGCAAAGACTTGCGCCAGAAACAAATCGTATTGCAGACAAACTTTGGGAAGCAATGCGCGAGAATGCGAAATGGTGGTCAGTGAATGATATTTCATTGGAAACAGGGGCTAGTGGACGTTATACGCGGCGCTATGTACGGGCTTTAAAAGAGGCCGGTTACGTGCAAGCTTCTGATGAAGCCAAACGCTTTCAATCCACTTATTATAAATTAATCAAAGATACGGGGCGTACAGCTCCTATTTTGCGCGGGCGAGATGGGTCTTTGGCTGTCTATGATCCCAACCTTTCAGATATGTCTGGCAAAGAACTTGAAGAGATTAGGTCAACGCTTAATTTAACTTTGAGAGAATTTGCTGATATTATTGGGGTTCGTGACCCTAGGACGGTGCGCCGTTATGAGCAGATGCAGCATGTACCGCCTCAAGTGGCCCAAACAGCCCGGGTTGCCAAACAGGGCTAATTTTTAAATAGGGCAAGCTTTAAATTTGATAATTGCGAAATTTTAAGGCCACAAACTCAAATGTTTTTAAAATTGAGTTTGTGGCCTAATCTCTTGCAGCTAGCACCTGTGCGCGCTATGAGTTAGGCTGAAAAAATGCTTTTGGCTTTGGTTTAAGCTCAATGATGGGTGCTAGATGTGCTCACACCCCCATAAAATGCAAGTTGATAGAACATAAAGGGTTTGGCTATGGAAATTAATGAGGCGACAGTGCGTAAAATTGCTGGTCTGGCGCGCCTAAAGGTAAGTGATGATGAGGTGAGCTCACTGCAAGGCGAGCTTAGCTCAATTTTATCGTGGGTGAGCGAGCTTGAAGAAGTTGATACTGATGATGTGGAGCCAATGACGAGCGCAGTTGATACGGTTGTGAAATTGCGAAAAGATGAAGTGACTGATGGTGGTTATGCCAAGTTGGTGACGAAAAATGCCCCTAAATCTGAAGATGATTTTTTTGTCGTCCCTAAAGTTGTGGAGTAAGCCCCATGAGTGATTTGATTGATCTGACCATTACCGAAGCGCGTGAAGGCTTGGAAAATGGTGATTTTTCCGCGCAAGAATATACACAAGTTCATTTAAATGAAATTGAAGCGGCTAATAAAGCTCTGAATGCCTTTATCTTGCCAACGCCTGAAAAAGCCAAAGAGATGGCAAAGGCAAGCGATGAACGCATTGGCAAAGGGGAAGCTGGCCTGTTAGAGGGCATTCCGTTGGGTATTAAAGATCTTTTTTGCACCAAGGATGTTCGTACGACCGCTTGCTCGCATATTTTAGATGGATTTGAGCCGCCATACGAATCTACCGTGACGAGCAATTTATGGAATGCTGGCGGTGTGATGCTTGGTAAGTTGAATTTGGATGAGTTTGCGATGGGTTCATCTAATGAAACCAGCTTTTATGAGCCTTGTATAAACCCTTGGCGGCGCACTAATGATGATACCAACTTGGTGCCTGGGGGCTCTTCTGGGGGCTCAGCTTGCGCGGTTTGCGCGCATCTTTGTGCTGGCGCGACGGCGACTGATACGGGCGGTTCTATTCGCCAACCAGCTGCCTTTACGGGAACTGTTGGTTTAAAGCCCACCTATGGGCGGGTTTCGCGCTGGGGAACCGTGGCGTTTGCTTCTAGTCTTGATCAGGCTGGGCCGATCACGCGTAGTGTTGCCGATAGTGCGCTTATGTTGCAGGTCATGGCTGGGCATGATGCCAAAGATACCACTTGTGTTGATGTTCCTGTTCCTGATTATAGCGCGGCGATGTTAGAGAAAGTCAAAGGGCTTAAAATTGGCATTCCCAAGGAATACCGAGTTGAGGGCATGGGCGCGGAAATTGATGCTTTGTGGGAACAAGGTATTGAATGGTTTAAGGATGCGGGCGCTACCATAAAAGAAGTGAGTTTGCCGCACACAAAATATGCGCTACCCGCTTATTATATTGTAGCCCCAGCGGAAGCCTCTTCTAATTTGGCGCGCTATGATGGTGTGAAATATGGTTTGAGGGTTGAGGGAGATGACATTCTCTCTATGTATGAAAATACCCGCGCGGCTGGCTTTGGTGCGGAAGTGAAGCGCCGGATTTTGATGGGGACTTATGTGCTCTCGGCTGGGTATTATGATGCTTATTATTTGAAGGCCCAAAAAGTCAGAACGCGGATCAAACAAGATTTTGATGCTGCTTTTAACGATGTGGATGTTTTGCTCACACCAACGACGCCGAGCCCGGCCTTTGGCGTGGGAGAAAAATCAGCTGATCCGTTAGAGATGTATCTCAATGATATTTTTACAGTGACTGCAAATATGGCTGGCTTGCCAGGGATTTCCGTGCCAGCTGGCTGTTCGGCCTCGGGCTTACCGCTTGGATTGCAATTGATTGGCAAAGCATTTGATGAGGGCACGCTTTTGAAAGCGGCGCGTGTGATTGAAGAGGCAGCTGGGGCGTTGCCGCAACCGACAAAATGGTGGGTGTGAATGTGTCAGATATCTTTGCCATTGGTACAGGCCCAGCTATTTCAATTGCTGGGCTTATATTTGAAGGCATCGGGGTTATAATTACTTTATGGCCATATATTAGAATGGAGAATGAATATATACAATATACGGCTAGGATGTTGCGTAACATGTATTGGGGAAGTGGAAAGAAAATTGAAGATGAGGAGTGGTTAAAAACTCCAACAGGTAAAGAGATGTTAAAGCAAAGAAAGTTTGCTAAAATCGGAGTTGTATTTTTTGCGGGCGGTTTCTTTTTGCAAGCATTTGGCAACTTTATCTGGGCTTTAAATGAATAGAATTAGTTGAATTTTGATGGATTGAAAATGGTAAATAAAAAGCCGAATGAATGCACGTCTATGGAAGACGTTAGAGCTGAAATTGATCGGTTGGATTCCCAATTGGTGAAATTGATTGGCGAGCGTTTTACCTATGTTGATATGGCGTGGAAATTCAAAGAGAATCCTGAAGATGC